>JAPLNJ010001237.1 GCA_026692885.1 Planctomycetota bacterium | reverse complement strand
GCAGTCGGAGATCGGTTTCTCCGCCCAGGTGCTCCAAGAATTCTATGTGGCGGCCGTCACCAAGCAACGCTTGCAGATGACTCACGACGAGGGTGTGGAGGTCATCGAGAAGTTGGCCACATTTCCCGTGCTGCCGGTGACGCAAGAGCTGGTCCGGGTGGCCATCGCGACGAAGCAGAGGTTTCGTCTCTCGTACTGGGATGCTGCCATCTTGGCCGCTGCGCAGCAACTGGGGTGTCACACCGTATACAGCGAAGACCTGAACCACGGGCAGGATTATGGCGGCGTCCGCGTGCTTAACCCATTCTTTGCAGCGGCGCCGACGGGCAGCTCGTTGTGACCTGTGGAGCCAAGTTACAGGACTTTCGCAGCAGGAGCCAAGGCATCAGTAAGAACCTGTCGTTTCTGGGCCGTTACCTCACGCTGTGGTTATTCCCGGCGATGGTGGTGGGCGTGGAGAGCATCCGGCGATCATCGCCGTGCGCCACCGACCGGCGCTTTCGGTTTGTCGCAGGTACTCTTGGGGGGAGATGATTTACTGTGAGTGAATCTGGGTCAGGGAAGTGCTGCTGTTCGACGAGTAGCGAGGCACCTCCGAAACGCGTCTGCTGCCAGCCGAAAGACACCGCTCACCGGGCGACCCTGCCGAGTCGTCGGCCGCCTTGGGTCTGTGGCGTGCTGCAGACCCCGGTCGGCGAAGTCCCGCAACTACACACAGCGCAGCGACTGGCCGACTACCTGGGAGCTTGCCAAATGAGGCTGGGCATCGGCCGGATGCGCTACCGCGTGCCGCCGGGACTGTACGCCATGGGCTGCCCCACGGCCGAGTCGCCGGTGCTGGTCACGGCCAACTACAAGCTAACCTTGGACCACTTGCGATCCAAACTGGACGCAACGGACGCGTGGATCTTGGTGCTAGACACCAAGGGTGTGAATGTCTGGTGTGCCGCTGGTAAGGGGACGTTTGGTACGGATGAGATCGTCCGTCAGGTGACCGCAACAAGGCTGGCCGAGGTCGTATCGCATCGGCAACTGGTGGTGCCCCAACTGGGCGCGCCTGGCGTCGCCGCCCATCAAGTGAAGAACCGCTGCGGTTTTCGCGTGATCTATGGTCCGGTCTTGGCCCGCGACATCCCGGCCTTCCTGGCGGCCGACATGCAGGCGACGCCAGCGATGCGGAAGGTCGATTTCCCGTTGGGGCTGCGCTTGGCCGTGGCCCCGATCGAAGTCACGCGTTACGCGAAGTACTTTGTGCCCGCAGCGGTCGCGCTATTGTTCCTCGCTGGGCTGGGGCCCGATGGGTATGCTTGGTCCCGCGCTGCGGCAGCCGGCGTAGTCTCCGCGGTCTTGCTGCTCAGCACTTGGCTCGCCAGCTCGGTGTTGGCTCCTGCCTTGCTCCCGTGGCTGCCAGGACGTCCGTTGTCACTGAAGGGCCTTTGGCTCGGCCTGGGTCTGCTGTGCACTCAAGCGGGTGCGGTCTGGGGCCTCTTGGGTAAGTTCGATGCTTGGCTCGGTATGATCGCGTGGTGCCTGCTGGTCCCGGCGGTAAGCAGCTTCATCGCCATGATCTACACCGGTTCGACGACGTACACATCGCTGTCCGGCGTGCGTCATGAAATGCGGCGTGCCGTTCCGGCCCAAATTGTGGCTGTCGTTGCGGGACTGTCTGCTTGGATCGCAGGCCGGTTCATTTGATCCGTTGGCACAAGGCCGACGAAGACTTCCAGGGGGACCGACAGTGGTCTTACGATACCTCCGAAACGTGGTGACGCTGAAGTACAACGACTCGATTTGCATCGGCTGCGGCAGGTGCGTTGAGGTTTGCCCGCACGCGGTCTTCGTGATGGATGGCGAGCGGGCGCGGATCGTAGACCGCGACGCCTGCATGGAGTGCGGCGCGTGCGCGAAAAACTGTCCAGCGATGGCCGTCTCAGTCGTCGCGGGGGTAGGTTGCGCCAGCGCCCTGATCAAAGGGGCGCTGACGGGCAGCGTCAACTGCGATTGCTGCTGCGGAGAGTGAGCCAGCCGAACTCGTGGAGCATTTCCGGCAGATTCACGTCGTGGCATTACAAGTCGTCAATCGCCAGCTGCCGACTCGTCACGCTGCCAATGGACGGTCAGCGCTAGCCCCTGAGGCCCCACCAGCGCTGCGAGCAGCCTGGGAATGAGGGCGATACCGGCCATCGCCTCCTGGGCCAGGCACTGCATCCAGGGGTTGCCCATCCACTGACCTGCTGCCCGGCAAGACAATTCAGCGTCGCAGACCGCTGAGTGGATGCTGGAGCACCGCTTCCCAGGCCAGTTCTTGAAGCAGACGATTGAGGCTTTCTTCTTGCTCTCCGAGTTTGGCTTGTTTCAGAATGGTCGGCACGGGCAGGCCAACAGGACTGCGGCGGTAGATCACGGCGTAATCGCAGTAAGCCACCAAAGCCTGGAGTGCTGGTTTGCCATGGCCGAGGGCATCCGTGAAGAGGTCTTCCTGCACCTTCAAGCCGGGGGCTTGGCCGGCAATGATCTTCTCGCGCAGGGCGATCACCGCCTGGGGAGCCGGGGCCACATACAATACGGTCCGCCCGAAGCGTTGATTGAGTTCGCGGATGTGCTCGTCCATCTTCTGGAAATGCACCGCGTGCCGCTGGCGCAGTTCTTCGCCGGTAATGGCGTTGTGATCGACTTTCTCCGGCCGCTTAGTAGTCGGCTCGTAGATGTCCCAGCGCAGCCAAATCGGCTGCACGATGACGCGGATGTCTTGGTTGTGCTCCAGCGCCAACTTCGTGAAGTTCTCGATGCCCGGATCCGGCAGGAAAATCGGCGACAGCGTCAGCACATCGACCTTGCCGGTCTGCAGGGCCTCCTTGGCCGTGTTCTTGTCTGCAGGAATATCCCAATGTTGTATGACACGTGAACCGCCGATCGAGGACAGGCCGACCTGGACATGCTGGGGAATCTCGGCCTTCTGGCACAAATCGGCAACAATCCCGGGGACCCAGACGTGGAAGCTGTGTCCGCACGTGAAGACGCGCAGGCCTTTGGTGATCGGCTCCACGAGTGGTGGGTTTGCGGGAGGCGCCTGATTCTGAGCTTCCGCCGCGCGGTCTGCGAACAACAACAAGCTCAGCACCGCAATCCACAGTCGCAAAGCTGATCGATGGAATACCGTCATGAAGAAGTCTCCTTGGGGTTGGCTCGGTCTTTCGAGCGGGTGATAGTGAATTTGCCGGGATCGCCTACGATCGTAGCAGATGGGCGGGGTGGGGAACAACCATGGGGAACACCGTCGCGGCGCCACGATTCTATTGACTCCTAGCACCAAACGGTGTTCGGGGTTGTCGGTGTCAAGCATGGGGTTTTGCGGTTTCGCAGAGACGGACCGCCAGCTGGGGTCTTTGCACGTTTGTCGCGGATCCGCCCCGCCGAGCAAGCTCGAATGGTACGAGGTTAAGCGTAAGTCGTTGTCATTCGGCCACTTCCCCCACTGGGCCTGCCCCAGTGGAAAAAGGGTTTGGTCACTAATAGTGGTGCTCGTCGGAAGAACCCGCTTGGTGCAGACGCCACGCGCCGGAAGCGACCGAAGCTCCAGCAGTGCTCCCGGTTGCTTGTTCCGGCCTACAGGAGCATGAATAATCCGGGTTCAAGACTTGCGCTTCGGGCTGATGTGAATAGCGGACATACTTTTCCTATCCGCTTGCCTCAGGCCACGATTTCGGAAGCACCGCTGCGCTGTGCCCCGGCCACCCGGCAGCTAGCGGTTGGCAAGGTAATAATCCGAAAAGGCCGTTTCAACGGTGGAAATTGATGTTACATCGCCGGACCGTTCTGCCTATGATTCCGCACCCCGAATCGGCCGGATGCGGTCCGGTGTGGGGACCGCTGTTCTTGGCTTCACGCTGTGCAGGGGAGGCGGCGCATGCAGGTGCAGTTGCTTGGCTGTAGTCATCAGAACTCGCCCATCTCGGTGCGCGAGCGGCTGGCGTTCACTCCTGATCAGGCGCGCGCGGCACTCTCCAGTCTGCGGCGCAAATTTCCCAAGGTCGAAGCCGTGCTGTTGTCGACCTGCAATCGCGTCGAGCTGTACACGGCCTCGGAACTCGGCGGGGCGCCGACCTCTCGGCAGGTCGTCGAGTTCCTGGCCGACTTCCACCAACTCGACCCGGCTTCGATCATCGAACATCTGTATGACCGCAATGGGCGCGAATCGGTCCGCCACCTGTTCATCGTGGCCAGTAGCCTGGACAGCATGGTTGTCGGCGAACCGCAGATCTCCTCGCAGGTTAAATTCGCCTACCAGTTGGCGACGCAGCAGGAAGCCACGGGGCCGCTGACGCACGCGGTATTCCAGGCCGCGGCGCGCGTTGCTCGCCGGGTGGCCAGTGAAACGGCGATTCACGAACGGCGGGTCAGCATCCCCAGCGTCGCAGTGGCGGAATTTGCCGGTCAGATCTTCGAACGCTTCGACGATAAGCAGACGCTGGTGATCGGTGCCGGCGAGATGGCGGAAGAGACGTTGCAGTACCTGCAGGATCGCCAGGCCCGCCACGTGACGATCGTTAATCGCAATCCCCAGCGCGCCATGGAACTGGCCCAGCGCCGCCAGGGCCGGGCAAGTCCGTGGGAACACTTGCTCGACGAATTGGCCGTGGCCGACCTGGTCATCAGCGCCACGGGGGCGGCCGAGCCGATCGTCACCGATGCCATGTTCGCGCCGTTGGCCCGGTCCCGCGGCGCTCGCCCGTGGTTCATTCTCGACTTGGCCGTGCCCCGCGACTTCGATCCGGCGATCGGCCTGCGCCCCGGCGTCTATCTGTATTCGGTCGACGACCTGCGCGCCGCCTGCGAGCGGAACCGCCTGGAACGGGAGAAGGAATTGCCCAAGGCGTTGCGGATCATCGACCAGGAAACCGAGGCCTTTATGGTCGAACTTCACTTCCGTGCGACCGGCCCGGTGATCAAACGGCTACGCGCACTGTGGGAGAAGCCAAAGGAAGAAGAATTGCAGCGGCTGCTGAACAAATTGCCGCAGCTGGACGATCGAGCCAGCCGCGAGATTCGCATCGCCTTCGACCGCTTGACGAACAAGCTCTTTCACCCGCCCCTGGAGTCGCTGCGCGACGCATCACGTCACGGAGTCCCAACGACGCTGCTGGAGGCCCTGACGCGGCTCTTCCAATTCAAGGACTGATCGCATGCTGATGTTTCTCTACCGCGGGCTGGCGTCGTTGAAGCTGGCGGTGATCCTGATCGTGCTGTTGGCGGCCGTGCTCGCCTGGGCCACGTTCCTGGAAGCCGCCCAAGGCCGTGAGGTGGCTCAATGGTATGTCTACAGCAGTTCCTGGTTCGTCGGCTGGTTGGCCCTGCTGAGCGTGAACATCCTGGCGGCCACGCTGATCCGGTTCCCGTGGAAGATCTCGCAGGCCGGTTTCGTGGTGACGCACGCCGGTCTGCTGGTCTTGTTGGCGGGCGCGATCCAGACCTTCCGCTCAGGCATCGAAGGCACGCTGTCCCTGCGGGAGGGCCAGGAAGGCGATCGGCTCCAGGTGGCAGAGCGGAGCGTGATCACGGTCCTGCAGCCGGAGCACGGCAAGCAGCGGTCGACGGAGTTTGCCTTTCGCCCCGGCCCAGTCGACTGGCCGGAACACCGCCCGTTAGACTTCGGCGAGGCGGACGGTCTGGGCTTGCAGGTGCTCAAGTTCTATCGGCATGCCCGTGAGAATATCGACTGGGTGGCGGACGACCAGGATTTCCAGGGACCGGCCCTGAAACTGTTGCTCTCCGGCCCGACGGGCAAAGCGGTGACCGAGGACTGGCTGACCGCCAACATGTTCGGGGGCGAGGCCGTGATCGGTCCTACGCGTTACGAACTGCTCCCACTCCCGCTGGAATCGATGCTCGACGATCTGCAGCCACCGCCGACCGAGGAGCTGGGCCGGACCGGCATGCTCTCGCTGCACTGCCAAGGCCAGATGCACCGCGTGAAGATCGACGACCACGTCGGGCAGAAGGTCCCGGTCGGTGATTCTGGCCTCACTGTGGAGATCGTTGAATACCTGCCGAACGCCCGGCCGACTCCGGACGGCCATTTCACGACAAAAGGCGACACACCCAAGAACCCGCTACTGGAACTGAAAGTCTACGAACCTGGCCGCGAGGAACCGACGCGGCAAATCGCGTTTGCCCAGCGGCCGCTACTCACGTTGGACGGCGTCCACGGCCGAGAATTGCCCGTGAAGTTCTGGTATCACCATCCGGTCGTCACGCCGATCCCCGGCGCCGTGTTTCTGCAGACGCCCAGCGGCAAACTGTTTTGCCGGGCCGCCGTTAACGGCTCGTACACTCCGACGCGAGAAGTCAAAGCAGGAGACCAGATTGCCCTCGGCGGCCAGTTCAGTGTGGCCCTCGTGCAACACCTTCCCCGGGCCCGTAAGGAAGTCACCTTCCAACCGGTCGAACTGACGGATCGGGAAGCCGGTGACGCCGAGGCGGCGGCGCTCGTGAAACTGACCGTCGATGGCCAAAGCCGACAAGTCTGGCTGAAGCGGGGCGACCAACAGTATGGCTTGCAGAACGTGTTGACCGGCCGCGGGCCGATCGACGTGCTCTTGGGCTACGAAGCGGTGCCGTTGGGCTGCACGGTCCAACTCAAGGAGTTCACGCGCCGGCCCAATCCCGGCGGAATGGGCAACGCCTTCTTCGCCAGCTCCGTTCGCGTGCGGGACCCGGCTAAGGGCCTGGATGCACAGCGGCAAATTGCGATGAACGAACCGCTCACGGTGGGCAAGTTCACCTTCTATCAGTCCAGTTTTGAGGAATCGCCCAGCGGGGGAAAGAAGTCGGTCTTAGCCGTGGCCTACGATCCGGGCCGACGCCTTAAGTACCTGGGCAGTCTGATGATCTGCGCCGGCACGTTGCTCATGTTTCTGGTCCGAACCAAAACAGTACACCGCGTCGTCGTTTAACCCAGAGCCAACGGCGACGGCGCGTGCGACAAATGTCGAAACGCCGTCGCCACCCGCAAGCGGGTACCCGGCTCCGGGTTAAACGAGTACTACCTACGAGCCAGCGCCAACCGCGGGCGATGTCCTAAGGAGTCCACCATGTCGCGATGCCTCACCACCTTGGCTGTCTGGATCTTGCTGGGTGCCGCCTCATTCGCCGCTCCCGGCGGAGATCCTGTGTGGGACTGGGATCAGTGGCGGCACCTGCCGATTCAGGAGGGCGGCCGCCACAAGCCCTTGGACACGGTGGCCTGGGAACTGCTGCGCACACTCTGCAACCAAGCCAGCTTCGTGGACCCCGAAACGAAATGCACGCTTGACGCCAACACGCTGTATCTGACCATGTTGTTCGACTGGCAAGGCTGGGACAAGGCCCGCAGCCCGCAGCTGCCAGGTATTACCAATTCGCGGACGGACTACTTCAAACTGCATCAGCCGGACAAGTGGGACACGGCCCCCTTGCTGTCCGTGGGGTTCCTGCCCTTGCGGGAATCGCTGCACTTGGCGAAAGGCCAAACGCGAATGTCGCCGCTCGAACTCAGCCAAGCCAAGCTCAAACTGCCAGACGCCAACGACGAAAAGCCGTTCCTGCAGTGGGCCGAACGTCTGCTGAGCAAGGAACAGCCAGGCCACACGACATTCGAAAAGAAGGCTCTGGAACTGGCTGACAAATTCTGGGCCTACCAGGACCACCGCATGGGGCAGCGACTGGAAGTCCTGCCTGTCCAGGGCAGTGACGAGGGCGAGTGGGTCTCGGTCGCCTACTTACTGCAGGGCGATTTCGACGACGTGACCGACCCGACCAAGCAGATGCGCGAGGCGAAACAGCAGTTCCAAGCGGCGCGGAAGGCCTATCTGGCCGGCTCCGCCACCGATTTTGATTCGGCCTCGGCCGCGTTCCTCAAAACCATCCGCGAACTGGGGCCGCAATTGGGGCGATACCCCAGCCGACGGACCATGACACTGGAGGTGGCCTACAATCACTGGGCGCCGTTCCGCTTTGCTTGGGTGTTCACTCTGCTCGCCGCGATCGGTTTGTTGCTGAGCCTGGGGACGCACTGGAAACCGTTCTATGTCGCCGGCTGGGTGACCCTTGCTGCGGGACTACTGGCCATGCTCGTCGGTTTTGCGATGCGCGCGGTGATCTCGGGCAGAGCGCCGGTCACGAATATGTATGAGTCGGTGATCTATCTGGGAGTGGGAGTGGCTGTTTTCGGTCTGCTGTTCGAGATCATCCACCGTCGCCAGTACGTGCTGACGGCGGCGGCGGCCGTCGCCACCGTGGCCTTGATCCTCGCCGACAATTGTCCGGCGGCACTGGACCCGAGTCTGCAACCGCTGCAGCCGGTGCTGAGAAGCAACTTCTGGCTGGTCACGCATGTGATGACCATCACACTCAGCTACGCGGCCTTTGGCTTAGCCCTGGGCATCGGCAACATCGCGTTGGGCTACTATCTGGTCGGGTCGGAAGACGAGACCGCGATCGAGAGTCTGGCCGAGTTCATCTACCAGGCCCTGCAGGTCGGCGTGTTCCTGCTGGCGGCCGGCACGATCCTGGGCGGCGTATGGGCCGACTACTCCTGGGGCCGCTTCTGGGGCTGGGATCCAAAGGAGGTCTGGGCGCTGGTGGCCCTGCTCGGTTACCTCGCCGTGTTGCATGCCCGCCACGCAGGTTGGGTCAGACAGTTCGGCTTGGCGGCGCTGTCGGTGATCTGCTTCTCGCTGGTCGTCATGGCTTGGTACGGCGTGAACTTCGTCCTCGGTGCCGGCCTGCACAGTTACGGATTTGGCGGCGGTGGCCAGCCCTACGTCTTCGGTGCCATCGCCCTCCAGGGTCTGTACGTCGCGGCCGCGGCGATCCGTCGGATGGCCCACCGCGAAGAGGGCACCCACGAGCCCCCCCGTCGCCAAGGGCTACCCACCGCCTAACGCGGCCTGCGGCCGTACCCATGTAGGTCAGGCTTTCCAGCCTGACGTCAGCCTGGAATGCCTAACCAGCAAGAATGTTCGTATTGCGCGAGCGTGTCTCAGGTCAAGCACTATTGAGTCCTAGGTTGCTAATGGACTGGGAGGGCGAGGCTCCTGCCGAGCCGGAGCGGCCGTCAGAGACGGCCCGCAGCTCCGCAGGAGCGTCGCCCTCCCAATCCTCGGTCTCTCGTTTTCCATGGGCAACCTAGGACTCACTAGCACCCAACGGTTTTCGGGGTTGTCGGTGTCAAGCATGGGGTTTTACGGTTTCGCAGAGACGGATCGCCAGCTGGGGTCAGACGTACAGATTTCAGTTTTCGCGGGCAGAAGGCTTTCCCTAGGCTTGGGCACACGACTGCGAAAACTGAAATCTGTACGTCTGACCCCTTGTCTCACGCCACG
>JAPLNJ010001236.1 GCA_026692885.1 Planctomycetota bacterium | reverse complement strand
CTGGGTTGTGGAATGGGAGGGTGATGCAAAGTTGGGGTTGGCGCAAGAAAGCCATCGGGCAGGTACTGTTTACGGAAGTTGGGTGGCAAAGACGGTGGATGTTCCTGGTTTTTTCGCTCCGAAGGGGCCAAACAAATCAGCGCAGTTGGCTAGTGCTTTGTCAAGGCTTAGATCGTGAGTTGTGAGCGGCAAGGCGCTAGCCGCCGGTGGCGTTCGGAACCGGCGGCTAGCGCCGCGACGCTCTGGGCTGATTTGTTTTGGCCCCTTCGGGCCGGAAGAGTAGTGGATCACGCCGGCCTCCACGGGGAAGCCTTCCCCAGCCCCAAACGCAGAATAGAACCGGGATCAAATCAATTGGCCTTGACAGGCACAAACTGAACACGCCACTCCCGCCCCCGCGTCAACCACCCCACTCAACCCGCCAACTCGCGTTCAATTTGCTCCAGCGTCTTGCCTTTGGTTTCCGGTACCCGCAGCAGGATGAAGACAAAACCTACGGCGCAGACGGCGGCGTAGATCCAGAAGGTCGCCCCCATCCCCAGGCGGGCCGCCGCGCCCACACGCTGGCTCTCGTCCGCAAAGCTCTGGCCTGCCGTCAGCGCCAGACCCAGCTTGCTCGTCAGGATCGGGAACAGGAAGGTCAGGATGAAACAGGCAATCCACAAAGCGGAGACGGCCACGGAAATGGCCGCGCCGCGAATGCGGTTGGGGAAGATCTCCGAAATCAACACCCAGGTCACCGGTGCCAGGGACAATCCATAGCAGCCCAACGCGCACAGGGTGAAGACCAACACGCTGAATCCCTTCAGGTCGAACACATAGGCAATGCCAATCAGGGCGTGCGAGACGGCAATCCCGGCGCAGCCGACCAGCATCAGGATCCTGCGCCCGAAATGATCGACGGTAGCGATGGCCACCAACGTGCAGACCAGGTTGATCGTGCCCGTAATCACGATGTTGAACATGATGTCGGCGATCCCGTACCCTGCCTCGCGATAGATCTCCTCGGCGTAGTTAAAGATGGAATTGATGCCGCTCCATTGCTGGAGCACGGCCAGCGTGACGCCGACCAGCAGGATGGTCCGCAGTCGCGGCTCCAACAGGTCCGCAAAGCGGACGCGTTGGACTTCCTCCGCGGCGATGGTTTGCTGAATGTCGTCGACCTGCGCTGCCGCGTACGACTCGCCGCCGATACGGGCCAGAATCCGCCTGGCTCGATCCGCCCTGCCGTTTTTCACCAGCCAGCGGGGGCTTTCCGGGATCAACCAGGTGCCGATCAGGAACAGCAGCGACGGCGCCGTCACGGCGGTGAACATCCACCGCCAACCGAAGTTACTATTCCACGCCTGCCGGAGGATCTCTGCCGAGGCCCCGTCCGGCACGGCATGCGGCAGTTTGACAGCGATCAGCCAGTTAACGATCTGCGCGCCGAGGATGCCGATGACAATCGTCAATTGATTGATGGCCACCAACCGGCCTCGCAGGTGGGCCGGCGCCACTTCGGCGATGTACATCGGCGAGAGGTTCGACGCCATGCCGATCGCCACGCCTCCCAAGATGCGCCAGATCACGAACAGCGTGAACGTGGAGGCCCAGCCCGTCAGAACCGAGGACACGCCGAACAACACGGCGGAGGCCAACAGCAGGATTTTGCGCCCCAGCTTGTCGCTCAGCGCGCCGCAAATCAGCGAGCCGACCAGACAGCCCAACAGGGCACAACTGTTGGCCCAACCGCTCAACTCCTTGCTGTCCAACTGAAAGAACTTCTCGAAGAACGGCTTGGCGCCGCCGATCACCACCCAGTCGTAGCCGAACAACAATCCGCCGAGGGCGGCAACCAGGCTGATCGTCCAGATGTACTTGAGATTCAGGACGGCGGCGGATCGGCCGTCGTTCGCGACGGGTGCGGTGTGCATGCGATGATTCCTGAAGGCGAAGTAGCTAGTGCCGCTAACAAAATACCCGTTGTGACACGCTTCGTCGAGCATGGGAGCCGCGGCGAGTTGCGTCACGATCCGGCAATCGGTACGATGGCACGCGGTCTGGGCTCTCCAATCTCCACGGATCAATTTGAATCACGCGCCCCGCGTCTCTCGCCACGGATGCCCCCATGAGCACACTTTCTCCCGACGCCGTTCAAGCTGCGAGGCCGACCCGCGTGCGCTACGGCGTGCTGGGCTTCGCCTGTACGCTGTCGATGATCACCTACCTGGACCGCGTCTGCTTCTCCTCCGGCCAGTCGGCGTTGATCGATGCGCTGGGTCTGCACGACGAGTCCGACTTGAAATGGGCGTTCACAGCCTTCGCCCTGGCCTATTCGTTGTTCGAAGTGCCCAGCGGCTGGCTGGGCGACGTGTTCGGACCACGCAACGTGCTGCTGCGCATCGTGCTGTGGTGGTCGGTGTTCACCGCCTTGACCGGGGTGGTCGGCTACTGGGCCTGGAACGGTTGGACGTTTTCGCTGCCGCTGCCCTGGGCCAGGCCGATCACGCTGACCGTCGGTTGGATGGCGGTGCTGGTGCTGGTCCGATTCGTGTTCGGCATGGGCGAAGCCGGGGCTTATCCGAACATTACGCGGGCCTTGCACAACTGGTTTCCCATGGACGAACGGGGCTTCACCCAGGGGTGCGTGTGGATGTCAGGCCGGTTGATGGGCGGCCTGACGCCAATCATTTGGGCCGTTTTGGTCGAGGGCCTGGGCCGGACGGTGACGAACGCCGAGGGCCAGCAGGTCTATCAGGTCTGGATCCACCCGCTGTTGCCCGGCTGGCGCTGGTCGTTCTGGCTGTTCGGCGCGATTGGCGCGGTGTGGTGCGTGCTGTTCGCCCGCTGGTTCCGCAACCGGCCGGAAGAGAAGCCGACGGTCAACGCCGCCGAACTGGCCTTGATCCGCGTTGGCGGAGCCGAATCCCAGGCGGCGCACAAGGGCATTCCCTGGGGCCACATCCTCCGCAGCCGAAACCTCTGGGCGCTCTGTCTGATGTACGCTTGCCAAGCCTACGGTTGGTATTTCTACATCACGTATTTGCCGAGGTTTCTGGAATCACAATACGGCATCGCCAAGACCGACATGCTGGGCGCAATCTATAAAGGCGGGCCGTTATGGATGGGGGCGGTCGGTTGTCTGACCGGCGGCTACCTGTCCGACTGGTTTATCCGCCGCACGGGCAACCGCCGCCTGGGCCGCAAGCTGTTTGGGTTGATCGCACATGCGTTCACCGCCGTCTGCTTCCTGCTGGCCCCGCTGGCACCGACGGCCTTCTGGTTCTTCGTGGTGATCGCCTCGGCCGGTTTCTTTACCGACTTGGCGATGGGTCCGGCCTGGGCCATCTGCCAGGACATTGGCCGGCGTTACGCCGCCATCGTGGCAGGCATGATGAACATGGTCGGCAACCTCGGCGGCACGCTGGCGAGTTGGATGTCGGGCTACATCCTGGCTCAAGCGCTCGCCGGCCACGCCGCGGGCCTGGGGTCGACGGTCGAGGAGCTTTCGCAGGTCGATAAGACGGCCGGTCTGTTGCAGGGATATCACCTGAATTTCTACATTTTTGCCGCCGTCTACCTGATGGGTGTGGTCTGTTGGCTCCTGATTGACGCCACCCAATCGGTCGCCCCAGAAGAGGCCCAAGGACCGGCGCATCAATAACTGTCGGCTGGGGCAGAGTGCCGCGATGCCCTAGAAATCGGGGACTGGGGCTTCGCTCGGCTCAGCCGCCAGCCACCCCGACCGTTCACCGCACTCACAGGCGATGACTTCTACGAACGACCCACTCCCGGATTCAATTCTCTCTTTAACCTCTCGGAGACGCACGTCGGGCCGCCGCCGACCGAGCTTCGCGAGGTGCGTTACATGCTCTCGCGCGACTTCCAGCTGGTGCTGGGGCACCTCCACGCATCGCTGCTGATATCTGCCTGCCCTCATCTTCCTGTCCCCGATGTTCCTGCCCGCCGTTCGCCCCCGTCGAACGATACATGGGGTCAGACCCTGTCTTCGGTTTTCTCTTCCGTCTTCCGCCTGCCGCCCGAAATGGTATCATGGAGCTGGGAAACACACGGCCACAGGGCCGGGCAGGAGGAGCCGCAGACATGAGTTCAGTGATCGACGTCACACACGTCACCTATCCGGAATCGGACGGTAAACCTATGGGCGAGACGGACGTACATCGCCAGCGGATGGTCGAACACATTGAGGTGTTGGAGGATTTCTACCAGGGCCAGCGGGTCTATGTGTCGGGCGATCTGCTGGTGTACTACGAGCAAGGGAATCCGCGCCGGTTCGTCGTGCCCGATGCCTTCGTAGTCAAAGGACTCACCCCGAAAACACGCCGTGTTTACAAGATCTGGATCGAGGGTCAATCGCCGGACGTGGTGATCGAGACGACTTCCAAGAGGACCTGGCGCAAGGACACCGTGGACAAGCCGAAACTCTATGCCCGGCTGGCGGTGAAGGAATACTTCCTGTTCGATCCGATTCAGGACTACCTGGACCCACCGCTACAAGGCCATCGGCTGTCTGGCGATAGTTACGTGCGAATCGAGCCGGACTCGGCGGGCGGCCTGGAGAGCCAAGAGTTGGGGTTGAGGCTGGTGATGGTCGAGCAGCGGCTGCGGTTCTATCGGTTGGACACGGGCGAGCGGCTGCTGACTCGCACGGAACGGGCGGAGCGCGAAGCCGAACGGGCGAATCGCGAAGCCGAAGCGCGCCACGCAGCCGAAGCCCAAGTGGCCCGCCTGCGTGCAGAACTGGCGCGCCGAGCCTCGCCCGAAGCCCCTTCCTAGGGCCACCAGGCGTGAGGAGCCGCAAACATGACCTCAGTTATCAACGTCGCACACGTCTAGTGGGGCGTGACGCAGCCGTCCCTATGCCGGTGGCCTGGGCTGGCATAGTACTGGCATCGTCAAGCCGAGCGGCAGGAAATAACTTACCCATAGGTCGCCCTTTCCACGTCTCCTGCATCATCTCGACCACGCTTGAATCGCTGTCGCGGCCCACCGCGAGCTTCGCCCGTGCCTGGCCCGCGCAAAACTGGGCGGACGTGTGGCCTTGTTCGGGTAAGCGGAGTTTTCCCAGCCTCAGGACCTTGGCTGAGCTCGGCAGTAGTGCCAACCAGGGTGCTGTTGGTAAAATGCTTGGCGGCACCACCGGTCATCCGAAGACTCCTTCCTGTCTGCGGGGCTGATTGACGGTGGTTCGTTGCGATGTCACTGCGTCGGGAGCCGAATTGGTGAGAATTGGGTTGCTCTGTGAGGTTCTGTGCCAGGCGTGTGCCGCGTCGACTGCGGAGTTGCTGCACGTTGTTCACCGAATTACCGCAAGACGCGATCCGTGGCGGACCTGGGCTGGGCGCGGGCTCCTGGGGGCTTGGTTGTGTCTGCCAACAGCCGGGTGCAATTCTCGGACGGAAACGCCCCATCAGGAAGTTTCGCGCGAGGTGCCCACCCCCGGCGACGCCCCGGCGGACTCGCTCTCGCCGGAATCCCCGCTGCCACGAACGCCGCCAGCGGTTGCGCGTCCGGTGCAGCCCGATGACTGGTTTGAAGACGTGACCGAACGATCCGGCGTCCGCTTCGCCTTTCGCACCGGCTGGGAAGGCGGCCACTATACCGTCTTGGAATCGATGGGGGGCGGTGTGGCGATGTTGGACTACGACGGCGATAGCGACCTGGACATCTTCTTTCCCGGCGGGGGGAAGATCTTCGGGACGCCGCGGAAAATCGAGGGCCGGCCTCCGGCGTTATATCGAAACGACGGCGATGGACACTTCGTCGACGTCACCGTAGCGGCCGGATTGGGGACTGCCGGAGATTATACCCGCGCCTGCGCAGTCGCAGATTTCAACTGCGACGGTTTTCCCGATCTGTTCGTGGTCTGTTTCGGACGCAGTCAGTTATTGCGGAACAACGGGGACGGCACCTTTCGGGAAGTGGCTGGCCAGGCCGGACTGGTTACCGACGGGTTTAACAGTACGGCGGCGTGGGCGGACGTCGATCGGGACGGTTGCCCCGATCTGTACGTGGCGGCCTATTTGAATATCCCGCCCGACGACACCAAGTCTTGCGACGATACTTTGCGGGGAATCCGCGACGTGTGTGGCCCTTGGGCTTATCCGGGGGCACCGGATCGCCTGTTTCGAAACCGCGGGGACGGCACCTTCGAGGAGATCACGAGAACAGCTGGCCTCAGCGACGAAGGCAAAGGGTTGGGCGTGGTGGCCGCGGACGTGAACCAAGACGGCTGGATCGATTTCTACGTAGCCAACGACACCACCGATAACCATTTGTACCTGGGAGGGCCCGGCCTGCGGTTTCAGGAAGCGGGTTTGATGGCCGGCGTAGCGACCAATGAGAACGGCACCGCCCAAGGGAGTATGGGGGTCGACTTTGGGGACTACGACGGCGATGGACACGGCGACCTGTGGGTCACCAATTACGAGCGGGAGGACGACACGCTGTATCGCTGGCTGAGTGGAGCCAGTTTTTCCAATGCGACCCTCGCGGTCGGCTTGGGTGGCATCAGCCGTCCCTACGTCGGTTTCGGAACCGGTTTCGTCGATTTTGACTCCGACGGTTGGCTGGACTTGTTCGTCATCAATGGGCACGTGCTCTACCACAGGGGCGAAGGCCCCTATCAGCAGCCAGCCATGCTGTTTCGCAACCGGACAGGCCAGACGTTTCAGAACGTGACCGCATCGGGCGGGCCATATTTCAGCATTCCTCACGCCGGGCGCGGTGCGGCCTATGGCGATCTGGATAACGACGGGGCGCCTGATCTGGTGGTTGTGCATCAGAACGATCCGGTCGTGTTATTGAGGAATCGCTTGACGCCCCGCAATTGGATTCGCACGGTGCTGCGCGGAATCCAGTCCAATCCCGACGCGGTGGGAGCCGCGGTTTCTCTGGAGTACCAAGGACGCAAGCTGGTACGATTTGTCAACGGCGGCGGTGGTTACGCGTCGCATGCTGATCGGCGTATACTGTTTCCCAACGCCGACGGTCAACCGCGGGACGTGACGGTCCGCTGGCCAAGCGGCAAGACGGAAGTCTTCCGCGACGTTCCGGTATGCCGGACGAGCCTGCTAATTGAAGGAGCCGGAGAGAGTGAACCTTGATGCTACGCCCGACCCGGATTTGTCCGCAGCCCCGGACGAGCGCCGGCGTGCCGTTCGGTTGGCGGTGGTGCTTGGCGCCGGATTCCTGCTGCTGGCAGCCGTGATTGCCTGGCTCGCCTTGCGGGAGGACCCGCAGCGAACGGTGGAACGTGCCCGCAAGTTGCAGGCGTCCGACCCGGAACGAGCCTTGCGGCTCCTCAAATCCAGTTGGACGGTCCGTGGTGAATACCTTCCGGCTGAATTGCTGAGGTGCCAGATTCTGACTTCCCTGGGGCGCGGACAGGAAGCGATCCAACGCTTCGAAAAGATCCACGACTTGTCCGCCTGTGATCCGAACGACTTGCTCGCGTTGGCGGTGACCGCGCAACAAGCCAAGGTGGCACCCCTGGCCGAGAAGGCCCTCCTGGGTGCTTACCGCCCGGGGCCGCAGCAAGTCACGGTACTACGTCTACTGATCTCTCTGACGTACGAAAAGGTCGATGACAAGTCCGTGTTGCAATACTGTCGCGAGCTGGCAACTCTGGTGCCCGACGACCCAGAACCCTGGTTGGTGTCCGCGGGAATCTACCATGAACGCGAACAAGTGGCGGCGGCGTTGGACGCCTATCGCCAAGCTCTACGCCGGAATCCGCCGGCCAAAGAGGTTCGTCGCGTGCGGTATCAGATCGCCGAACGGTCGCTGCACATGGGCGACTTGGCGGCGGCACGCAAGGAGCTGGACCTGGTGCTGGCGGACGTGCCTGCTGCTCCTGAGTATCAACTGTTGAATGCCAAGCTGCTGCGGCAGGAGGGCAAAGGGTCCGAGGCGGCGGCCGAGGTGGACAGCCTCCTGGCGAAGGATCCGAAGCTGCTGGACGCCCTGAAGTTGCGGGGTGAGATCGATTTCGATGGCGGCCAATTCGACCGGGCCGTGGAGGATCTGAGCCGGGTCTTGAAAGCGAAACCGTTCGATCGCGAGGCGCACCACAAGCTGGGCATGGCCTACCTGCGTCTGGGCGATACGGCCCAGGGGCAAACGCATCTGGACACGGCCCGCCATCTGACCAACGTCACGATTGAAATCCTTTCGCTGGAACATCAGCTTGAAGGCGACCCAGCTAACCAACAGATTCCGCGCAGGCTGGCCGAACTCAACGAGCAGCGCGGCAACACAGAAAAGGCGAGCCAATGGCGGCGTTCGTCGCAGGCCTCGTCCCCTTGAGGCGAGCGGCAAAATAACTTACCTAACTCAATGTAGGATGGTCTTCCCAAACCATCAGGGGCATCGCATCAAGTTGACGAAATCATTATCACATCGGACTTGCCACAGTAAATGCTAGCAGCGAAAGATCTCCGTGAACGGATCGCTGCGTTCAACCCCCGGCTAATTTCTGGGAACCCTCCGACTCCATCCGAGTTCGCGATATCGAGTTCGAAAACGGCTCTGCACGGGGAGGGACGTTGTGGTAAGATGGATCGCCCACTGAGCTGGGATCGATTCCAGGCTCACGGTGATCGGGAGATGTCGGCTAACCTAGGGGATGGTTACCGCTCGGAGCGTATCCGGACGGAATCTTCCTGAGAAAGAATTGGACCAGTAGCAATGATCAAGCGAGCGTGTTCCACGTCCCTGCACGGCAGTTTGGCGGCTGCGATGGCCGTGTTGTTTGCGGCGTTCGGCGTTACCGTCGGCGCCGAGCGCAAGACGGAATCCTGGGACAACAACCAGGACGGTTTTGCCAAGCTGGCCGAACGCATCGAGTCGCAGAATGGACGCAATCTGTTGGCGCGAAACGGCGTGCGGATCTACGGCGACGCCCCCAGCCCGCGGGAACTCGTGGATGGTTCGGCGGGTGTCGCGGGGGCCGAAGGCCGCGTGCAGATCGATGGCCAGCCCTCGGTGATCGCGTTCTACCTGGGCCAATCCAAACCGGTTTACGAGATTGGCCTGTTCACGTGTAACGGCGACACTCGCGCCAACCAGGACTTTGAAGTGCGAGTGGCCGACAACAGCGCTCATCCCGGACAGCTGCCCAAATTCCCTGACGCTCCGTTGGCAACCTCGGGCGATACGATTCTCGGCAAGGACGGTGGCGGCTTTCACACGTCGTTCGTCTCCGGCGACAACAAACCGCTTGTGGCCGGCAAAGTGGATTGGATCGAGTTCCGCATCTGGCGAACGTACCCCGTCAAAGCCGGCTCACCAGCCAGAAACAAGGACGCCGGGGGCTGGAATTCGGTCGTGGAGATCGAAGCGTTCGGCGAGCCCGGCGACGTCATCGTGATGTCGCCGGAAGAGAAGGCCTGCGCCGCGGCCCTGCGTGACAAGGGTGCTCAGCCGCCCTACGAGAAGAAAGCCACGTGGCAGGAAACGATGCTCGCCGCGCGCGAGGCCCTGCTGCGCTGGGAATGCGAGATCGATCAGTTGGTGCTCTCCCGCGCCGGCGTCGGCCTGGGCAACTGGCACACGCTCGGCGCGCTGGCCGCGGATGGCGAAGACGTGCGCCAGATCGAGCAGCTGACGAAGGTCGATCTGGCCGCGCCGGTGGCACTGAAGACGCGCCAGCTCGCATGGCGGGAAGCTCCGGAGATCAAGGACGGCCAGTTGGCAGACTTGGCCGCGATGCTCAAGGCCCGGTCCGGCGAGGTGGTCGTGCTGTGCCGGACCTTCTCTTTGGAGTCGGAATTCGGCGGCCACGAGGGGCTGGCGATGGGCCTCGGCCTGGCGGGCGGCAAGCTCCGCGTGCTGGGAGGCCATTCCTCCCTCGCCTTGCCGGACAAGGCAGCGTCGGCTCTGCCCAACGAGCACGTCTGGGCCATCCGCGAAGCTCCGGGCCGCTACCATGTTCTGGCCCTGCTCCCGGTGAGTAAGGCCGGGGAGTGCAACCTGTGGTTCTCGCCTCAGGTGCCGATGTCCCGACCCGGCGCAGGCCCGCGTCAAGAACGCATCGGGCGGCGTCAGCAGCTCTACGATAAACTGAAGCCGGATTTCAAGGACGAAGTCAGCCTGGCACAAATCAAGTGGGAGCAGACCGACAGCATCTGGGTCCGCTTCCAGCGCCGGGACATGGCCGGGCGCGAGTACTTCCCGACCGACTGGGTGCCCGGCAAACCGCGAATCCTCGTCGATCAATACAACGCGGCGGCGGAGATCCGCGCGGCGAAGGTGGACCACGAATTGGCGACCGTCGAAGCGGCGATCCGGGAGAGAGTTGCCCCGTGGATGACGAAATTCACGGGCGCAATCGCGCCCACGTCGTTGGAGCAGACGCAGCAACGTTACTATGCGATCGCCACGGTGCAGGAAGCCATGGCCGAGCATCACAAGATCGCCTCCATGCGTCTGGCCGTGAAGGATCAGCAGGAAACGTTCGGCGAGCGTTACGCCCAGGCGGGCGACTACGCCAAACGCATCGACGCTCTGGAAACCCAGATGAACGCCGTCTGGCCGAGGATTCTGGCCGGCGACGGCGGCGCACTTTCGGCGTTGCTTGCCCTACGCGAAACAATCGCCGCCGAAGGCCAGGCGATCCTGTTTGCCAATCCGCTGCTGGTGGGGCTCGATAAGCTCCTGCTGGGCCGCGGCGGGCCGGGCTTCGCTTCCAATTGGGGCGGGCCGAATCACATCGGCAGCGAACTGGTTGTGCTCTCGCCGGTCAAACCGGACGGACAGATCACGTCCGTCTACAAAGGCGGCCGCATCAGCGACATGGACTTGAGTTTCGACGCCCAGAAAATCCTGTTCAGCGAAAACGAGCGGATCCACGAGGTCAACGTGGACGGCTCCGGCCACCGCCAGATCACCGCGCACGCGGACCCGCACACCCGGCACTACGACGTCTGCCGGATGCCCAGTGGCCAGATCATGTTCGTCTCGACCGCCTGCGAGCAGGCCGTGCCTTGCACTGGCGAATGGTACGTCGGCAACATGCACCTGATCAACGACGACGGCACCGGCGAGCGGCGGCTGTGCTTCGACCAGGACCACGACTGGAACCCCTGTGTCCTGGAGAACGGGCAGGTCGTCTACACGCGCTGGGAATACACCGACACGCCGCATTACTTCACGCGGCTGCTGTTCACGATGAACCCCGACGGCACGAACCAAACGGCACTCTACGGCAGCAACTCCTATTGGCCCAACGCCAAGTACTGGCCGCGGCCCATTCCGGGGAAGCCGACTCAATTGGCCTGCATCGCCTCGGGACACCATGGCGTGTCGCGCGTGGGCCAGCTGCTCGTCTTGGACATCGCGCGCGGCCGGCAGGAGGCCGACGGCGTGGTGCACCGCATCGGCGATCGCGGCAAACATGTCAAGGCAGTGATTGAGGACGGTCTGGTCATGGAATGGTGGCCGCGTTTCGCCTGGCCCTATCCCTTGGCCGAGCCGGGGACCAACGCCGGCTCGGGCAAGTATTTCCTGGTCAACTGCCAGCTCGACCAGTTCAGCCCGTGGGGCATTTACCTCGTGGACATTTACGACAACATGACTCCGCTCTTGATCGGAAACTACGCCGAGCCAATCCCGTTGAGGCCACGTCTCGTGCCACCGACCATCCCGCCGCGCGTGGACCAGCAGCGCAAGGATGCGCTGGTCTACATGGCCAACGTCTACGAAGGGGGTGGGCTGCGCGGGTATCCGCCCGGGTCGGTCAAGGCCCTGCGGCTCGGTTCCCATGAATACCGCTTCGGCGGCAACGGCGACACCTATGCGGCCACGTACGAAGGGGGCTGGGACATCAAGCGAATCCTCGGCACCGTGCCCGTGAACCCGGACGGCTCGGCTTACTTCCGCGTGCCGGCCAACACGCCGATCTTCGTTCAGCCGTTGGACGCCGAAGGGAAGAGCCTGCAGGTGATGCGGAGTTGGTTCTCGGCGATGCCCGGCGAAGTGCTTTCCTGCATTGGGTGCCACGAGAGCCAAAACCAAACGCCGTCGGTCGGTCTGCCGATCTCCAAGAGCAAGGGGCCTGCGGAAATCGCACCCTGGTACGGCCCGGCACGGGGGTTTAGCTTCGACCGCGAAGTCCAGCCCGTGCTCGATCACCGCTGCGCGGGCTGCCACGACGGACAGAACAAGGACGGCAAGCAGAAGCCGGATTTCCGCGCCAAGCACCTGCATCCCGAGTACAAGGGCAGCTACAGCCCGTCGTACCTGGCCCTGGCGCCGTATGTGCGCCGTGCCGGATACGAGGCCGACTACCACATGGCCGAACCGGCTGAGTTCCACGCCAGCACCAGTGCACTGGTCCAGTTGCTGGAAAAGGGGCATCACAACGTCACGCTGTCCGCGGAGGAATGCGATCGGATCTACACGTGGATCGACTTCAACGTTCCTTATGCAGGCAACTGGCGCGAAAGCCAACGGCCGCCACAGGACGAGCAAGTCACTCGCCGCGCGAAATACTTAGCCCTCCACGCTGGCGTGGAGGATCGCACCGAAGCTCCGCTGGCGGCGCCCGCGGCGATCTCCTTTGAACCGCCCGCGCCCGAAGCGTCTCGGCCCGCGCCGGTGAAACTCGACGGCTGGCCGCTCAGTGCCGAGCAGGCCGCCGGCTTGCAGAAGCTCGCAGGACTGCCGGAATTGAACCTCGATCTGGGCGACGGGGTCACCTTGGCCCTGGTGCCCGTGCCGGCGGGCCGGTTCGTCATGGGGGATGTCAACGGTTCTCCGGACGAGTTTCCGGAAGCCGCGGTGACTATCGCCGCGTCTTTCTATGTCGGCCGCATGGAAGTCACCAACCGGCAAATCGCCCAGTTCAATCCGGCGCACGACAGCCGCTATATTGAGGCGCGCGGCAAGGATCGCTACACGCGCGGCTACCCAGTGAACCAGCCCGATCAGCCCGCGGTGCGCGTTACCTGGTACGAAGCGATGGCTTTCTGCCAATGGCTGTCGAAGCGGACCGGCTACGAAGTTTCCTTGCCCACGGAAGCCCAGTGGGAATGGGCCTGCCGCGCGGGCAGCGCTACGCCCTGGGCGTTCGGCGATTCGTGGCGAGGCATACGCGACGTGGCCAACGTGGCCGATGCCACGCTCGGCGGCTGGGGCTGGGGACGCGTCAACGGCGATTACTCCGACGGCGCCATGTTCTCGATTCCCGGCGGCCGGTACAAGCCCAACGCCTGGGGACTGTGCGACACGCACGGCAACGTCGCCGAATGGACGCGCACCGAGTACCGGGTGTACCCCTATGCGGAGGAGGACGGACGCAACGCCGTTCGGCCGGATGCCGACGGCCGAAAATCGCCTGTGGGCATCGTCGTGCGTGGCGGCTCGTGGAACGATACCTTCCGCTCCTGCCGTTCCGCATCGCGCTGGCATTATCTCCCCTGCCAGCCGGTTTACAACGTCGGCTTCCGCGTCGTCTGCAAGCCGGCAAAGCGCGGCTTGGCAGCGCAGGAAACCTCCTCGGCCGTGAGTTCGCGATAGGAGCGTTCCAGCTATACCGCACGCGGTTGAAGATGGCACATCGTCGTTTAACCCGGAGCCAACGGCGATGGCGTGTTTCACCAAGTGCCGTCGCCGTTGGCTCCGGGTTAAACGAGCCAATGCCAACCGCGTGCGGTATAAATTGCCAGGCTGCCGAAATACGCAATTTCAGAGACTGGGAACGCCCTGCCCGCCTCGCGGTATTTTCCCGCCGGGCAGTACCTGCACGAACGGAGTCCGCTCTACGATGAAATCGCGGAGCGGCTTCCCAACAGGCACCTAGCCCAGGAACTCAGGCTCGATCCGTTCGGAGATGACGCCGGCTTCCCACCCGCGCCCGAGCAGGACTCGGACGGCCTCGCGACCGCGTGGGCCGAAATCCAACGTCCAGTCGTTGACATACATGCCCACAAAGCGATCGGCCTGGTCGCGGTCCAATCCTCGTCCAAATTCCAGGGCGTAGTCCAGTGCCTCCTGCCGATGCTCCAGGCCGTAGCGGACACTCTCTTTCAGTAGCCGGGCCACTTCCCGCATCGTGTCGGGCCCCAAGTCCCTGCGGATGGCGTTGGCGCCCAGGGGCAGCGGCAGCTCGGTTTGTGCATACCACCACTTGCCCAAATCCACGATCAGCTGGACGCGTTCGTCCGCATAAGTCAATTGCCCTTCGTGGATGACTAGCCCCGCATCGATTCTTTGGCCGGCGAACTCCCCGGCGAGAGTCGCGGGAATGATTTGATCAAAGGGTACAACGACGTAGGGAAAATCGGCTTGCAGACACAATCGCAACGCCAGGTAAGCGGTCGTCAGCGTGCCGGGCACAGCGATGGTTCGGGTTCGGAACTGCTCTACGGTGCCCGGCTCAGTAGCCACGAGGATCGGCCCGTACTGGTCGCCCAGGCTGGCGCCGGAATTGCATAGGACATACTTTTGCCACAGGTAGGCGTAGGCGTGAACGCTGACCGCCGTCAATTCCAACTCGCCACCGAAGGCCCGCCGGTTGAGCGTCTCGATGTCGCACAATTCATGTTGGAAGCGATACCGACCGGTGTCCAGTTTGCCTCTGGCCAGCGCAAAGAACATGAAGGCATCATCGGAATCCGGGCTGTGGCCCACACGAATCAGTTGTTCGCTCTCGGTCATCGCTCAAAGGTCCTTTCCGGGTTAACGGACGACGTACACGGCCGGATCGTCGATGATAAAGGCCGTTGACCAGGTGCGTCCATCGTCGCCGTTGCACACGTTGAAGAAGAACGTACTGAATCGCTCGCAACGATACCCATAGGGATACTGCGATGTGATGTAGTCCTTCTTCGTCAGGTCCTCAATGCCCGACTTGGCATAGAAGTGCACCATGCCGTCCGGTGAGCAGGACAGGCCCAGCGTCCACCAACCGGTGGTCGTGATCTGGGGTCCCCGGAAATCACCGCCCCACTGATTGGCCCGGATACGCAGGTAGGCGTAGTCATCTTCCTTGCCGTCGCCCTTGTTCTCAAATTCGATGAACATCCCCGGCCAGTATGTCTCATTCTCCTGATGAGTGCCGGAGAATCGCAGGCCCTTCGAATTGGGCTTCAGCTTGGTGGTGTCGACGGCCAAGCGGAACGCAAAGTGCGGCCCCGTGCGTTTCTCCCAACTGGCCACGGGCGGCAGGAAGACGCGGACTACCGCGTTTGGCGACCGGGACACGGGGATCGACCCGCCGAGCTTGTAGCTCACGTCGGCAATGAAGTCATCCTGTTGCATACGACGGCTTGGATACCCGGGGATACCGGTATACAGCGATTGCAGCAGCAGGGAACCTTGGCTTCCGGCCAGCCCGCCCTTGGGCGTCGGGACACGCTTGATCACGTCGGGTTGCCCGCGTTTCATACCCTCATACCAGCGGCCGTTCTTGGATTCTCCGGCGGGATACCGGTCTTGGCCGTCGTTCTCTCTCGTGCTTTTGGGGTTGTTGTAGATGTATTCCCACGCTTCGTCTTCGAAATCGTCGCCCACTTGGGGCAATTTGGTGCCCGTGCCCGGGACCACAGGCTCCGCCCGCAGGTGACCGACACCGAAGATAGCCAGCGAAATCGCCATCAGCCAAGGTCGCCAGGAGGTGGCGATTGGAAGGGAAATCTTCATTTGTTATGCTCTGGTTGGAGTCGAGAGTAGAACCGTTGCCGCGTGGCTGGGCCATCCAGCCTGGTTCAACTGTCTCTTATCATCGGTCCCGTGCGCAAAGTGGGTTGATCCGAATCATCGTGGGCCTACCCTGGGAAGCTGAGTGGGATTTGCGGCTGGAGACGCCTGGGTCGAACGATCGAGATATTGGGATGCCACTTGACAGTCGGCGAACGCCTGAGCGAGCATAAGCGGACGTCCCGGATCGACGAGCCCCCTGGAGACAAGACAAGCTATGAAAGTCAACGGTGTTCTGGAGAGTTGCTTGTATGTGGATGACTTGGCGGCGGCCGAGCAGTTCTATCGTGAGGTGCTTGGACTGACGTTAGTCGGACGCCAGGCCGGACGGCACGTGTTCTTTCGCTGCGGTGATCACATGCTGCTCGTCTTTGATCCGCGCGGCGTGGGACGTCAGGACTCGGAGACGCCTGCCCACGGATCCCGTGGCGCATCACATATCGCCTTCGCCGTCAACGCACAGGACCTGGATGCTTGGCGACGCCATCTGACCAGTCACCAAGTGATGATCGAAAAGATCGTGGACTGGCCGCAGGGAGGCCAGTCGATCTATTTCCGGGATCCCGCGGGCAACAGCTTAGAACTAGCGCCTGGGTGCATCTGGGAGGGTTTGGGCCGGGAACATTAACCCCACGCTACGCCGCACGCCGCTGCCAAGCTGGGGCGACAGCCTCGACCGGCGCGTCCTGCAACGCCTCGCTGGCGGATGTCACGCGTACCATTTCCCCGTCCCGGGCGTAGAGCTTGATTTCGTCCTCCTCGATGAACCACACGGCGTGCAAACCGGAACCACGGAATCGTCGTCCGCAGTAGTGGTCATGACGCACGAGGATGGTCTCGCTGATCGGGACATTCGAGTTGGCCCCGAGTTCCGCAAAGCTGCGTCGGATCAAACGCCGAACGGCTTCGAGGACATCTGCATGCTGCATACGTGATCCCCGATTTCCGAGGTAGGCCTGAAAGCGGAGTGTGCTAGAACTAGCATCGGCGGAAAGGCTGGCAACTATTCGCATAATCCGGTCAAGCGGCAAAGCTTGCCCAGTTTGCTCAAGACAAGCAGGCATCTTGAAAAGCGGTGACGGGATACCCACGTAACTGAGCCGTTGGCCCGCGTCGGCAGCTTGCAGGTTGGACTCCAACCAAGAGGTGCCGCGGAGCCGCGTTCTACCAGCGGGCCTCAAGCCCGACGTTGACCCCGTGATAGAACACGCCGCCACCGCTGTCCAGTTGGCTGCCGCTTGTGGGCGTGAAGCTGAAGTCCAATTGATTCGGCGCGAGGGCAACTCCCTCGATCCACATCAGATTGTAGCCGGCTCTCAAGTTCCAATCGATTGTTAACTGATAGATCGCGGACAAGTTGAGTTCGCCGGCAAAGGCCACCTGACTGCGCGTCGCGGACGTGTTGGGACGCAACGCATAGTTCGGAAAGTCGACGACCGACTGCTCCTGGTACGCAGCGTTGCCGTACATCCCAGCTTTGCCGGTCGCCTCGCAGCCGAGCCTGCCATGGCAACGCCGAAGACGGGCACCGAGCTGTGCCCCATACAGATTGTTGGTCGTACGCAGGTCGTACTCCCCGCGCTCCACCCCCGGCTCTAAGACATGCTCACGCTCCCCCAGAATCTTAAGACGCTCGTTCAGACTGATGCAGCGAAAACCGCCAAACCACTCGACGGAGCGGCAAGGGGAACTGGCGTCACAGCCAGCCGTCCAACAGCCGCAGCAACAGCGAAGCAGGTTCAGTTCGAAACTGTTGAGTTGTGACGCATAGTTGACCCACACCTTATCGGCGGGATGGAATACGTTGGTGGCCGGTCCCAGGTCACCGGGCAACGTCGGGAATGGGGCCGAATCTGATCTGACCACGGGCGCCAAGGCTTGGGAATCAAAGAGTCCGAGGTACGAAAACTCGAGATACAGGCAGTCGTGCAGGCGAATCCCTCCGCCCACGCGTAGGCCCGGATTCCAGCCAAAGCCAAGATCGCTGGTCGCCAAGAGCGTTTGACGGCTGAGCCCGTCAAGGATGATTGGTTGTGCGACATTTCCGTTGCCACGTGTCAGGAACAGACTCTCCGCGTACAGGTCGACGTGGGGACACATTCGGCAAGTAGGGCAAGCGGGGTTGTCGCAGGTTCCTGGACAGGGTGTGAGGTCGTTGGTCCCAGGGCAGTTGCTGTTGGCGTCCAGTGTCAGTCCCGGCGACTCGACCATTGCGGGCGGACCCGCGTCGCCTTTCGGCCGCAGACGTTCGGCAGCGTCATCGACCCAATACTCTGTCACGGGTCCTGCCGCTGCAGCGTAGTTACACCCCACCACGCAACCATTGGGGATGTATTCAGGGAAGCTGGTATCACTGCCCAAACACACCAAAGCTGTAGCCAGAATCGTGGATGCCGATCGCCCGGAACGGAGCACGCGAAGCATCTCGAATCCTCCTCGCCAACCGCAGCCATTCCCGGCAAAGCGGTTGCCTCCGCGTCAGGATATCCATGCGGCCAAAGGACTTGACGACCCAAGTGTCCGCGCAGAAACTAGTTGAACGACTAACCGCAGGACGGATGGGCGATCCGGCCGGGAAGTACCGGCCGGATCGCCCATCCGTCCTACAGCAAATTGACCAAGTTATTCTTACGCGGGCACCAAGTGGACACCGGAAGAGAAGCCCTTTGCCCACCGTCTTCCTGTGCATAATCGGCATAATCGGCATAATCGGCGTACTTCATTGTGTCGAGGTGGGATATTCTACGTATGTGACTCAATGCTCTTGAACGCCCCATTTTCCGGATTGGGGAATTCCGGCGGTTCGATGGCCGCCTGGAAGAACCCACAGAGCGGCCACGTTCGTCGCGAGAATTCCTCGGTTTGGTCGCATCCCGACGTCAGTGTGCGGCGGTTCGAGTGTTCGCTTGGAAACACGGGTTTATCATTCGGAGGATCGACAGCATGACGCACCAACATCGTCCAGCTCTTGTCTCCCAGGCGTTGGGCCGCGCGCAAGAGGCGCGGAACGCTTCCCGAAGACGGCCCCGCCGTTCACGACCTTTGCGGCTGGAACAGCTCGAAGCCCGTGTGCTGCTGTCCGGCAATCCGCCCCCGGTGGAAACGTATTTCTTGCCCTTTCCCGCAGCTGATGTGTTGACGGCGCTGAAGACCATTCAGCCCCCCCCCACGCCTCCCGCCACAACCGATGTTCCCACCAGCCCAGTCTGCACCTTTGTTTCGATCGCAATTGCGGGCGACGGAGCCCGAGTCTATTACGATCAGTGGGAAGACGGGTATGTCGGCGACATCGCAAATCCCAGTCCCGCCGAGACGTACAACAGCGTCACCCATCCAGCCGGTGTGCAGATTTGGGGAGACGCAGACCCATCGAACGGCGCTCCTCCCGGTTACCCGACGGACGTGTTGCGTGCGGGAAACGTCATCATCCTGCAAAGCGACAGCATTCCGATCCCCAGGATCCCGAGCCAGATCTTCTTCGATGGGGGCGACAAGATCGCCGCCAGCAAGTCCGTCGCGGTCGGCATCACCAGTTGGGCCAGCAGCACCGCCACGCGACTGACAGGTGCGCTGAGCGTGAACGATACCAACCAGTGGGGCAGTGACTATGATGTGCCGATCGGACAAGACACGAATCTCCCGTGGATGGCAATCGACCCCGCTGAACCGAACTTCTTTGATTACACCGGCCTGACCATCATGGCGGCCAAGGACGGGACGACCGTCAAGATTGACCCGAATGGAGATGGTGTGTTCGAGGCCACCGTGTCCCTCAATCAAGGCCAGGCGTACTTAGTCAATGGTGGCGTCCTGCAAGGGGCGAGTGTGGTCAGCGTCAGCAGCGTGGATCCGAACACGGCGGACCCCAGCAAACCGATCCAGGTCGGGCTGATCACGGGGCGCATCGGCGGCGACTTCGCCAGCCGCTGGGTCACGCTCCGGCCCAGGTCGGATTTGTCCAGCAACTACGTCTCTCCGGTATCCACCGGCTGGGGCCAAGATGGCATGGATCACCCGACGGCAGTGTATTTGTACAACCCCAATCCCACCGCCATTCTAGTGACCTACGTCAGCCGTGACGCCGACGGCGCAGGTTCCCTGGTATCCGCTTCCCTTACCGTCCCTAGGCAGGGTTCGGCGAGGCAGATCATTCCGGAAGGTTCTGGATCGCACTTTTATACGGCTGGCGGCGAGAAATTCTATGCCACGTCCATCACCGACGTCGCCGCCGACTTCACCTTCGAAGGCGGGGGCGTGATCAAAGTGAGTTCCCAGTACGACTGGGGCTTCGTGGTCAGGCCAGTCAGTATCTTGACACGCCAGGCCCAAGTCGGCTTGGGGTTTGGACGCGACCCCACGTCGTTGATCAATCCCACCGAGAATGGCTCGCCCGTCTGCGTGACGCCGGTGGGTAACGGCGATATACCGGTGGCCGTTTATGTGGACTACAAGGGGGATAATCTTGGTCCCTTCACCGATCCGATTGGTTTCCACTATGACGTGAAGTATGACCTGTACGAACTCCAGCGTCAGAAAGTGTTCGACCCCAGCGGCAACCAGAGCGGTATGCTGCTGTACACCCTCAGCCCCGACCCCCAAGTCCGACTTGCGGTGGCCTGGGGCGAGGATCCATTTAGTGCCAGCCAGGGCGCACCAGGTGTCGACGCGGGCACGAGTGTGTCGCCCCTGCAGGATTTTGCAGCCGGCAAGATCGGCACGCTCGCAGTGGATGCCAACACCGACGGCGTCGTGTCTCCGGGGGATAGGCTGCTATATACCATCAACGTCAATAACGCCAGTCGACACGACTTGCTGGATGTCAACCTGGTGGACAATCTGCCGGTGAATTCGACTTACGTGGCAGGCAGCACACAGTACACCATCACCCTCCCCGACGGGACGGT
>JAPLNJ010001235.1 GCA_026692885.1 Planctomycetota bacterium | reverse complement strand
TGTCGATCTCCGGATTTGGGGGGGCAGTTCTTTGCACCCATACTCTGCCCGAAAACCCCAAGTCGCTGGAGACCAGTTTCTTACCCCAACCCCCCATCCATCCAACAAAGTGGGACAATCTGCGGAGTACCGGGGCGAGGGAGTTATTTTTCGGCCGAGCCTTAACCCTCCGTCCTCAACAGACATCGTCCCCAGGAAACCCAGCCTTGCCAGTCGTCATTTATCCTCATCCCACGCTGCGGCACCAGTCGAAAGCGATTCGGCGCGTCGACGCGGAGTTGGTTCGCATCGTGCGGGAAATGTTCGAACTGATGTACGCGACCAACGGTATCGGCTTAGCGGCCAACCAGGTCGACTTGCCCCTGCGGCTGTTCATCGTCAACCTTAGCGGCCAGGCGGGCGAGGGCGAGGAGTTGGTGTTCCTCAATCCCGTCCTGAGCAACCCCAAAGGCAACGAGGAAGCGGACGAAGGTTGCCTGAGTTTTCCCGAACTCTTCGGTCCCGTGAAACGCCCTAAGCAGATTACCGTGAACGCCTACAACCTGAAAGGCGAGGAGCTCGTGGCGAAGGTCGACGGCATGTTGTCGCGGGTCATCCAGCACGAGACGGATCACCTGGACGGCGTGTTGTACCCCGACCGCATGAGCGCTACGGCCAAAGCCACCGCGCAGCCGATTCTGGAGGAGTTCGAACTGAACTTCCAAAGCCGCCGCCGCACGGGCGAGATCCCCGCGGACGAGGTCATCGCCGAGCGGCTGAAGCAGTGGGAGCAAAAGTACTGCTGAGCCCGGATTATTCAGGTAGGCCGGAACGAGGTCGCGCCAAGCTATGCCGGAACGGCGCAACCGACGCTCGTAGGAAGAACCCGCTTGGTGCAGACGCCACGCGCCGGAAGCGACCGCAGTTCCGGCAGTGCTTCCGGTTGCTTGTGCCGGACTACAGGACTTAGCGGCTGCAAAGAAATAACCTGGCGAATCGGTGGTAGGACGGATTGGCACTTCGGCCCGAAACATCGGGCCGAAGTGCCAATCCGTCCTACGCTCAAACTACGGACTTGTTCTTTTCCAGCGGTTTAGTATTCCTTCTGGCGTTTGACTCCCGGCTCGGGGATGGGATACTTGCCGTCGGGACCGGCCTGCACCGGTGCGGGCGAATCCATCGTCCACTTATCCGCACCCGGCGCGTATTCTTCGTCCGAGTTAAGCATCGCCTCCAAGGTGATTTCCTGGCCGGTATGGGCTGCCTTGCGGCCCAACGAACTCACCAAGCTGGCTTGGACGCCACGCTCCAGCTCGTTGTACGGCTTGTCGTTACGGATGGCGTCGACCAAGTCGTTCCATTCATTGTCATAGGGATTGCCTTGGTCCGGAGCGACTTGAGATTCCCAGATTTTGCTTGCGCGATCTGGATTCTGACCTTTGTGTATGCTGGAGGGCGCCCCGCAGTCGCCGGCCTTGGAGACGACTGCAATGCCTTTGCTGCCGTGCGCGTAGCTGGAGTAGATGTCTTGGCAACCCGCCATGCAACGCCCATCCATAAACAGCTTGGCGCCGTCACCGAACGTGTATTCCACCGAATAGGAATCGAAATTCTGATCGATGCAGTTATTGCGATAATGGCGTCCGCCCACCGCCTGCGCCTTGACCGGCCAGGCGTTCTTCATCCAGCAACAATGGTCAACAATGTGGATGTAGAAGTCGTTAAAGCATCCGCCGCTCGCCCAGATGAAGCTGTGAAAACGTTGAATCTGCCACAGCAATTCGCTGCCCTTCCCGTCCCATTTCTCCGAGAACGCCGACCCCACCGGCCCCGTCATCCGGTAGCCACGCATGGCGATGATGTCGCCGAGTTCGCCGTCCTGGATGCGCTGCTGCAGTTGCTGGAGCGACCGGGCGTGACGGGACATCAGTCCCACTCCCACTTTGAGGTTCTTCGCCACCGACTCCTCGCCAAGCTTGAGCATCCGGCGCGACGTCGGACCGTCGGCCGTCAGCGGTTTTTCCATAAACACATTCAGCCCCTTCTGAATGGCGTAGGCAAAATGCACCCACCGGAAGGTCAGCGGCGAGGCGAAAATCGCCACGTCCCCCGGCTTCAGACAATCCATCGCCTTCTGGTAGCCGTCGAAACCGACGAATTGACGATCCTGGGGCACATCGACCTGAGTGGGACGTTGCTTCTTCAAACTGTCCACGCAGCCCCGCAGGCGGTTCTCGAACACATCGGCCACAGCGACCAGCTTGGTCGGACCCTGCTTGACCGACAGGGCGTTGGCCGCTGCGCCGGTGCCTCGGCCGCCGCAACCAATCAGGGCCACCTGGATCGTGTTGTTCTCGGCCGCATGGACGCGAGGGACGGCCAAGCCGGCCAGCGTTGTGGCCGCCGCGATCGTGCCGGAATTCTTCAAGAACTCGCGACGTGAAGTACCTCGGTTCGTGGTTTCGTTCATTGCTCCCCTGCTCCTGATGGTGATGACTCAATCGAAAGACATACGCGAAAGACTAACAGCTGCACCCAACTCGCCCGCTCTCGTTCCGCGGAAATTGGTGCTTCAGCATAACGCCGAGTTCGTCGACTCGCCACAGGGGACCAACGCTCCCATAATTTCCTGCCACTCGCCTTATCCGCGTCGCGAAGTCAGCGGAGGGACGGAACAGGGACCCAATCCAGTCCCAGGTCCAAACCGATCGCCGAGTGGGTCAAGGCGCCGACACTGATCCGCTCGACCCCCGTCTGGGCAATCCCGCGCACGGTCTGTAGATTCACTCCACCTGAGGCCTCCAGCTCGACGGCCTGATTTACGGCGTCCCGCCGGGCGACTGCCTGACGTAACTGCTCGACGGACATATTGTCCAGCAAGACGATGTCCGGGCCGAGCGGCAGAACTTCCTCGAGTTGTTCCAGCGTATCGACTTCGACCTCGACGATCATGCCGGCAACATGGCTAAAGTGAGGCGAATCTTGTTGCAGGAACTCGCGCGCCAACCGCACGGCCTCCCCGGCAGAACAACGGCCCAGGGCCAGGTGGTTGTCCTTGATCAAGATCGCGTCGAACAGGCCGGTGCGGTGATTCCGGCCGCCTCCACAGCGCACGGCGTACTTTTCCAGTCGCCGCCAGCCGGGCGTCGTCTTGCGCGTGTCGTAGATGCGCGCCGGCGTGCCCTGAATCGCCTCCACGTACCGCCGTGTCAGCGTGGCCACTCCCGACAGACGGCCGAGCAGATTCAACACCAGCCGTTCTGTGGTCAGCAGATCCCGCACCGACCCGCGGACATGAGCGACGATCGTCCCGGCAGTGACGCTTTGGCCATCCTCGATCACCGGTTCCCATTGCACGTCGACTTCCATCTCCTCCAGAGCCAAGGCCGCTGCTCTCAGGCCCGCAATGGTGCCCGGCTGCCGCGTCGCCACCGCCGCGGCCCCCTGTGTTTCCCGCGGGACCAGCGACAGGGTCGTCCAATCGTACCAGCGGTCAAGATCCTCGCGCACCGCCAGCCGCACCAATTGTCGGCAGTCATCCGCCAGCTGTTCGTTCCACTCCAGTTGCGTGAAGTCTTTGTTCATGTCTCTCTCCTCCCACTCCCAAGAACAGTCGCATGGCCCCATAATAGCCTCTGGCTCGCGTGGTGGCATCCGCCCCACGCGCAACTTGACTTCTGACAGGTTCCTGCAGACTCGCATGACATCCTCCGACGCCAACCCAGAACCACCCGAACCCCATCCGTGGCTGCGCCGCCTGGACCAAGTGACGGTAGCCGTGTTGCTCGGCCTGTCGTGGTTGGCAATCGTGGTCGGTCTGTTCGTGCGCGGCTATCACCGCGGCCACCTGATCGAGATTGACCGAGCCGACCCCAGCCAAGTCGAATTCCGCGTCGACATCAACCAAGCCGAGTGGACCGAATTAAGCCTGCTCCCCGGTATCGGTGAAGCCCTGGCGCGGCGGATCGTGGCCGCCCGGGAGGCAGACGGCCCGTACTGCGATCACGATGCCCTGCGTCGCGTCCACGGCATCGGCCCGAAAACCCTGGCAGCGATTCGCCCGTACCTCGTGCCGATCCCCGCAGCCGACGCGGTGGTCGGGCAGTAAGGACCGTTCGGGAAACAGCTGTCAGGTGACGCGTGAGCGGCAAGGCGCTAGCCGCCGGTATTGCGGCCAATCCGGACAATCAAGAACCGGCAACTAGCGCCCAATGCCATTTACTCCAGAACCGCCCTGCAGACTTTGCCCAAACAGCATGAAACGCTGATTTCTACGCGAGTTTGCACTTGCGAGTCTTGCCGGATGCACGCTTGCTGCCGAGTATCCCGATAACGCCTTCTGGTGCTGATTGTCGTTGTGTAGCTTCAGAAGGGAGTCTCCGCTTATGTCACGCGTCGGATGGATACTTGCGATGGGACTGTGGCTTTCCTGGTGTTCCGCAACCACTTACGGCCAGAACGGCGTCGTGGGTCGGCCCCCAAACCTCGCAGCGGACCTGGCCCCGATGGCCTTCGCACTCAATGCGACGGGTGAAGCTGCACAGGGCGACGCTGTCCAGCCGAGCGAGCCGACACCGGACGCCGCCGTGTGTTGTGAGGAACCCCGAATGACCAGAGCCAGCAGTACCAGATGAACCAGGCCTGGGTGTATTTCGTGAAGCCCACGAAGACGGATGGATGTGGCTTCGACATCGGCGGCCGGGTCGACGTGGTCTACGGGAGCGATTGGCGGTTTGGAATGAACCAGGGCCTGGAAAACCGCATCAACGGATCCAACGACCTTTACGGCCTGGTCCTCCCGCAGTTCTACCTGGAACTGGCGTTCAACGATCTGACGGTCAAGCTGGGACACTTCGCGACCATGACCAGCTACGAAGTGGTGCCCGCGCCCGCGAACTTCTTCTATTCGCACAGCTACTTGATGGCGGGCTACTTCGATCCATTGTTGGTGACCGGCCTGCAGGCGGAATACAAGTTGGGTGACAACTGGACCCTCAGCGGCGGGTTCAATCGCGGCTGGATGATGTTCGAAAACCCTGTGGGCGACATGAATTTCCTGGGCGGCGTGAAATGGGTCAGCGACGACAAACGCACGACCCTGTCCTCCATGGTGGACGCCGGACCCCAGGTGGGCTTCACGACGACTAATAACGATCGGACCAGTTGGATCAACGTGTTCACTCACCAACTCAACGAGTGCTGGAATTACGCGGCCCAGTACACCGTGGGCCAGGAGTTAAATGGTTCCACCGTCAATGGGGGCGGTACTGCCCACTGGTATGGCACGGACCAATACCTGTTCTACAAGCTGAATCCCCAGTGGTCGACCGGCCTGCGTTACGAGTGGGTTCGGGACGAAGACGGCTCGCGCATCGCCGGCATTGGGGGGCGAGTGCTCGATACTAGTTATGGCTGGCTGGGCGCGCCTGGCTTCACTGGCAGCTTCCACGCTCTGAGCCTGGGTCTGAACTACCGTCCCCACCCGAACTTCGTGTTCCGTCCTGAGGTGCGTTGGGACGGGTACGATGGGCCCAAGAATCCGGCTAACCAGCTGCCCTTCAATGACGGCAGCAAGTGCAGCCAGTTCACCACGGCGATGGACTTGATCGTGACGTTCTGAACGACGCCGCAGACAGGTTGGCAGGTGCCGGAAACCGCAGGATTTTCTCCGACTCCCACGCGTTGCGGCTGTGAAGAGATGTGTGCGCACGATGGACGGTAGGGTGGGCCAAGTACTCGCGGCCCACCATCGAGAGCAACGCGGTTTCCGAGGAATCGGTAGGCCGCGAGTACTTGGCCCACCCTACACATTGCTTCAGAGAGCAACGCGGTTTCCCAGGAATCGGTGGGCCGCGAGTACTTGGCCCCTACACATTGCTTCACAGTCCCGCGTGGGAATGCCGGTTTGGACGCCCTGCGTCCCAACGCACGACGTAGAGCGTCAAGAACACAGGTTCCCACGCAGAGCGTGGGAACCAGAACGTGGACCCTGGTCAGGACTCTCGCCCGCCGACCGTGGAGTGCTAGTTGCCGGCCACGTCCAGACACGTGCCTTCTTTGGTGCTGCGGACGTACAGACGACCGTCGCTCAGCGCGGGGGTGGACCAACACTTGCCCGTGACGGCCTTCACGCGGGCGAGCTCTTGGTAGGCCGTGGGCGTGGCTGCGACGATCACCACTTCCCCGAAATCGGTCAGCGCCACAATCTGGTCGTTGACCAGAATTACATTGCCGGCACCAAAGCCGGGTTGCTCCCAGATGATTTTGCCCGTGGCGACTTCCACGCACTTCAGCGGGCCGGTGGTAAATTTCTTGAAGCTGAACATGCCGTACAGGTAACCGTCCTTGTAGACCGGCGTGCTCCAGTGGTTCGGAATGTCTCGGTTGCCCGGGATCTTGTAGAGCTCTTCCGCCTGGAACTGGTCCCCGGCTTTCTTGATCCGGCAGGCACCGCCGCCCACGTCGTAGCCAGCCGAACAGTAGACGATGTCGCCGCACACCACGGGGGAAGCCGCGGTCGAGGTACGGTAGTCGAACGGAAACTTCCACAAAGCTTTCCCGTCCTTCGCCGCAACCGACAGCAGGCCGCTCTTCAGGAAGAAGATCACCTGGCGTTGACCGAGAATCGTGGCCACCACCGGCGTGGCGTGGGTGATGATCTCGTCCTGACTCTTCCACACGACCTCGCCCGTTTGCTTATGGAAGGCCAGTAACGATTGGCCTGGACCGCCGCCGCCGATGAACACGAGGTCGCCGTCGATGACCGGCGAGGCCGCGCTCTTCCAGCTGATATTGCGTCCGGCGTGATCCTTGATCAGGTCCTTGGTCCAGAGTTCTTTACCGGTCGCCGCGTCCAGGCAGTGCAGGACCAAGTCCTGGGTGGCCACGTACACCCGCCCGTCGTTCACTGTGGGCGTGGAACGTGGACCGTCGCCGCCCGAGTTATCCGGCGCGCCGGCGTCGCCGCCTCGATCGAATGTGCCGATGCCGACGTCGGTGGCCCAAAGTTCTTTGCCCGTCTTGGCGTCCAGAGCCAGGCAGATTTCTCGTGGCTTGCCAGCCATGTCACGGACGATCTGGGTCAACGCCTTGCCGCCGCTGATCGCAAACGAGCTGAAGCCCCGGTTGGTCTCCGTTTTCCAGAGGACTTTCGGCCCAGCGCCGGACCACCGCAGGTTCAGTTTCTCAGCGGAACTACTGACTTCCATGATTTCCAGGGGGGGGGGTGCTAGTCCAGTTGCCAAGTCGTTCACGTTTTCGTTCAACCTCAAGCTGAAGGAGACTGCTGGAAGAATCGTAGGGTGGGCTGTGCCCACCACAACGGATTGTGCTTGGTGGGCACAGCCCACCCTACACCTTAGGCAAGCATGTGCGCCGATTGGAATTTTTCCGCAGTCTCATCGCCGTCTGGCCGCCGCAGCCGAAGATTATCGGGTGTGCGGTGCGTGTTGGCAACCGTCGGACACAGGATTCCGCGGAAGTTAATGGCTGTTCCCGGTCGTGCGGACATATTCCTGTTCCTGCCGCCTACTCCTTTTCTTCTTGAAACAGGGTAGCGAGTCCTAGCACCCAACGGTTTTCGGGGTTGTCGGTGTCAAGCATGCGGTTTTACGGTTTCGCAGAGACGGACCGCCAGCTGGGGTCAGCCCCGTCTCTGCTGAACCGTTAAGTCTCATGCTTTGCGCGCAGGGGCCAAACCAATCAACCCAGTTGGCTAGTGCTTTGTCAAAGCTCAGATCGTGACTTGTGAGCGGCAAGGCGCTAGCCGCCGGTGGCGTTCGGAACCGGCGGCTAGCGCCTTGCCGCTCACGCATCGCGTCCCCAAATCGGGGCGAAAACCTGAGATCACGATCAGGGCGTTGTCCCGCGCTGTCGTATGCGCCCCTGCGGGGCAAGCAGCGAAACAGACTCTCGCCCTTGCCATCGTACTAATTTCCCATGTCAACCCCAACTTTGCCTCGCCCTAGAGCGAGGCTGGGAGAGCGAGGCTGGGAAGGCGAGGCTCCTGCCGAGCCGGAGCGGGCCGTCAGGAACGGCCCACGGCTCCGCGGGAGCGTCGCCCTCCCCATCCACGTGCTCTCGTTTTCCATGAGCAACCTACGAGTCATTCGACCAGTCGAAGTGGGCTATCGCAACCGCCGTCGCAAGGCGTCGAGCAATTGCGTGGCCAGACTTGTGCGTGCCAACTCGCCGGTGCCGCGTAGCGCCAGCCGCTGATGCTCCACGCGACCCTCCGGCTGCTGGAAGACCACCTCGACAGCACGCCCGCCGCCGTCCGCCTGCTGCACGTCGCCGATGGCCACCGCCCAGAGACTGCCGGTGGCCTCCACCGCGGCTGCGGCCAGACACTCGATCCGTGAGGTATCGGCCGGCAGGGCACCCCACTTGTCATCCGGCACGCGCAGCAGACGCCGCAGTTGTTCTTCGGTCGGCGCCACATAGGCGCCGGCCAGAACCCGCTGGACTCCCTCCACGCCGTCCAGTCCCGTCGCCAAGCAGCCGCCGCTGCCGGCTTCCGCCAGCACCAGCTTCACGCCGCGCGACTCCAGCAGCCGGACCACCCGCTGCTCCAAAGTTGTGTCGTCGTCCGCATAGATGTAATCGCCCAGGTGGGGCTGGATCTGCTGTTTCAATTCGGCGAGCCGCGCGCGGTTTTGCGGCGTGTCGGCCGGCAGGGCAAACTCAAAATCTACGCGGCCTTCGGCAAACTGCGAAGTCACCGTGATGTCCGGCGCCAACGGTACGTGCTCTTTGAACGTGTGGTCGATCTGCGACTGGCCGACGCCCACAAATCGCAGCATCAGAGTACAGGCCGCCAGCCGCGTGCCGAAGCGCCGGTTCAGATACGGCACGAGTTCCTCGCGGACCATTGGCTGCAACTCGCGCGGCGGACCCGGTAAGGCCACGATTACGGCCTTGGGCAATTCATAGACCAAGCCCACCGCGGTGCCGAAGGCGCTCTTCAAGTACGTGCCGCGGCTCGGCACGCGGGTCTGCCGGCGGAGGTTCGCACGGATCTTGTCCCGCGGCAACTGGAACCGCCGCTCCATACCGGCCAGGACGTCCTCCTGCTCCTGGAGCGGGATGCCGGCGAAGTCCGCCAGCGTCTCGCGAGTCACGTCGTCGTCGGTCGGACCCAGACCGCCGGTGACGATCACCAGCGGTGTTTTGCTCAGGCCAAAGCGGAGGGCTTCCTTGATGTCGGCCGGCTTGTCATCCACGCTGATCGAACCCACGCAGTGCAGATTCAACGGTGTCAGCGTGCGTGTCAGGAAGTGGGTATGCGTGTCCGGGTAGACGCCCGCCAGCAGTTCGCTGCCGGTGACCACGATCATGTAATCCACGGGGGGTTGAGTCGCGTCGGCCGCCCCGGCAGTGGCGGATAACGCACCCAGCCACACCATCGCCAGCCAACCGACGAACACGGTCTGCTCTTTCATCCGCGTCACTCCCTGCTGTGGTCGTTTAACCCGAAGCCGGCCACCCGCTTGCGGGTGGCGACGGCCGAGCCTGCTCCCCTCGCCCCGGTACTCCGGAGAGAGGGGTCGGGGGTGAGGGGCGTGAAACCGGGGAGTCGGGCGTCAAACGGATGATCCTGTTTTCGTTCCGCCCCCATCCGGGCTTGCCCCGGTGGAGCGAGGTTTCCGGACTACGCCACGGGACCGCAACCGTCTCACTTCTTCCGCCGCCTCCCGCCCGCCGCCGGAGGCGGCGGGCGGGAGGCGGCGGAAGACAGCACGGCTGGCGTCTGC
>JAPLNJ010001234.1 GCA_026692885.1 Planctomycetota bacterium | reverse complement strand
CCAGATTCCACTTTTCTTCTGTTCTTCGCACGGATGGCAGAGCCAGAGCACGGATTTTCTTCTCGTTCGTTCTCCATCCGTGCTCTGGCTCTGCCATCCGTGCGAAGAACAAGACATGGTAGACCCAGGTCGTGAATCAATACGACGACTTCAAGCGGCCGGAGTACCCCGTCGCCGCTTTGCCGAGTCTTGCGAGGCTTTCCCTCGAACATCTTGCGGCCTGCGGCCGCGTAAGGAGCATGCCTGTGAAAACACATCCGGAAACTAGCCGCCTCGCGGCAGCGCTGGTCGTCGCTTGCGTCTTGGGCGTCTGCGTCTTGAGCGGTTGCGGCCGAGCGGCACCGTCTACGGGAGAGCACCCCACGGCGCCGGGGCCAAAGCAGCTGGTTATCGGCGTCTCGCTGATGAACCTCTCGTCGGAGTTCATCGCGATGCTGAACCAGACGATGGAAGCCAAGGCCCAGGAATTGGGCGTCCGCTTGATCGTGAACGACGCTCTGCGAAGTCCCGAGAAACAGGTGCAGCAGGTCGAGAGTTTTATCGCGCAGGGAGTGGACGCGATCATCTTGAACCCTTGTGAAGTCGAAGCCAGTTCACCCGCTGTCGACAAAGCCAGGGCCGCGGGCATCCCGCTGGTGAATATCAATTCCGAAACCCGCTCGGAACCCACGGCGTTTGTCGGTTCCCGTGACGAGGAATCGGCGCGCATCGCGATGGGCCATCTGGCGCAGCGGTTGCACGGCCGGGGCAACGTAGTGATGCTGCACGGCTTCATGGGCCAGGCGGCGCAGCTCAAACGCGACCAAGGTGCTCGGGAAGTCCTGCAGCAACATCCGGGACTGACGCTGCTGGCCGACCAGACCGCCGAGTGGGATCGGGCCAAGGGCCTGGCGCTGATGGAGAACTGGATTCAGGCACACGGCGACAAGATCCAGGCCGTCTTCGCGCAGAACGACGAGATGGGCCTGGGGGCTCTGATCGCCCTGGAACAAGCCAAGCTCAAGGAGCACGTGATCGTCGTCAGCGTGGATGCGATTGCCGACGCGTTGCAAGCCGTGAAAGACGGGCGGCTCGACGCCACGGTCTTTCAAGACGCTCGCGGCCAGGGCGGCCAGGCCGTAGAAACCGCCGTCAAGATCATCCGGAAGCAGCCGTACGAAAAGCAGGTGTTCGTCCCGTTTCAACTGGTGACCAAGGACAACGTGGAGCAGTACCTGAAGTAGGGCCAGCGGACAGAACGGCCCTGGGTAGCCGCTGCGCGGCAGCCCTGGGCGACGTGGCTTAGGATCAGGATCAGACAGGAGGCTACGGTCAGACGAAAAGCCTTCCTGGGCACGTTTCTCTGGCTTAACGCGGGCGGTCCCACCACCGAAGACCCGCACGGATGGCAAAGCCAGAGCACGGATGAGGATCGGCGAAGCCTGCGTTGCTATTGAGTCCTAGGCTGCCAATGGAAAGCGAGAACTATGTAGGGCTCAGACGTACAGAATTCAAAATTGGCGGGTAGGTCGCTCACCGAAGGCGAAAACGTAGCTCCGCCAATTTTGAATTCTGTACGTCTGAGCCCGCCCCTCAGTGCGTCATTCCATGCTCAGCGCAGGACTCAATGGACGCCGGGTATTCGATTTCCATCCGCTTGCCTGGGTGGTCACTTTGCTTCTGGCGGCGGCAATTCGAAGCGTCCTTCGGCCTTGGCTCGGAGCGAGACCTCACGCACCAGTCTCCGCCAGTGCGGCGCCAGGAAGCGAGGATGTTCCAAGCTATCGAGGGCATACTTGCGCGTCGCGGCAGACAGATCGAGATCGGCGACGAGCACCGCTTCGTGCTCGTTGTCGGCCAACCGCAGCAGGCGGCCGTCCGGCGCCGCAATCTTCGAGTCCCCCGCCGACCACTTGCCGCCACCCTGCGGGCCGACGGAGTTGGCGAACACGTAGTAGATCGCGTTTTCAAAAGCCCGCACGGCGATCCCGTCGCGGCCATCCCGCTTGCGGCGGGAAACCGCCAGGGCGTCCATGCCGGCGTTGGGATGGAACAGAATCTGCGCCCCGGCCATCACGGCCAGACGCACCAGTTCGGGATAGCGCCGCTCGTGACAGATCACCGCGGTGGCGCAGATGCCGTCGATTTCGAACAGCGCAATGGCGTCGCCGGGGACGAAGCTGCGCCGATCCGATTCGACCAACTGGCATTTGGCGTAACAGTGGACCGGCCGGCCCTCACGATCGAACACGACCAGACAGTTCTGCAGACGCCGGCCACGGAATACGGCTGAACCGACGAGCAGATTGACGCGATAGCGTTTCGCCAAACCGGCGACGGCCTGCAGCATTTCCGTGACGGCTGGCGGTCGGAGCGACTTGAAATCGATCGCGTAGCCGGTCGTCGCGCACTCAGGAAAGAGCACGGCATCCGCGCCACGCCGCGCGGCTTGCCGAGTCGCCCGCTCGATCTTCGTCAGGTTTTCGCTGATCGAAGGGGCGAATTTCATCTGCACCGTAGCGACACGCAGGCAGGTCATTTCCTGCGGGGCTGAAGCAGTCATGGCTCCTCCACTGGCTGGGGCGACAAGGCTAGGGCACTACGAACCACGTGTCGTGTTGGCCGTTGACGGACACGCAGATTATGCGGCCGAACTGGGGCGGTCGCAAGGACCTATTAGGTCACAGCACTCGGCCACCATGGGCTGCGACTCCGCCGCGTTGCAAAGTTCGGCCTGGGCTTTGCCTTCAGACGGCCGCATGGGATACAATGCGGACTGCTTCTGCCCTTGCCTTGAGGAACCGGACGATGCACCAACGCTTGTCACGACGATTGGTCTTGAAGACCTTGGCAGCGGCCCCGCTAGGGGCTTGGCTGTGGCGGGACGCTGACCAGCCGGCCCAGGCCGCGAAGACGAACCCGCGTTGGGAACAGGCCGTCACCCGCGGCTTGAACTGGGTCGCCCGCACCCAATCGACAACCCGCGGCAACTGGACGGCGGGCAACTACCCCACCGCCATGACCGCGTTGGCCGGCACCGCATTGGTCTGCTCCGGTTCGACGACCACCCAGGGGCCGTACGCCAAGAGCATTCGCCGGACGGTCGATTACTTGTTCAGCAAGTCACGTTCGAACGGCTTAATCGGCGACCCGCAGACGGACAACCGTTATACCTACGGTCACGGATTCTCGATGCTGTTCCTGTCTCAGGTGCTGGGCGAAGAGCAGGACGAAGAGACCCGCAAGCAGCTGATCGAAGTGCTGACCAAAGCCGTCGATTTCAGCTGCAAGGCGCAGACGGAATCGGGCGGCTGGGGTTATGTCAGCGCCAAGGACGGCAATAATTTCGACGAAGGCTCGACCACGATCACTCAGGTGCAAGGCTTGCGAGGCTGCCGCAATGCCGGGATTCCGGTGCCGGCCGAGGCCATCGACAAGGCCAAGAAATACATCTACGAGTGCAAGAACGAGGACGGCGGCATCTCCTACAGTTCCCGCAACCGCGGCAGTTCGCGGCCCGCCATCACGGCCGCCGCGCTCTCCTCGCTGTACAACGCCGGTGATTACGGCAGCGAGCATATTCCGCCGATGTTGGAATACTGCCGCAAGACGCTCAGCAATATCTCGGACCAGACGCAGGCCTTCGGGCACTGGCACTACACCTACCTGTACTACTCGCAAGTCGTCTACCGCCAGGGCGCCAAAGAGTGGAATCCGTTCCGCGACAAGCTGTACGACAAGATCGCGTCGGAGCAGAAAGAAGACGGCAACTGGGACGGCAATATCGGGACGATCTACGTCACGGCCTGCAACCTGATCATGCTACAACTCGACAAGGCGTATCTGCCCATCTATCAACGGTGACCGCCGGCGTCAGCGGTCCTTACCACCACCACCATTCTTCGGGCGGTCCCAGCAGGCTTTCCACGGAAGGCAGGGCCGTGACCAGCTTGCGCCGGACGGCGGGGGGCCGCTGGCGGATCGCCGCGGAGTCATGCGTGGCCAGCGTGCGGCAGTGGGTCTGTACGGCGGCCGTCAAGCCCGTTAGTCGGTAGCCGCCTTCCAGCAGCGAAATCACGCGGCCTTGGGCGTATTGATCGGCAATGTCCAGCAGGATCTGCGTCAGCTCCGCGAAATCCTCGTCGGTCAGCCGCAGCGCGCCCAGCGGATCGCCCAACCGCGAATCGAAGCCGGCGGAAATGAGCACCAACTCCGGCTGGAACTTGTGCATCGCCGGCACCAATTCGTCGGCAAAGGCGCCGACGATTTCCGCGCGACCCGCACCGGCGGGGAAGGGCCGGTTGAGGGTCGTGCCCAGGCCCCGGCCCCGACCGGTTTCATCCCGCGCGCCCGTGCCGGGATAGCAGGGCGATTGATGGGTGCTGAAGAAGAAGACGCTGTCGTCCTCGTAGAAGATGTCTTGTGTCCCGTTGCCGTGATTCACATCCCAATCCGCGATCAGGACCTTGCCCAGGCCATACTGCCGTTGGGCATAACGGGCGGCCACGGCCACGTTATTGAATACGCAGAAGCCCATGCCGCGACTGGCCGTGGCGTGGTGGCCGGGCGGCCGCACCGGACAGAAGGCGTTCTTCGCTTCCGCCCGCATGACTGCATCTACGGCCAGACAGGCGCCGCCCGCCGCATGCAAAGCGGCCTCCCAGGATGCGGCGCACACGGCGGTATCGCCTGTGCTCAGCACGGCAGCCCCGTCGCGGATGTCGCGTTTCACGATTTCGATGTAGCCCGGCAAGTGACACTGCGCGAGATCCTCCTCGCTGGCCGCCTGCGCACTGATCCGCCGGAGCTTGCCCTGGAACTCGTCTTCCGACAGCGCGTTCATGACGGCCATGTAGCGCAGGGGCGATTCGGGATGCCCCACACCTGGATCATGCTCACGGAAGACCTCGTCCTGTACGATCGCGGTAGGTAACTCCCGCGTGGAGAGCGACGCAGCTGCTTCTGCCATACGACTGATCCTTGTGTGGGGATCTGCAAATCAGGCCACGCAGTATTGTACTAAGCCGCAGTCTCTGCCAACACGGGAGGTGGCATGAGGGAGTCCTCTCTGCTTCAGACCGCGAATTGCTGCAGGATGTCCAGCACGCCCGCCACTTCTGCCAGCGGCGACACGTAGCCGGCGATGCGTTTCAGTTCCGCGTCGGCGTTGGCCGGGCAGGCGAAGAACGAGACGTTGTGGGCCAGGGCTATGTCGCCGACGGTGTCACCGATGCCCAACGTCCGCGTCGGCGGGATGCGGGTCCGGGCCAGCAGTCGCTGCACGCCGCTGGCCTTGGAGACGTGCGGCAGATCGCAGTTGACATAGTGCCAGCTCATCGACACGCGCAGCGGCCACTGCTGCTGGGCGACCTCCCGAGCGACCTCGGGCAGGATCTTCAACAGTTGCTCGTGATGGGGGTGAAACAGCGTGACCGAGGCCACCTTGCCGGCTTGCAGGGTCAGGCCGTCCGGGGCGAACCGCGCGATCAGCAACTCAGTCGCGGTTTGGACCATGTCTAATTGCTCAGCCGTGATCGCCGGATCCATTTCCGGCACGTTGCTCAGCGGATCGTACAGCCAGACGCCATTCTCCGCGATGGCGGGAACCAGGCAGTTGTGGAGCATCCGACAGATGGCTTCGACGTAGGACACGGGGCGGCCGCTGCAGAGCGTCAGTAGGGGACGATCTCGCCGCTGGGCCGCCAGACGGTTGTATTCGGCCACGCGGGCCAGTCCGGCCAAGTCCAGCGGGCCGGGAGCTTCCGGCGTCAAACAGCCGTCGATGTCGCAGATCACCAGGTCGTACGAAGCGGCGGTGCGGAAGTCGAGCATGCGGTCTTTCCGGTGGCTACTTGTCAGCGCCGGTTTCCAGCACGGCCATGAATGCCTTTTGCGGGATGTCCACCTGGCCGATCGACTTCATCCGTTTCTTGCCTTCCCGCTGCTTGGCCCACAACTTCCGCTTGCGCGTGATGTCGCCGCCGTAGCATTTGGCGGTGACGTTCTTCCGCATGGCCGGCACCGTCTCGCGGGCGATCACGCGGGACCCGATGGAGGCTTGCACGGCCACCTCGAACATGTGCCGGTCGATTTCGCTCTTCAGCTTCTTGGCAATCGCCCGGCCGCGGCGATCGGCGTCCGCTCGCTCGCAGATGATGCTCAAGGCATCCACCCGGTTGCCATTCACCAGGAAATCCAGGCGAACCAGGTCCGCCTGGACATAGCCGAGCACTTCGTAGTCCATCGTGCCGTAGCCACGCGTGGCGCTCTTCAGCTTGTCGTGCAAGTCGTAGATCACCTCGGCCAGCGGTAGATCGTAGGTCAGCATGGCCCGCACCGGCGACAGGTACTCGGTGGCTTTGTACACGCCGCGGCGTTCCTGGCACAACTTCATCACCGTCCCGATATAATCGCTGGGCAGCAGGAAGTTGACCCGCACGATCGGCTGGCGGAACTCTTCGATGTCGCCGGCGTCGGGCACTTCCTGCGGCCGGTGCACCTCGATGGTTTCGCCGCGTTTGTTGAGGATCTCGTAGGTCACGTTGGGCGCGGTCTGCACGAGATCCACGTTGGCTTCCTGCTCAAGTCGCTGCTGGATGATCTCCATGTGCAGCAGTCCCAGGAACCCGCAGCGGAAGCCGAACCCCAGGGCGTCGCTGGTTTCCGGCGTGAACTCGAAGCTGGGATCGTTGATGGACAGCTTTTCCAGCGCGTCGCGCAGTTCGGTAAAATCCTGGCCGTCGGACGGGTACAGGCCGCAATACACCATGCGTTTGGGCGGATGATAGCCAGGCAGCGGTGGCGCCGGATCGCTGGCCGTACTGACCGTGTCGCCGATGTGAAGCTTGTCCAGCGTCTTGATATTGCAAATCAGGTAGCCCACCTGCCCGGCCCGCAAGGCCTCGCAGGGCCGCGGACGCGGGGCGAACTGGCCGAGCTCCATCACCTCGTACGTCGCACCGACCTGCAGCAGACGGACCTTCTGGCCCTTGCGGACCCGCCCGCTCATGACCCGGACATAGATGATGGCGCCGCGATAATCATCGTAGTGCGAATCGAATACCATGGCCTGCAGCGGGCCGTTCGGATCGCCCTCTGGCGGCGGCACTCGCTCGATGATCGCCTGCAGCAGATCCGGCACGCCCAGGCCGGTCTTGCCGCTGACGCGCAGCACCTGGTCGGCATGGATGCCGAGCAAGTGCTCCATCTCCAGGGTCACTTCGTCGGGCCGCGCGTTCTTCAGGTCGATCTTGTTCAGGACCGGGATGATGGTCAGTTCGTTGTTCAGCGCCGCGTGGGCGTTGGCCAGCGTTTGCGCCTCGACGCCTTGGCTCACGTCGACCAGCAGCAGGGCGCCCTCGCAGCAGGCCAGCGACCGGGAGACCTCATACTGGAAGTCGACGTGGCCGGGTGTGTCGATCAGGTTCAGTTCGAACTCCTCGCCGTGGTACTGGTAGCGCAGGGCCACGGCGCGGGCTTTGATTGTGATGCCGCGGGCCCGTTCCAGTTCCATATCGTCGAGCAGTTGCTCCTTCATCTCCCGCTTGCTGACCGCGCCCGTGAATTCCAGGAAGCGGTCCGCCAGCGTACTTTTGCCGTGGTCGATGTGGGCAATGATGCAGAAGTTGCGGATGTGTTGGCTGTCGAGTTCAGACATAATCACTTGGCCGCCTTGATCTGGTCCAACAACCGGCCAGGCGAACCCATGGCGTTGTAGCCCCCGTCGACGTGCATGGTTTCCGCCGTGATGCCGTTGGAGAAGTCCGACAGCAGGAACGCGCCCGTGCGGCCGACCTCCTCGTGCGTCACGTTGCGGCCCAGGGGGGAGATGGCCGCGTACAGGTCGATCATCTCCGTCGCCCCGGCGGCGGAGCCGGCCAGGGTTTTCAAGGGCCCGGCGCTCAGCGCGTTGACCCGCACGCCGCGCGGCCCCAGGTCGTGGGCCAAATAGCGGACCGTGGCCTCCAAGGCCGCTTTGCAGATCCCCATCACGTTGTAGCCCGGCACGCACTTCTCGCCGCCAAAGTAGCTCAGGGTGAGAATCGAAGCCCGTTTGCTCAGCACGTGCGAGGCCGCGTTGGCGACGGCGATCAGGCTGTAGACGCTGACGTCCATGGCCAGCTTGAACCCGGCGCGACTGGTCTTCACCGTCTCCCGATGCAGGTCCCGGCGGTCGGCGAAAGCAATCGAGTGACACAGGAAATCGATTTTGCCGAAGACGCTCGCCGTGTGCCGCATGACGGCCGTGAGTTGGTTGTCGTCTTGGACGTCCAGCGGCAGCAAGAACTTGGCTTGGGGCCAGCCTTCCAAACATTTCGCGACACGGTGGTGATTCTTCTTCTTTTCTTCGTACGGATGGTCCGGCAGGTGGGTGAAGCCGCACTCGCCGCCTTCCCGCATAATCGTTTCCGCGATCGCCCAGGCAATCGAGCGGTCGTTCGCCACCCCCACAATCAAGCCCTTTTTGCCGTCAAACAACCCCATGCAAACCTCCTCACGCCGACACCAGATTCACGCAACGTGCGCGCACTCCAACCGCCAATCTCACTTTGAGACTGTATCAAGATAGCGACTCCCGGCAACTTACACCATTCCAGTTACGCCGCCCTGAGGCCATGATCGCAACGTTACGCCCTCTCCACCTTGCCTCCTGGCCCCCCCGCCACGGACGCTGGGTATCGCAATTCGGCTTGACGAAAAACGGAAAAATGCGCAGGTTATGCATGCGCCAAGCACATCCCAACCCCTTTGGCCCACCCCACTTGCAGGAGTATCATGGATGAATATCGCTTCGCTCTTCCTCTTCTGTGCCGTGTTCGCCCAGCTGGCTGCGCCCCCCGACCAGACAGGTCCTGCCTTTCCTCCACTCGATTCGAGTCCTGCGGCCTCTCTTCCAACATCCGACCAACCCACCTCCTCACCGCAGCCGACACGCGCAGAGACACCCCCAGGTCAAGCGTCACATCCGGCCGGTCCCAGGTCCGTTTTCCAAGGGCTCACCGGCCAACCCGCGTTGGCTCAACCGGAGCTATCGCCTGGCCACCTGGAGTCCGTACCTGCGCCCACGATGTCAATACCTGTGCCCGGTAGAATTAAGACGGAGACTTCCGCCAGATCACTCCTGGGTGAAGCGCTAACATCTCCTGCCGCGTCGGCTTTGCGCGGGACGCCGTTCCCGTTACGCGCGGCGTTAGAGCGGGTCCAGGGAACTCCGCAACAACTGTCGGTGGTGACCGCGTATTGGCGTCTGGCTCACGCAATCGCGACGTACCACTACGCGTTGGAGGAGACGAACTTCGTGATCGGGTTGCCACTTCAGCCGGCAACTCGTCAGCAGGCGTTGCTCAAGGCCATCCACGCGACGGCCAGGGCGGCGCAGGCGGAAGCTTACTTGGCAGCCATCCAAATGCAGCACGCGCTGGCCGAAACGGCTCAACTGCCTGGGGAGGCCCTACCTGTGACCGTAGATTCGCCCTTCGTGGGCACCTACCGCACCTACTTTGAAACCCTCAACTCACGCGGAGCGGTTCCGGCGCGTCTGGAACGACTTGACCGGACCCTGCCGGTACTCCGCGAAGTGCTCGACGCTCACGCGACAGCGGTCGGGGACACGGAAGCCGCGTTGGCGGAACTGGACGCGGCGTACCAGGCAGGGCAAGTGAATTTGGGGGCGGTGCTCGAGTTCTACGAACGCCTCCGCCAAGCCCGCCGCCAATTCCTGGGCACGGTGCGAGACTACAATGAAGCCATTGCCCTGTACGCACTTTCCATGACCGGTCCGGGCGTGCTGACGCCCGACCGGCTTGTCGGCATGCTGGTCGAAAGACCGCAGACCGACCATTCGGTCCTGACTTCGACACGCGATAGCGGAATCAAGCGGGTCTCCGCCGACCAACCCGTGGGCCTGCCGGCTCCGCGGTAGCCATCCCGGCCGTGGTTCTTGAAGTTGCGCATATCCTCATCCACTTCCTGGGACACGAGTCGTGGTACTGCCTGTGGGAATAGTATAGGATCGAACGGCAGTTGCTTTCGGCCCCTGACCAGCTCGGAGCGGTGAAGCTGCGAATCCACTACGTGCAGTTCGGCTTTCTTGTCACGACGAGAACGTAACCAGGAGGATTTGAACGTGAGAGTCTTGGGGATTTCAGGCAGTCCGCGGCGCGACGGCAATACCGACATTCTGGTGAACACGGCATTAGACGTCCTGGCGGGCGAGGGGTTGCAGACGGAGTTTCTCTCGCTGGCCGATCGACCCATCAAGCCGTGCGTGGCTTGCCGGGGTTGCTTTGCCTCGGAGACGATCCGTTGCGTTCAGGAAGATCCGGCTTTTGAGGGAATTCTCGACAAGTTCGCGGAGGCGGACGGCATCTTGATCGGCTCGCCGGTGTACTTCGGGTCAGCCACGCCGCAGATCATGGCTTTGCTGGACCGGGTTGGCTACGTCTCCCGCAAGCATCCGCAAGTGCTGCGACGGAAGGTGGGAGCGGCGATCGTGGTGGCTCGCCGTGCCGGTCAGAACTTCACCTTCGCCCAACTCAATTACTTCTTTCTGATCAGCGAGATGATCGTGCCCGGTTCGACCTACTGGAATGTTGCCTTCGGCCGCGAAAAGGGTGAGGTGCGAAATGATGCGGAGGGCATGGACACGGTGAAAAACCTCGCTCGAAACATGGCCTGGCTGATGACGCAACTGGCGGTCGCGGCGAATCACGACGTCCGACAAATCCCCGCTGAGACCGCTGGGAAGAAGGTCTGACGTCTTACAAGCCGGAGTTCGACGAGATCCTGGGGCGAGCGATCCACTGGGCGGCTTCCAGCGGCGGCCCAGAGGAGTCGTCTCAGGACCGGTGAGCAGCATGGAAAGGACGAACCACTGAGGGGGTAAGTATGACGCTCAATAGACCATATACTTTGTCCGCCGTTCTTGGCGCTGCCTTGCTGGCCGTCCTGTTGTCGGACTCCGCGGTCCGCGCCGCCGATCCTCGGCCCAACGTCCTGCTGGTCCACTGTCACGACCTCGGCCAGTTCCTGCACTGTTATGGCGTGAAGACCGTCCAGACTCCGAACCTTGACAAGCTGGCGGCCGAGGGTGTGCGGTTCGCGCGGAGTTTCTGCACGGCCCCGGGATGCAGTCCTTCGCGGGCCTAGATCTTCACCGGACGATGGCCTCACTCCAACGGAGTCATGGGGCTTTGCCACGCCGACTTCGCGTGGGACCTTAACGCTGACGAGCGGCACCTTGCTCAAATCCTGCGCGATGCGGGTTACGCCACGGCAGCGGTTGGTGTCATCCACGAGACCTCCTCCGGCTTCTCACGCTGCGGGTACGAGCGCCACCTGCGGCAAGCCGCGGCGGCTCCGGCCACCGATGCCGCGATCGGCCTGTTGCGCGAGTTCGCCGCCAAGCCGGAACAGCCATTTTTTCTCTGCGTCGGGTTTGTTGAGCCGCACCGGTTGCCATATCCCGCACCAGCCTGGCCGGGGGCTCTGCCGGGCGACAACAGCTTTCCCGGGCCGGCGATTGAACCGGACGAGTCTCTTGGAGTCGATGTCCCAGGCTACCTCCGCGATACGCCTGGCACGCGGCGCGAGCTGGCCGGCTTACAAGGAGCAGTCCGCCACGTCGATGCCCAATTCGGCCGCCTGATGGCCGCACTGAAGGAATCCGGACAGGAAGCCAGCACGCTCTTGGTGTTCACGACCGACCACGGGATCGCGATGCCTCGGGCGAAGTGTTCGCTCTACGAGCCTGGGGTCCAGGTAGCCCTGCTTTTGCGTCTGCCCACTCGTCCGGGCTGGCACGGCGGCCCAGTCCGCTCGGAAATGATCTCCAACGTCGACTATCTGCCTTCCATCTTAGAACTGGCTGGCGTGCCGGTTCCCGCCAACGTCCAGGGGTGTTCCTTTGTCCCACTTCTGGACGGCAGATTCTACGAGCCCCGCCGGGAAGTCTTCACGGAAATGACCTACCACGACTACTACGATCCCCGCCGGGCAATCCGCACCGAGACCCACAAGCTGATCGTAAATTTCACCACGGCTCCCGCCTATATGGACCCGTCGCAATCTTGGCGGCCCCCCTCGGATACGTCCGCGCCCGCCAACCATGCGACCGCCTACCACCCACACGTTGAGTTGTATGATCTGGCCAGCGACCCTTGGGAGCAGAAGGACATCGCTCAACGACCGGAGTCTGCCGAAATCCGCGCCGCGCTGCTCAAACGGCTGCACCAGCATCTGATCGAAACACGGGATCCGATCCTGGAGGGAGCGGTGGTCTCACCGCACCATCGGCGAGCTACCGAACTCTTGGAGGGATCGCCGACGAAGTCCACGTCCCAGTTTGTGCCCGGCCGCTAGCGGATGGGAAGCACTTTCCAAACTTGCAGGAGGTAGCAGAATCGTGACATCCAACATGCTGTGCGGGAGAATCGTGAGCCAAGAACGACGAATAGCAGCACTGGCAGCCCTGGTACTGTGCGCGGCCGCGCACTACGCCAGCGCCGCGGAGCCGTTGCTGAAACGAGGCCAATCACGGGTCGTGTTGGTAGGCGACAGCATCACCGGTTTGAGCCGCAACTACGCCACGGGTTTTGCACACCAAATGGACTGGGCGCTCAAGCAGACTTATCCGGGATGTCGGCCCGACCTGGTAGCCCTGGGCGGGAGCGGTCAAGGCGTGCGGAGTTGGCGCGACGTGGAACTGCGCTCTCGCACCCAGGAAGTCTTGCTCGACGTCCCAGGCATCAACGTGAAATCCGCTTTGTCTCAGCCAGCCGAGGTGCTCATTATCATGCTCGGCATGAACGACGTGCTGGCGCCCTACGTCGTGGACGAAGCGGCTGCTTGGGAGGACTGGACCACGAATTATCGCGAGTTGATTGCGGCGCTGCGAGAGCGGCTGCGTCCCACAGTCATCGCGCTGGCCGGCGCCACGCTATGCACGGAGGATCTCGCGTCGCCGAAAAACCACATGCTGGACAAGCTCAATGCGCAGGCCGCCGTCCTCGCCAAGGAATTGAACTTGCTTTGGCTGCCGACCAGCGAGAAGATGCGAGACGTGCTGCAGCAAGGACGGCGGTTGCAACCGGACTTTCACGTGACGTACGACTATGTCCATCCCAATGAACCGGGGCACATCGCGATTGCCATCGCCATGCTGCGCGGCCTGGGCGAGGAGGCCGCAGCCAAGACCGTCGCGGACCAGCGACTCCCTCAGGCATTGGAGAAAGCCGCGGGCTTACCACCCAGAGTATCCTTTCAGGTCACGCCGGTGCCGACGACGTTGATCGAGGAACGCCAGAGTTTTCGCGTTCACTATTGGCTAACGGTGCCCCAAGGTTCTAGCAGCCCACCACCGCGGGTCACACTTGCAGGCGACCCGTGGGACGTAACGCCTGCGGTGATCGAAAACCCGGAGGGCGAGTTCCTTGTCTCCGGCATTCCCAATCGGCGCGAAAACGTGTGGCAACTGATTGCCGTCGTCGACGGCCAATCCGTACGCCGCGATGTGCGGATCGCTCCGCCGTGGCTGGTGGCGGCCGGTTCTGTCGCCCCCTTCTGGAACGGACAGACCCTCGACACTGCCAAAGCTCGGGGACCGGTGGACGAGGCGATCGCCGCTGGCCGCAATTTCACGGTGGAGACCGATGCAGGTGGCCTCAAGCCGCAGTGGCTGCGGCTGTTTCCGAGTGTGAACTACACCGGTGGCGATGCACCGGGCAGCGTGGATTTTTCCGCCGTGACGCATGCGCGGAACTTCGAGGCAGGCTACGGGGCACGCTGGATTCGTTCCGACCACGAACGAACCGTGAACCTGACCCTCAGCACGCAGGCGTTCGCTGGTACGCAGCATCTGACGGTGTATCTGAACGGCCGGGACGTGTACAGCGGGCTGCTGACCGGGGAGCCGAAGCGTAGCAAGACGCTGGAGGTGCGACTGGAGCGTGGCTGGAATGCCCTGGCGTTTCGCTCGAACCATGTCACCTGGCAGTGGCAGTGTTCCGTAGACGTCACGAAGGTCGGCGAAGACTCCTTGGATGACCTCCGCTACTCGATCGTGCCTAAGGTCCCCGGCCCGTAGACCTGGGCGAGACGTCCCTAAGCGGCTGTAAAGAAATAATCTGGCAGATCGGTGGTAGGACGGATTGGCACTTCGGCCCCGAAACATCGGGCCGAAGTGCCAATCCGTCCTACGATCAAACTACGGACTTGTTCTTTTCCAGCCACGAAGCACTGTCAGGGCTTCACATCGAGCAGTCTTTTGATGGCTACGGTCAGAACCTGCTCGACTTCCGGGGCCACCAGACTAGCGTTCGGGCTGGTTTCGTAGCCTCCTTCGGGATAAGCCGCGGCCGTGCCGATGTAACC
>JAPLNJ010001233.1 GCA_026692885.1 Planctomycetota bacterium | reverse complement strand
AATATCGTCACGCACCTGGTGATCCATGACGGTTCGCTGTGGGCGGTCTGCGTCGACATCTATGATCCCCAGTCCAAGACGTGGGAGAAAGGCGGACTCTGCCGCTACGACAAGGCCCGCGGACGCTGGCAGCGAATCGAGCGGATCACCGGGCGGCAGGTCCACTGGGTCACGCTTCTCCATACGGCCGGCAACGAGCTGTGGGTCGGCTTTCGCGAAGGAGACGGCGTGGCGGGCGACGAGGTGGTCTACGGCATGGGACTCTATCCGGGCACCTATCGGCCCCAAGCCACGGCGATCGTCTTGGCTTGTCTTTCTTCCGGGCAGTGGAGCAGCTTCGCGCGGCAGCCTCGGCCGGAACCAGCCGACGCACGCCTCGGCGGCGACGAGCGCCGGGCGGTCACGCCCCCGACCGAACACCCTGTAGCCGTGGCCCGCGTCAGCGACAAGGTGGTGCTGTTCTCCCGAGTCCAGGCCCGGGCCATGGGCAACTGGGATGTCGAGTTGGCCGGACACGTCTCGTTACTCGATCTGAAATCAAAGACTTGGCGGTTGTTCGATCCTGTGAAGGACCTCGACGCCGATGAACTGAAGGCGATGGAGGCCGCTCAGGGGGAATTCTTAATCAGCAGCAATCGCGGCGTCCATCGGTTTGATGTGAGGACCAGCAGGTGGCAATTCCTCGACCCGAAATGCCCTTTGCACAACGCGGTGTTTCATTCGGCGGCGGTCGTCGGCGATGAGTTGTGGGTGGGCTACGCCAAGCAGTCTTTCGGCATTTGGGGTGAACAAGGCATCAGCCGGTTCGATGAACGAGCCGGCACGTGGCACTATATGGCGCCGTCCGAGTTGGGCACAGCCAGCCCGGTCCGCCGGATCGCAGTGTTGTCCAGCGGCGAGGTATGGGTGCTGTTCGGTGAACGACCTTGGCTGGGCGCCGCGGTGCCCTGGAATTTCTATCCTCGCGAGAGCATCTCGCGTCCCGCGGGCCTGGGGCGATGGGCGGGGGGCAAGTGGGAGTTTCCCGTTGCAGGCCCCTCGTCGGGGCCGCCGTCCCAGTTCTTTTTTGGGCAATCCGACGACCTGGCCACGATCGGCAATCGGTTGGTGTACGCCACGGCCACGGGCGTATTCGCAGGCCCCAAGCCCTGGAAGCAGCTCGCCGAGGGCCCGGTGTATTGCATCCGACCGGCCAAGGACCAGCAGGCCATCGAGATCCTCCGCCGCCATCCCCTCAGTCCTGAGAATGAACCGAGCAAGTCGCAACGCGGACTCCTCGGCCCGAACGACGACCATGTTCAGTTTCAGGATCTGCCGAACAAGCCCGCTGAGCCGTTTGATCCGTACCAGGTGATAGGCGGTGACTCCCTGGTTGCCTCCTATCCGTCTGCAGGCACGAATTGGGTGCAGATATCGCTGGGCAACCGGGGCAAATGGATCGTGGGCGAGTTCGGGGCGTCGGATCGCCAACACAGCGACCAGCATAGCGTCCTGGAAAGCCTGACGGCGGTGTGGGTGTTCTCCGAAAGCGAAATCATCCGTCTTGACCGCAGACGTTTAATCGAATTGGCACAAAGCCTGTCGGACAAGCGTTGACGATGCGCAGCCTCCCAGCGTGATGCTGGTCATCGATCACTGGCTGAAACACCAGTCGTCAATCGGGTAGGAGGACTTATGGACTACGTGAAACTTGGCAGCACCGCACGGATGCTGTCCGTCATTTCGCTGGCCGCGCGGAAGCCAGGCCCGACGCGCCGGGCGCTGCCATGTAATCCCGTCCGCCGAAAAGCACCACTCGAGATCCATCGTCTGGGCCTCGACGCGGTAATGCCCCAACAGGCCGATCCGCCCCTGGGAAGTGTGGGTCACGGCGAGATAGTAAAACTGCAGGTCTGCGGGGTCCTGCCTGTCCCGCTCGATCACCCGGCGGCGATCGGTCCACTTCAAGCCGTCGGCGCTGACGTACCGGTCGATGACCCGGAGCCAACCCGCCGCATTGTCATGCGCCACGTACCGGGGATCGTCCCTGCCCACTTCGACCAAGGCCACCGAGTACATCTCGAAAGTCCCGTCATCCAGTTGGTAAACGTTGGTGGCGTCGTTGGAAACCAGCCGCGCCGGCGCAGGCGACTCGCCCGCGGGGCGACTGGGGGCCTTGCCGGCAAGTTGCCTCAGCCCAGCCTCGGCCGCTGTCTTACCGTCCACCGCTCGATCGTGTGGATGGTATAGACAAGGATACGACGGATCGAGCACCCGATACCGGCGGCCGTCTTCGCTCTCCGCCGCCACGTATCGCACGACGCCGGGACCGTGAGCCCAGAAGTAGATCCGGTGGTGGCCGTTTCGCAAGCGGAGGTAGACGACCTGGACGGGACGCCACTCAGGCGGCAGGTTTCCGATGGCCAGGGGCTCGTCGGCTGGCTCACCGGGGCTCAGCACGGCCAACTGTCGCGACAAAGCTTCGCCGGGTCGGCCCTCGGCAAAACCTACGTTGAACCCGTTACGGGAGCCGCTCTGTGAGTACCAGATTCTCCAACGGCCGTTTTCCAGCGGCTCAGCCGGGCAGGTGAAGTTCTGCAGTGGTTGCTCGCCGCCCGCGAGGACCGTACCGAGTTTCTTCCACGCCGTCGGAGGACAGGGCCGCGGCACCGAAGGCTCCGGGGAAGTACCGAGTACGTTGCTCGTTTGGATACCGCTAGTCGCACCGCAGGCGGCTGCGGTCAGCATGGTCAAGAATCGCCGTCGGTCTGTCATTGGCATCGAGTGATCTCCATCTACGGAAATCGACGGGGACAACAACGCCGACTCTGCTAATCATGTGTGTCGGCGGTCTTCCGCGAACTCCAGGATGCTGGCGTCGCCCCGGGCACCCTATCGCTCTCCGCAGCCGGGGTCAATGCCCGGTGACTCCGAAATACCGTCCTGGGCAAACGCTTCGCGATGGTGTCAACTGGGGTTTTCGCACGCAACCGCAAGGCTTCACGCTCGCGCGTCTTGAAAACATCGGGAGATTGTTCCATGCGATTGATCCACGCCGCCTGTTGGTTGCTGTCATTGTCCCCGATTGCCGCCCCGGCCAGTGAGCCGCCTGTGGATCAGGACGGCCGACCGCGAATCAAGAAGCTGGGGACGATTGACGTGGACAAGGTCGAAAACGCACCGATCGTTTTTCGCGGCAAGCTGTATCGCGGTGAGTGGTATCGGAACAAGGACTGCTTTCATTTCGTCGAGCACAACACAGGCCGTACCACGCGCGAGTTCGCCCAGGGCTGGTGCTTCGCCAACGCCTTTGTCGCTGGGGACACCGTCTACGTGACGGGCACCCAGCACGGACCGAAGATCCAGATGTTCGTCTCCCAGGATCTGGACCACTGGGACACGTATACGGCGCTCAACCTGTCCAAGCACACGATCTTCAACACGTCGATCTGCAAGGCTGGCGACCGCTACGTGATGATGTATGAGATTGGCGAGCCGGCAGAAGAGGCAGGCGTACCGTTCACTGCCAGGTTTGCGACCTCCCCGGATCTCCGGCAATGGGCCGTCACGCCGCCGGAGTGCAATTATGCGAAAGACCGCTACACCGCCCCGCACTGTCTGCGGTATCTGGACGGCTGGTTTTACGATTTCTTTCTCGCCGCCCTGCCCGGCAGCTACGAGATGCACGTGGTGCGATCCAAGGACCTGATCCACTGGGAACTCAGTTCACTGAATCCCGTCCTGCGGGCGTCAGACGAGGATCGGCAGATTGCCAACCCGCGGTTCACGGAGGCCCAACGTCATCGGATCGCGACCGCACGCAACATCAATAACTCGGACCTGGACTTCTGCGAGTTCCAAGGACGGCTGATCATCAACTATTCCTGGGGCAACCAGCAGGGTGTTGAGCACCTGGCCGAGGCCGTCTACGAAGGTACCGAGGAACAGTTTCTTCGGGGCTGGTTTCCCCAGCATTGAAAGCCTGTAGCAGAAGGCGTATGGAAGCCACTGCCTACCACGAAGCCGGCCACGTCTTCATGGCGCTCTACCTCGGTGCCCGCGTCCGCTCCGTCACGATCGAACCGGATCGCGACGATGGTCCCGAGCGTTTCGGGGACACGCAGGTGGAGTGGGACCTGGGCCGTTTCACCCCACGAGAGCAGCACGAGAAGTCGGTGCTAGTGGCCCTGGCCGGTCCGGTTGCCGAAATGATCCATCGCGGGGAACCGCATCATCCGGGGTTCGTAGCTGAGTGGGCGACGGATTGGCAGGATGCCTGGGAAGCCGCAGCGGACGTGGTGCCGGACCAGAAGCAACGACTGGCCTACCTGGAACGGGCGACCGCGCAGCTCTACCAGCTGCTACATCGCGACGAACATTGGGCGGGCCTGGCGGCCATCACGGATGAACTGCTGGCCCACGAGACGATCGAAGGGGAGCAGGTCGAGGAAATCATGCAGCAGTGGCTGCCGTAGGATCTTTGCATGCCGGACGAGATTACACCCCAGTTGCAACAGCTCGCCAGTCCAGATCTGCCGCAGGTCGTCGTCCGAGAGACGGTCTGTAAGACGATCCTGAATCGGACCTCCTTGGGCGACTACTCCCTGAACTGCTACACCGGCTGCGAACACGCTTGCGTCTACTGCTACGCCCGGTTCATGCAGCGATTTCATCCTCATCCGGAAGCCTGGGGCGAATTCGTCGACGTCAAAGTGAACGCGGTCGAGGTGCTCAGACGGCAGCTCCGCCATGCGAAGCCTGGTGAGGTCTTCGTGAGCAGTGCCTGTGACGGGTGGCAGTCCATCGAACGCGAACGCAGGTTGACCCGTCGCTGCTGCGAGTTGTTGCTGGAGTACGGTTTCGAGGTCCACGTGCTGACCAAGAGCGACCTCGTCCTTCGCGATCTCGAACTGTTTGTTGGCCAGAAGGCACGGATCGGTGTCACGGTGACCACGCTCGACGAGGCCCTCCGGGTCCATTGGGAGCCGCGAGCGGCAAGCGCAGAGGACCGCTTCCGGGTGCTGGAGGAAGCGCACCGCCTCGGACTGAAGACGGCGATCATGTTCGGCCCGCTACTCCCCTGGCTCTCCGACAGCCAAGATTCCCTGGACGCGATGTTCCAGCGAGCGGCCGACCTTCAGGTGGAAGTCATCTGGGTAGATGCGCTCAATCCACGGCCCCGGGTCTGGCCCGCGGTTTCGCAGTTGCTGCGAGACGGCTTTCCCAACTTGCTGGAACAGTACCGGCAAATGCTTTTTGACTCCGGAACCCGATCCAGGTACTTGGCGGAACTTGGTCAGCGGGTCCAGCGCGCAGCCGAGCGGACGTCGCTGCGGGATCGCATCATCCAGTGTTTCTGAAACCGCCCGATGGTCCTGTTTGCGTTGCAGCGGCCTGAGTCTGTTGGCTCGCGGACCTGCGGTCCGCAGACTACACCCCTGCGAGGTGCCGCAGGGAGACTTGTCCCTCACGTACCAGGTCGGCATCGCCAACGTCGGATGCGTAGCCCAGGACCGTCAACGTATGCCACAGGGCACGAAGACGAACCGTTCACCAAGTTCTATCATCGACCGGGCCGTAGATGCGTCCGGCAGGCGTTGGTCGGCGGGGTGCCAGGCGAGCGGGCGAGATCTTCAATCGTTCATCCAGCGACGGTTGTACGTACAACCGGAGAAGGCAGAATCGGGAAGAAAACGGAAGATTTGAGCGGTTGCCAGAATCTCAAGAAACCACAACATTTTGCCGTGTTTTCTCGCGTTTTACGGGTTGCCGAGAATCGGTCTGGATGGCTTAAAAGTCCGTTGCTCTACCGACTGAGCTACAACCCCTGATTTGCTTTACGTCGATCTGATCTGCGATCAATTGAGGTTTTGATCCAGAATCAGAGGGTAAAGTCATGAGACGGAAGGCAGAACCTTGGTACTAGGAAGCCCGCAAGGGATGGTACAGCTACATCAAAAAGGTAAAAACACCCCTGGGGCCGGACCGAGACGAAGCCTACCGCCGCTGGCTCGAAATTATGGCGACTCCCAGCAAGAAACGCAACCCCGTGGATAGCGGAAGTGTGTCCCTTGCGGCTGGATGTGGTATATAATTCTCAGTTCGTGCCTGTCAGTAAATGACTCCGTGAGCTCGTTGTAGAGCAGACTTTATGGTGTTGGCTGGACCAGTACTTCGTATCCCGAGCCGTGACCCTCTTTCGAGCAGAACGCGAATGACCGAGATCCCTGAGACCCTCGAACGGGCGTTGCGTGAACGATTGTGCGGCTGAAGTGCGGCAGCCGGGAAGGGTGGAAAAATAATAACTTACCCAACCCGATGTAGGATGGTCTTCCCGTAAGACGGCCCTCCGAGGCCGTCCACTGCGTCCCGCAGGTTGGTTTACCAGACGGCCTCGGAGGGCCGTCCTACGGGTAAGTTATTTCCTGCCGCTCGCCCAAGGCCCGCGGAAGGCATAGCGGTCGGACTCTATCGGTGTGGCACGTCCCCGAGCCTAGGCGAAGAGCCGAAAAATTCCACAGGGTGTATCCACGGGGCGTACCGATTTGTGTTTCTCGTCCGGTTGGCACACAATGTTGCGGGGAGTCACGCTACCGGTTCGTTCTTGTTGCTTGCCTCGGAGGATTTGCCATGCAGAGTTCATCCCGTCGAACGTTTCTAAAGACCACAGCTGCGGCCGTAGGGGCAGCGGTCTGCGCGCCCTACTACGTCCCGGCTTCGGTCTTGGGTGCCCATGCGCCGAGCAATCGCATTCACATCGGCTTCATCGGTAACGGCAACCAAAGCACGATCGATCTGCCGGCCTTTCTCCAACAGGAAGACGTCCAGGTCGTGGCGGTATGCGACGTGAATACCGCCAGCTACGGCTACAAGACCCCGGAGCAATTCCTGGGGCGCAAGCCGGCCCAGGAGAAAGTCCAGGCGTTCTACGCCGCCAAACAGGCCTCGGGAAGTTTCCAAGGCTGCGACGCATACCACGATTTTCGCGAGGTCCTCGGCCGCGCAGATATCGATGCGGTGGCCATCGTGGTGCCCGACCATTGGCACGGTCTGATGGTCGTAGCGGCCGCCAAGGCCGGCAAGGATATGTACTGCGAGAAACCGCTGTCGTTGAACGTGCGTCAGGGACAAGCGATGGTGAAAGCCGTACGCGAGCACAAGCGTATTCTGCAGACGGGCAGCCACTATCGGTCCAGCCCGGCCAACCGCTTCGCGTGCGAACTGGTCCGCAACGGCCGGATCGGGAAGATCCAGCGGATCATTGCCCAGGTGGCCGAAAACAACGCCGTGGATCCGGGGCCGGGCTGGCAGCCGATGCCGGTGCCCGCAGGCTTCGACTACGAGCTGTGGCTCGGCCCCGCGCCGCAGGTCCCGTACCACCAGGATCGCTGCTTGTACAGGTTCCGCTTCAATCTGGACTACTCCGGCGGGCAGGTAACGAACTTCGGCGCCCATTCGAACGACATTGCACAATGGGGTCTGGGCACGGACGAGACCGGCCCCTTGGAGATCGCGGATCTGGGCGGCGAGTGGCCACCCCCAGGCGGGTTGTACAACACGGCCACCAAAGTCCACTTCCGGGCACGGTATGCCAACGGCGTCGAGCTGATCTGTCAGACCGCCAAGCCGGGCTTCGGAACCCGCTTCGAAGGTAGCGAGGGCTGGGTCGAGTACGGCTACTCGGGCGTGCAGACCCATCCCGCTTCACTGAAAACCTCGGTCATCGGTCCCCACGAGATCCACCTGCCGGTCAGCAATCCCCAGCGACAGCAGGAGTCGGGCAAGTACCACATCCCGGATCACGTCCGTAACTTTGTGGACTCCGTCAAGAGCCGCCGCGACCCGATCGCACCCGTGGAAGCCGGCCATCGCACGGCGACCGTCTGTCACCTGGGCAACATCGCCATGCGTCTGAAACGCAAACTGCAGTGGGATCCGGTCCAGGAACAGTTCGTCAACGACGACGAAGCCAACCGAATGCTCGATCGACCCCTACGCGCGCCGTGGCAGTTGTAGGCGACTGCGCCGGCTGCCAACGGGTAGGTCCCGCTTGCCGAGCGGACGTAGTGTGGCGGGTAGCGGATCAGGCCATCGACTGGTTTGTGCTCCGCGAAGGATGCTTCGAGCGGCTGTCGCTGGATTCGGCCGGACGCTATCAGAGCGAGGTCTTTCCTGGACTCTGGCTCGACCCAGCCGCGCTGATTCGCGGAGACTTACCGCGCGTGATGGCGGTGTTGCAGCAAGGCTTGGCCTCGCCCGAACACGCGGAATTCGTGATCCGAATGGAACAGCAGAAGACGTGAGACCGGATTAGTCATGGTGGCCGGAACGAGGTCGCGCAAGACTATGCCGGAACGGCGCAACCGACGCTCGCAGGAAGAACCGGCTTGGTGCAGACGCCACGCGCCGGAAGCGACCGAAGTTCCGGCAGTACTTCCGGTTGCTTGTTCCGGCCTACAGGAGCATGAATCATCCGGGGTGAGACAGTCACGGCCATCTCCAACGACCAGTGCCTGTTTGATCAGCGCCCGAGCAGGACTCCCCACGACCGGACTCAGGGGACTGGGTAAAATAAGCCGGTGGCATAGAATGTTACGCCAGGGCTGGTTTTGTCCAGAAACAATTCATGTTAGAATAATCGGGCACGACGTTTGTGTAACCGCTGGATGAAGGCTCTGTGCCTCATTCAACGAAACGAACCCCACTTGAGAAAAGGAGCAAAGCATGTTGACATCGCGAATTCTCAGTCTGTCGGTCCTGGCTATGGCGTTCCTGTTGATCGGTTCGGCGCGAGCCGCCGAGGAGAAGCTGTAGCCCCGGCCCCCGCCCCGGCCCCCGCACCGGCACCGGCCCCTGCACCGGCCCCTGCACCGGCCCCTGCACCCGCACCGGCACCGGCACCGGCACCCGCCCCTGCACCGGCACCCGCACCCGCACCGGCACCCGCACCGGCACCCGCACCCGCACCGGCACCCGCACCCGCACCCGCACCCGCACCGGCACCCGCCCCCGCACCGGCACCCGCCCCTGCACCGGCTGCGGTGCCTGCCCCTCCCGTCGCTGAGGCTGCCCCTCCCGTCGCTGAGGCTGCGCCAGCGGTTGTGGATACTGCGTGCTGCCCCGTTCCCAACTGCTGCTGTCCCAAAGATCCCTGCATCAAGTACTGGAATCACCGCCTGCCCTTGAAGTGTCACAAACGTTGCTGTGAGTGCCAGCCACCCACGCAAATGATCTTGCAGGTTAAGCAGCCGTGCTGCTGCGGATGCACGGTGGACGTCCCGGTCTGCGTGCCCGCCTGCCTGAAGGGCGAACCGCAAGTCACCTCCTGCTGCGGCCCCTTAGGCCGCGGTGTGGTGACCTACACCTGGTGCGATGATTTTAAGATCCGCGTGGTGTTCCAGCATCACGGCGACCTGCTGGTGCATACCTACGGCCTGTAAGTCGTCCGGCCCGCCAGTGCGGGTGCGGTCAAGCGTCGGAAGAGCCCGGAGCCCTTGTGTCTCCGGGCTTTTTTCGTCGGGTTGTTTTTCGTGGCTACTGTCGTTGCCACCCTCCCGCGTGACAGCACGAAGTGTTATCTTCTTTTGTCTGGTCGGTAGCGGGTCCTGCAATGGTCTTGGCGAATTTTTCGGGAGGTGCTATGCGCAACGTAATTTCGCTGGTGCTGGGCGGCGGTCGAGGTACGCGATTGTTTCCTTTGACGAAATATCGGGCGAAACCCGCCGTACCCCTGGCGGGCAAGTACCGACTGATCGATATCCCGCTGTCCAACTGCATCAGCAGCGGCCTCAATCGCATCTACGTGCTCACGCAGTTCATGTCGGTCAGCCTGCACCGCCACATCCGGAACACCTACTTGTTCGACTACTTCTCGGAAGGCTTCGTCGAATTGCTGGCGGCCCAGCAGACGATGGATGAGGACACCTCCTGGTATCAGGGCACCGCCGACGCGGTGCGCAAGAACATCCGTTACCTCCAGCAACCGGGCGTCGACTATGTGCTGATTCTGTCCGGGGACCAATTGTACCGGATGGATTTCCGGAAGCTGATCGACAACCACCAGGAGCAGGGGGCCGATGTGACCATCGCCGGCATCCCCGTGTCGCGCCAAGCGGCCAGCGGCTTGGGGATCATGAAGATCGACGACACCGGTCGAGTCAGGGGCTTCGTGGAGAAGCCGAAATCCGACGAGGAACTCGACAGTGTGCGGATGGATCCCGCCTTCTTCGACCAGCGCGGTATCCAGAGTGCAGGCCGCGATTGCTTGGCCAATATGGGCATCTACTTGTTCAACCGCGACGTGCTGGTCCAGCTCCTGCAGAGCACTAACTACGAGGACTTCGGCAAACAGATCTTCCCCAGGTCCATCCAGGAACGCCATGTGCGAGTGCACTTATTTGACGGGTACTGGGAGGATATCGGCACGATCAAAGCGTTCTACGACGCCAGTCTGAGCCTGGTGCGTCACCAGCCTCCGTTCGACTTGAGTTGGGCCGAAGCCAAAGTTGTCACCCGCCCGCGGTTTTTGCCGCCTTCTCGCATCCACGGCGCGACGATCAATCACAGCTTGATCGCGGATGGCTGCCAAATCGGCGACGGCTGTTTGATCGAGAACAGTATCATTGGCCTGCGGTGTCTGATCGAACCGGGCGTGACGATCCGCAACTCGATTGTCATGGGTGCGGATTACTACCTGTCGCGCAAAGCTGCCGCGGACGAAGAGCAGGCGGGACGGCCGTCTCTGGGAATTGGTGCCGGGAGCTTGATTGACGGCGCAATCCTCGACAAGAACTGCCGGATTGGCCGCCATGTGCGGATCGTCAATGGCGCCGGGGTCGAGAACTCGCTGGAGGACAATGACACCTGCATGATTCGGGACAGCATCCCGATCGTGCTCAAGGACGCCGTCCTGCCGGACAACTGGACCCTGTGAGCAGCTGTGCTACTTAATTGCTGCCGCGGGCCGCGTTAGGGTCCGGACCGTTTGGGAAGTGTGAACGTGTACAGGATGGTCACCAGGCCCAGGCCCAGGAACGTAAAGGGCATCCACTCGCGGGTTTCAATTTCCGGGCGCGTGCCAGGAACGGTGAAGGTGCCGTCCGCCGTGAGCAGCGGGGCCGAAGACGCGACGGACTCCGCCAGAACGGCCCGCTCGATGACCAAGCATTGCGCGCCCAGCAGACAAAGCCAGATGCCGAAAGCCAAAAAGAAGGCTCGCCACATATCCCCGACCTCCTTCGTCAACGACGCCGAGAGTTCTCCCTAAATCTTATCGACGGGCGCCGGCAGCGGCTGGAATTCCGATGGCTCCAGATTCGAGCTTTTCGCCAACGGTGAGGTCGATGATGTCGCCTGTAACAGCCGGACCTGCCCCGGGACGGCCTGCTCGCGATGACGACGTCGCCACTGCGGTCTTTGAAGCTGCGCATGTTCGTAGGATGGGTCTCCTGACCCGTCCTGTTCGGATGTTTTTGAGGTCGGGTCGGAGACCCAACCTACAAGAAACGCCGCGAAAACGTGATAGCGCAAGTTCAAGAACTTCGGTAGGGCCGTGCGGATTGCGCCGACGAGGCTCGGGAGGCCAGTCGGGCCGCTTTTTCCGCACGGGTCGACGGCTCGCCGCAATCGTGACGGCGCTGGTCTGTTGCGGCGTCGGGCGAGGGGGGAACTCCGCCAGCCCCGCCGAGTTCCTGGAGCGCGAACGAGGGCTGAGTCGCCACGCCCATGGCACCGTCTGGTTGTCCACGTCGGAACGTCGGCTGCGCGAGCACCTGAGTGGTTTGGACGAGGCCCGAGCGAATCTCGTTCGGCTGCAGGCGCAAGTCGACGAGCGAATCCGGCGGAATGCCCTGCTCTGGCTGAACAGCCGCCAACAGATTGACGTGCTGCAGAAGACCCTCGCCACCTTGAAAAAAGACGATCCCAAGCGGAAGCAGATGGACAGACAGATCGAGGGTTTGCGGAAGCAAGCCGTCGAGCCGAAGCGACTGGGCGGGGAACCGGACGTGCGGGCGCGGCTGATCGAGCTGACCAACTTGCGCAGCCGACTCACTCTGTCACTGCTGGCGATCCGGACGCTGACCGCCGAATTGGACGGTGAGTACCAGCGGTTGGCCCAGGATTCGGAAGTGACGGCGGCTCTCCAGCAACTCGGGTCCGGGCATCGGTTGGGGCCCTTGAACACCAACTACCGTGCCGAACTCCAGCGTCTGGTCGACTACGAACGCGTGGCGTTCAGCGATGGTGCGCCGTTGTACCTGCAGGGGCTCAGCGTACGCGTCGGCGCGATTCTGAACGAGCACACACCGATCGCCTTGACCTGGCAGGACACCAGCGAGCCGATCGTGTTGACGACCGGCATGGCGGAAGCGGCCGGTTTGAAGATTCCTGCCGACGCGCCGACCGTGCCGCTCTCGTTTCCTCAGAATCGCCGGCTGCTCACGCGTACGGCGAGCGTACCGTCGATCCGCTTCGGCAAGTACCTGCTCCACGACCTGACGGCCCAGGTTCTGCCGCCGGAAGGCGAAGATCTGGGCGCCCGCATCGGACCGCTGGCCTTTTCCCAGTACCGCGTCAGCGTCGATCTCGAACGTCTGCGGTTCGGGCTGCAGCCCAAGTAAATGGCTGGAAAAGAACAAGTCCGTGGTTTCGTCGTAGAGCGGACTTCAATCCGCTCGGGCGGAATGAATTCCGCTCTACGAATTTGTTTCTTTACAGCCGCTAAACGCCCCGCGCTCACCAACGCCTCTCGCTCAGGCTCCATACTTATTCAACCGTCCGGCGTTGGACAAGGCCAACGGCATCAGGTACTTGGCCTCGAAGTGCCCCAGCCCGCCACGGATGCAGTTGCTCTCGCTGAATTGCCGTTCCGGATCGGGACGGCAGCAATCGGAGACCAGCAGCGTGGGCACCGGATGCCAGCTGTGGCCCTTCAGGAAGGCGGGCGTGCTGTGGTCACCGGTGACGATCAACACGGTCGGATTCAACGCTGCGATACGCGGCAGCGCCGCGTCCAGTTCCTCAATCCGCTGCACCTTGCCGTCGAAGTTGCCGTCTTCGCCCGTGCTGTCGGTGTACTTGAAGTGGATGAAGAAAAAGTCGTAGTCCTGCCAGTTCTGCTCCAGGACGTCGATCTCTTGGTGCAGATCCTGCGGAACGCCCAAAATCGTCATGCCCACGAGACGCGCCAGACCTTTGTACATCGGATACACGGCAATCGCCGCGGCGCGTAGCCCGTACACGTCCTGGTACGACGGCAGGCTGGGCTTGAGGGCGAAGCCGCGCATGGTGTGGAAATTTGCTTTGGGGTGATCCGCCAGAATCTTGCGGGCCTGCGTCAGGAACTGCTTGGCGATGACGGCCGTCTTTTGGCTCGCGGGGTCATCTGCCGCGACCGGATCCAGCGGCGGGACGCCGGTGGCTTGGGGGTCGGTGTCTTTCACGCGATCACCCAGGCCCGCAGCGCGGAACACGACCACGAAGCGATGCTCCTTGACCGGCTCCACAAAGATCTCGACGCCCGGGATTTTGATCTGCCGCAGGGTTATCGCCAGCGGGCCGCTCTCGTCCGTCTTGATGCGCCCGGCCCGTCGGTCGCTGATGTTGCCGGCCTGGTCCAGCGTGCAGAAATTGCAGCGGATGGCCACGTCGCCGTCCTGCAGTGGAAAGCCGATACCGGTCGCTTCCAACGCGCCGCGGCCGATGACGTACTTCAGCGGATCGTAGCCGAACAGGCCCAGGTGGCCGGGACCGCTGCCCGGACTGATGCCGGGCAGCACGGGGATACTGGCGCCCTGCACGCCGCGTACGGCCAAGGCGTCCATGTTCGGCGTGCGTGCGGTTTCTAACTCGGTCTTCCCGCCCGCTTCCTTGGGCAGTCCGCCCAAGCCATCGGCCACCACCATGACGATCTTGGAATCGTTCTTCGTCTTCAGTTCTCGGGTCAAATCGTGCATGTCCATGTACTCAATCCCCCTGATATTCTTTCGTCCTTCGTCCTTGGTCCTTCGTCCTTGGTACTCCGCCCTTATCCTCTACGGCTTCCTATTGTCAGGAAATGCCCGTTTTCCACAAGCGACCCAGGGCGGAATCATCCAGGCTTGGGACATCCAGGTCTTGTTCCTCGCACGGATGGCAGAGCCAGAGCACGGATGC
>JAPLNJ010001232.1 GCA_026692885.1 Planctomycetota bacterium | reverse complement strand
CCGCCATAGGTATTGGCGCCGCCCAGGCCCAGCGTCCCGGCCCCCGTCTTGATCAGGTCGCCACTGCCGCTGACCAGGCCGCTGACCGCGAGGCTGGTTTCGAGGGTGTCGATCTGGAAGATGCCGCTGCCGCCCGCGGCTAACTGGAACTTCTTCGTGCTCGTGGCACTGGCCCCGGTATACTCCAGCTTCCCGCCCAAGCCGCTGCTGCCCAACGTCACCGGCAGTGCACTCTGGCCCAACGGACCCGGCAGGCCGTCGTTGTTGACCGTGGGCAAAGCCAAGGTCCCCGCCGCCACGCTCAGCGGCCCGCTGAAGGTGTTGCTGCCAGTCAGGGTCCAGGTCCCGAGGCCGGCTTTGGTCACACCGCCGGCGCCGGTGTCGTCCGAGAGCACGCCGTCGAAGGCTCCAGACAGGTTGTTCGTGCTGCCGACGGTCAGTGTCTGACCGTTGAGCGTGGTGCTGCCGGTGCCGGTCAGCGCGCCGACGGTTTGGCTGGCACCGACCCGGAACGTCGTTCCGCCCGCGACGTCGACCTTCGCCAGCGTGCCCAATGCCGTGGCGTGGTCCGAACGTAAGGTGCCGTTGGCGACATTCACTTGCGTGCCGTTGACCAGGCTGGTCGCCCCCGCAGCCAGTGCCAGGACGCCTGGCCCCTGCTTGCTGACCGTCCGGGCTGTGCCGCCATCGGCCAAGGCTCCCAGCGTCAGCGTGCCAGTCCCCGTGCCGTGGTTAGCCACGGTAAAGGTCGGAGCGACGCTCAGCGTGGTGGCCCCGACGGTCAGGCCGTAGTTGCTGTCGGACGGCGAGCTGCCGGCGGCCGCCAAGTTGAGCGTGGCGTTGGCGCCCATCGTCAGGGCGCCCAGCGTGATCGTCGGATTGACGGAGGTGCCCACCACGCTGACATTGCCCGTGACGCCGGTTGCGACCGTGAGTGCATTGGCATACGTGGTGGCCGGCGTCGCCGCCGAGGTCAAGTTGAAGTTGCTGATCTGTTGCTGGGCGTGGGACCCGCCAGTGGCGCCGGTGAAGCCGACGTAGGCCGTTTGGCCCAGAATCGACGGCAGGTCGAAGGCGGTGAAGGTATACGGTCCGAAGGAGTTGGCACCCTCGGCCAGCGACACAGTCAGGGTCTTGGCCGAAGCGTTGTAGCTGAGGCTCACAGTCACGGGGTTGGTCAAGTCCACGGGAGAGACGTTGACGTTCGTCACGCTGCTACCGCCGCCGCTGCCGTTGGTCGCCACGCGGAGGCCCTGGCCATTCGCGTCCCCGGCAAAAATGTCGATCATCAAAGCGGCGCTGGGGAGGATGCCGCCAGCCCCGGTGGACACATCGGCCGAATACCCCAGGCAGTTGCCCTGAGTCCCCATGGCCGCCAAGCCGCGGTTGTCGTTTTGCAGGACGAACGACACGCCATCGGCGGGCGAGGGGCCCTGACTGGGCGTGTCGAGCGTGAAGGACGCGGTGAAGTCGCCCGTGGTGGAGACCGGGCGGGCGAAGAAGGCGCTGCCCCCTTGCCAAGTGACATCCGGCGTCAACTGGATCACATTCGGGCTGACCTGCGACGCATTGCCGGTCAGCGTCCAGCCGGAAGCAAAGCCGGAAACCAACGTTTCCGCCGTGCCCACTTGCAGTACGCCCCCATTGGCTGTGACCGGCCCCGTGCCCAGGGCGCCTGGAGCGGTGGCGTAGAGTGTGCCCGAGGAGATCTTCCAGGCAACGGTGGAGGCATTGTTGCCCTCCAGCGACCAGGTGCCCGAGCCGATTTTTTCGACGGTCGAACCCACGCCCGATAGGCTTCCCAGGTACGTCGTGGAGTTCGAGTTATTGCCCACTTTCAGTGTCTTGTTGGCCGGGATAGTGACATTGCCCTGGTTGGCGCCGTTGTCCGCGAGTCCCCCCAGCACCACATTGTCGAGTCCATTTAAATCCAACGCACCATCGGTGCCGGTGTTCATCACCACCGTGCTGTTCTGGAGGGCAAGCATGTTGCCCAACCTGATCACGCCGCGTCCCGATCCCGAAGCGAACCAGTCGGTGTCCCCGGTGAAGGTGTTGGCTGCGTTCAGCAGCAGCACTCCCGAGGGGGCCACGCCATCGGTCTTGCGCAGGTTGCCGGGGCCGCTGATCACACTGTCGACCGTAATCGTGAAACCGTAACCCGTTCGGAAGCCGCCGCCGCCCGTCGCGCCGAGCGTCACGCCCCGGTTGACGCCCAGGGAAATGTTGTTTCCGCCGATGAAGTAGGACGCGGTCGTCATGTTGGCCAGCGTGCCGCCGTTCAACGTCAGGTGATCGGCTTGGAAACCGCCGGGGCTGGGACCCAATGCGGCTGCGGAGTTGATCGAGAGAATCCCGCCGGTGACGCTGGTCTTGCCGGAATAGGTGTTGTTGCCCATCAGACCGAGCGTGCCGCGATCGGTCTTGCTCAACAGGCCCAGGCCGCTGACGACTCCGTTCACCGTCACGAAGCCGCCGTTCCACACGCGAAACGTGCCGCCGGTGCTGCCCAATGTGACTCCGCGGTTGGCGTCCAAGTTGACCTGCGCCGGGCCGTTTACGAAACTCCCCGCATTGTCGGAGTTGGACGGGTTGTAGAGCGTCCCGCCGTCCAGCGTCAGGTTGTCCGGTTGGGGCACCGCAGGCACCGCGCCCAAGGCGGTGTCCTTGTTAACGCCCAGAATGCCGCCCGTGACGATGGTCTTGCCGCTGTACGTGTTATTGACGGAAGGATACAGATTGAACGCGCCGCCGCCGGTCTTGGCGAGCGCCACGACCCCCGCCCCGTCGACCAGCGTCCCGGCAAAGCCGCTACTGCCGCCACTCACCCCGACCGTCAGCGTCGAGGTCGTGCCGAGGGCGCTGTTCGTGACCTGCCCGACGCTCCCGGCCAGCCGGTCCACCGCTTCGTTCTTGCCGTTCAAGTCGAGCACGCCGCTGCCTGTGAAGGTGACGGCTCCACTGTTGGAGATCTGCAAGTCGCTGCCGCCCGTCAACTTGACCGTGCCACCCGCGATCTGCAAACTGTTCGTGGCATTGGCCACGGTCTTGGCCAGTTCCAGCGTCCCGGCATTGAGTTGGATGCTGAGGTTCGTGTTGTCGGCACTGCCGCCCACCAGCAGCTTGCCTGAGTTGCTCTTGACCAGCCGGTAGTTGGTCGCTGCGTCGGCGGTGATCGTCCGCTGCACATCCACCGTCCCCACCGCATCGACGGTCAGCGTGTTGGCCCCCAGAGCCACGGCCGTACCGGTGACCTGCAGCGTGCCACCCGCATTGGGCACGGAGACCGTGAACGGCGAGTTCACCGTGAGGGCACTGGCCAGGGTGTTGATTCCGCTGGTATTGGCGGCCTGGATCGTCTTCGTGCCGCTCGAGCCGCTGCGTACGGTCAGCGGCGCGGAGACGGTCGTGCCGCCGTCGGCATCGACCAAGCTCAAGGTCGCCGCGGCCGTGCCGCTCGTGTCGCCCAGCAAAATGCCGCTGCTCGTGTTGACCGACCCGCCCTGGTCGATCGCCAGGGTGCCGGCGTTGATGCTGGTCGAGCCCGTGCAGGTGTTGGCGCCGCTGAGCGTGACCGTGCCGGAGGTCGTCTTCGTCAGGCCGATGGCCCCGCCAGCTCCGGCCAGGATCGCGCTGACCGTTCCACTCTGCACCTGGAAATCGCTGGCGCTGGTCAGGGTCCCGCCGGAGCCGGTCAGATTGCCGCTGGTCAGTGTCACGCCGGCCACCGTATCCTGAAACCCGGCCAGCGCCAGCGTCGCGCCGCCGCTGACGTTCAGGAAGCTGGCAGCTGCCAGCCCGTTGTTTCTGGTGAGGTTGAAAGTGCCTCCCAGGAGGTTGATCGTGCTCGTGCCGGCGTCCACGCTGGTGATACTGACGGGGGCCAGCGCGCTGAGGAATTGGCTCGCGGACGACTGGCTGGTGAGGTTGGTGGCGCCCAGTTGCAGGGCCTGGGTCGTCGTACCGATCCCGGCGGCGCTGCTCAGCGTGACCGCGGTGGCGTTGGCGATCTCGGCGAAGGCATTCGTCACCGTGGCCGCCTGGATGCCGACCGTCCCCGCCGTCAGACTCACGGTCCCGCCGTTGCCGTTGAGCGCCGGGCCGGTGCCGCCGTCATCCAAGACGATCTTGCCGCCGCCGCTGGGAGATTGCACGACGACCGTGGCCGCGCCGGCCGTGGTCGCCAACGTCGCCGTCGTGAAGGTGATGTTGCCCGTTTGGCTGCTGTCACCCAAGGTGAACGTGCCGTCGGCGGCCGTCCGGAGACAGGCCAACTCGGCGTCGCTCAAGTTGATCCCCGTGACCGTGGGCCCGCCGCCCAGGCTCATGAGGCGATTCGCCGCTGAGGAGCGAACTACCACACCCCCGCCACTGCCACTGCCGCTGGCCGTCACGGCCGCCAAACTGCCGATGGTCACGTCGGCGGCCCGCAGCGTGATCGCCGCGGCCGTGGGGTTGGCGGACGTTACCGTCACGTTGTTGCTCAGGATCAATGTCCCCGATCCGTTATTGTCGCTGTCGGCGTTCAGCCAGATCGGGCCGGTGCCGCTGTCCACGACCGTGCCGCTCGTCGCCGACACGGTCAGGCCTAGGGAGGCTTGCAGCGAAATTGGATTGTTGTGGGAGGTCAGGCTCTCGTTCACGGCCACGGTGCCCGTGACCAGTTCCACACCGTTGCCATTGCTGTTGACCGCGCTCGTGTCGACGGCCCCCATCAGCGTCGTCGTCCCCAAACCGGCCACCTGCGTCAGACTCACCGCCCGGATCCCAGCAGAGAAGATGACGTTATAGGCACTCATGATGGTGATCACGGGTTCAGCTGCCGGCGCGCCCACCTGCTGCTTGAACGCGACGGCGTTGAAAGGACTGCTACCGGAATTCGTCCCGGTCGTCAGGGTGAGGGCCCAGGCACCGTCGAGCGTGCCCCAAAACGTGATACTGGCGCCATTCCCCGAACCCAATTGTGTGTTGATCGCCACGTGGCCGGTCAGGGTGACCGGCCCGTGCAAATCCACGGTGTCACCGTTGGTCACGATGTCACCGGCCGTGGAGATCTGGCTGCCCGTGATCGACACCGCACCGAGCGAATTGATGTCGGCCGCCGCGTCGATGGTCACGGTCCCCGACTCGGTAATCGCAACCACTCCGTCACTGGTCGTCACCACGCGATCATGCAAGGCCAAGTCCGTGCCGGTGAGGGTGAGGCCGTCTCGCGCCACCGTCACGGCTTGCAGCGACGTGGAACCCGTGGCCGTCACCGTCAGCGACGAGGCCCAGAGGGCCCCGCTGACCGTCACCTCGTGCGCACTGACGATGGTGATCGCCCCCAGCGCGTTCGAACTGCTTCCGACTGCGCCGCTTAGCTGAATGTTCCCGCTGCCGGCCGTGAGGGTCAGGGCCCGCGAACCGGTCACCGTCACCGGTCCCATCGCGACGTTGCCGTTGTCTGAGTTCAAGCTGACGGTGTCCGCCGCCAGCGTCACCGGCCCGAACGCGATCCCGTCGTAGCTACTCCAGTTCAGACCTTCCAGAGCCACGTTGCCGGCCAGATTGGTCGCCGTGTCCCCATCGGCCAGCGTCACGTCCTGGTCAAACCGCACGTTCGTCCCGGCGGTCGCCACCAGTCCCGAATTCCCGCCCCACGTGCCCTTGAACCACACCAGGCCCGTCACCCCGTCGGCCACCGTCAGGGCCGCGCCCACTCCGGTGCCCAGTCCGGTGACGGCCCCCGTCGCCGTCACCGTCCCCGAACCGATCCCGGCCGCCAGCGTCAGATTCTGCGCGCCGCTCAGCGACGATGTCAGCTGGATATTCCCGCCGCCGGAATTCAACGTCGTCGCCGCGCCCAGGGTCACGGGTCCCGTGTACGTCTGATTGCCGACGGTGGTCACCGAGCCGCCGTTCAGGCTGATCGCCGTCGCTGTCACGGCAAGACTCCCGGACGTGGCGACATTGCCCAGAGTCAGGGCATTCTGGTCCACCAGGGTCGCGTTCCTGCCGCCGGTGATCGCCACCGTGCTGAAGTCGTTGGCCGCATTGTTCAGCGTGATGTTCTGGGCCGCACCCGCGCTCAGCGTCAACGTACCGGTGACCGCCAGAGGCACTGCGGCCTGAGTGATGGCCGCGCCGTTGGCAGTCAGGGCCACGTTGCCCTGCAGCGTAGTTCCTCCGCTGACATTGATAGCGCTGGTCGTGGAACTCGCGTTGGCGTTGACCGTAATCGTCGCGGAAGCGATGGTCCCGCCGCCCCAGGTCACGTTGTTGGAGCCGGCCAACGCGCCCGTATTGTCCACGCTGATGGAAGTGCCGATGTTATTCCCAGGCAGGAAGCTCAGTTGCGTGCCGGAGACGGTGGCAGGGTCCCTTGTGGCTGTCCAGCTGCCCGTCGACAGCTTCAAGGTGCGTGTGCCCGCCGACTCGGCAAGGGTCACGCTCTCCCCCGTCCCCAAGGTGACCGCGACGGTATACGCGGCGGAATTCCAGTCATAGGAAGCCAACAGCCGCCGATCTTCCAGCGGCTCGACCAGCAACTGACGGCATTTCTGGTGGCCTTGGCGCCTACCCCTCTTGTGATTGAGTTCCCTGGCTTGGCGCGATGCGCGGGAGGCCAACAGCGGAGATCCGGAGGATATCCTGAGGTCCATTTGTTGAGTCATCTGCACCACCAACACCCCGATCACAGCAACCGAGAATTGGGACCGTTTCCCATGCTGGGCCTTGCTCGTAAGGTTGCGTACTGCTGTCGGTGCTGGCCACGGTCCGGGTGGATGGCGGCTGAGCCTAAGCGAAGCCCCAGTCCACTGTTGCTGGGGCTTCGCCTAGGCTCAGCCACCAGCCACCCTGCTAGCGTTTTGCGCAACCTTATGATCAAGGCCCCCATGCTGACAGCACGCGATTCCGCAGCCTCTCCAGCCACCCGACTCACCCTAGATATCGCAACTTGCGTATCTTATTCACATTAACTGTCATGTTGTATCAGTAGTTCTGGTATTTTTCATTTGTCCAAAGGGGTGGTTTATTCCGATTCTTCGTCGGTGATATGCACCTCGGAGTGAGGCGAATCTGGGCGGCGGGAGTGCGTCCCAAGTTTCAGCGCGGCCAGGAGCCTTCGCCGAACGCCCGTCCTCGGAGCAGCGACAATCTGCGGTCGCACGGGTCCAAGAATGGGCTCGCTCCGATCAGAACGACCGGTGCCTCTGCCATTTTCAGAGATTCAAATCAGGGAGGATCGTGGCCGCCGGAATGGAAGGGGTGGCAACGGCAAATTCTGGCCAGGCCTTTGCAGGCGCCCTTGATCGCCCCGTACTTCTGCACGGCTTGGATGAAGTACACGCTGCAGGAAGGCGTAAAGCGGCAGTGGCCACCCAGCACGGGACCGAGCACGATCTGGTAAAGACGCACCAGCAGAATCAGTATCCGGGCCAGGGCAGAAATGGAAACAGGGCGATTCTTTCCGGTCGGCCCGGAGGATGCTTCGCACACAACGAACCTGTCCGCATCCCCGTCGTTCATGACGCGCCCTGCGACAAACGGCCCGCCAGTCGGTTGAGGAGTCGGGGCAACGAGGCAGCGATCGCGGGATAGTCCGGAACCGCACCGCGGCGAGGTCGGATCACGAAGTCGAACCCGGCAGGCAGGTGCTCGCGGTGCTGGCGAAAGGCCTCGCGAATCCGCCGCTTCCAGCCGTTCCGGACCACGGCCCCGCCAACCTTGCGAGACACCGACAAACCCAATCGCGAAATCGCCAACCCGTTGCGGCAACCGTGGACGACCAAGACGTGATCCGCGAGGTAGGCATCCTGCTGGTAGACGCGATCGAAATCCGTCTGCAGTCGCAGCCGGTGGACACGGGAAAAACGTTGGTCGACCACGGATAGCTCTCTCCACGTTTCGTAGGGCGGCAAGTTGTCCTGGCTCAGTCTTCGGCGTCCGGCTGGCTGCCTGGCTCGGAGACCAGTGGCTTGCTCGCCCAATCATCCTCTCGGAGTCCCCGTCCCCGACCGATCTGGCGGATGTCGTGACTGCGCCAATAGTGTCTCCGGATGGCCCGAGCCCCCCACCAGGCAAACAAAATCAACCCCAGGCCCAGCAGCACCACGACGGCTAAAGCGGCCATAACTTTGACCCGCTGGTGGGGTGCCAAACGATAGAGTAAGGGTTGTTCGGTTTGAGCCCACAGCGCGCCGCAAACTGTGACGGGCAGACCCCAGGGAGGCAAGGTTGCCGTCCATCCGAACCACACTCCGCTCCTCACCCCGTCGCTCGCCCCGAAGTGCCGTGGCGAGGGAGCTACTTTTCGGCCGCCCCCTCGGCTCACCATCGCAGGTCGGCCCGCGGACTCTGGGGATTGCGGTGATCGAACTGCCGGATCAAGTCGAGACTTTCCTTGTCCAGCGAGTCCGGCAGTACGATCTGGATTTCGGCATACAGGTCGCCTTGGCCGCCGTCTTCTGGGTGCGCTGCACCCCGGCCTTTCACCCGCAACCGCTGGCCGCTGGACGTGCCCGGAGGGATCTTCAACGAAATTACGCCATGGGGGGTGGGCAGGTCGATCTTCGCCCCGAGCGAGGCTTCACCCACGGTCACCGGTACCACGACCTCCAGATCGTTGCCCCGGCGACGAAAATGCGAATGCTTGCCGGCGCGAACTGTGATCAGCAGATCCCCGGGCGCACCGCCGTTGGGCGATTCCTCGCCCTGACCACGCAGACGCATCTTTTTGCCGTCCTCGATGCCGGGCTTAATCTTGACCGTAATCGACTCAACGTGGCCGTCTGCCCGCCGCACGCTTAGCCGTGCTTCGCCGCCGAGAATTGAGGTTGTGAACGGAATCTGCAGTTCGTGCTCCAGGTCCGCCCCGCGCGAGCGCGGGGGCGCAGCGCGGCCCCGCCGCTTGCCGCCTCGGCCGCCGCCGAGTTGCCGCAGGATCTCCTCGTAACCGGCTGGTCCGCCACCCGACCCCGCCGTCCCACCGAACAGATCGTTCAGGTCGAAGTCGACTCCCCCCGGCCCGCCCGCACCTCGGAAGGCTTCCCAGCCCGGCCCGGCGCCGCCGACTTGCTCGAAGGCGCTGCCGTACTGGTCGTACTTCTGGCGTTTGTCGGGATCGTTCAGGACGTCGTACGCCTGCTGAATCTTCTGGAACTTCTCCTTGGCCGACTTGTCGTCTGGGTTCATGTCGGGATGGTGTTTGCGCGCCAGCTTGCGGTAGGCCTTCTGGATCTCCGCCGGGGAGGCTTTCCGATCAACGCCAAGAGTCTGGTAATAGTCTTCCGCCATAATGCGTCCATTCTACGGTCGGTCACGGAAGTCCGGCAAGCGGCCAGGCGCCCGGAAGTTGCTGCTTAGGCACGGCCGACAGAGTTAGACTCGCTGTTGAGCAAACGCTGAACGGGCGGGCCCTGACCGCCGTTTCGGTCAGGTGCCGCCCGCGCGCCGATACATTTCGCCGTTGTGCTCCGTCGTGTAGCACGTACCGCCGGTGACGTGCAGGACTACATACGGCGTTCCCTGGGTGAAGTGCGGGAACCGGTAGATCTGGCCTGGCTGCAGGCAGAACTCGTTGATCGGGCTGAACACCAGCCGTCCGCGCTGATCATACGCCGGGGCCGCGTTGGAATGGATCAAGTATGCGTGCCCTGTACCGTAGACGGACCAGTTCCAAGCTGCGCCCTGCTTCTCGATCAATACCGCGGCGTCCCCATCCACGCCCAGGCCGTACGGTGTGCCCGCGATGAGTCCGTCGAGTTTCGCGCGCGCGACGAACGCCGCCAGTCGGCCCATGCGGTCTCGCTCAGCAAAATGCGGATCAATAATCAGCTGGTGCAGGGGAGCCTGCGCGGCCTGCGAAAGACACTCGAACGGCAGGGCCGAATCTCGCTGCGAAATCAGCTGTAGCCGAGGACTGCCGGGGGCTTCCGCCGCAAACGAGGCATGCACAGAATCCCACGGGTGATTCAGGTACATAGCTTGGCCGAGCACCGCCATTCCGGCACTGGTGCCACCAATCGCCGTCGAGTCGCGGGCGGCGTCCTGCAAAGCAGCGAAGAGTCTGCTCCGGGCTGCCGCGGTCCTCCTGGTGCCTTGCCACAGGTCGTGATAGATCCGTTGGTCTCCACCGCCCAGCCAGATCGCATCCGCGCCGGCGACAATGCGGGCGATTCGCGGATCCTCCGCCTGGGCCCTGGTCGTGATCGACAGGGACGTGACCGAACGCACGTTCCTGTCCGCGAATTCGAGCACTTTGTCCCGCAGCACACCCAGGTCGCCGCCTTGGGAGATGAGCACGATATCGTGAAGTCTGCTACCTCGCACAAAGAACTCCTTGCGGGCGTCTTCAATGGCGTCGGGATAACCTCCGGCCAGCAGGTACATCCGCTGGCCGTCGTGCACGTCATCGACGGTTTGTCCCCAGTGGCCAAACCCGCGGGCAAGTCGGACGAATATCTCGTCCGTATCGCAGCCGTCGGAAAGGCGATAGTTGAAGAACAACTCTTCGCCCACGCCGCTTGGCTTCCAGTAGCCGTCGTCGTCCGGCAGGAACTCGACAGCGCCATTCGGCCAGACGGTCACCAGACCGTGGAGCAGACTTCGGGCCGCGGGATCATCCAGTGTTCGTCCGGTGGCCGGGACCGGAAGCCAATCTTCTTCGTTCGCGCTGATCGCCGTGACCCGCAGCGGTCGACCGCTGAACGCGTAATCGTTACGAAGGAGCCCGTCGTCCACTGATAATCGCAGCGGCAGAGGTTTCCCATTGAAATCCTCGCCCTCGCAGAAAATGGAGTAATCATCGACATTCGCCATCGGTACGATGGTCAGGGTGAGCACCACGCCCCGCCAGCCGGTCGCGATCCCAGGGACTGCGCGCGCGGGGGGCCGCGCGGTAGGCAACGCTTCCACATGGTACTCCCGCAACGCCCCACTGCGGGCGGGATCTTGCGGGCGCGCGCGACGCACGAGCGGGGAACCCTGCGGATTGGCTTTCTCGAAAGAGAGCCAAACGGGCGACTTGTTCTCGGACGGCGCCTGACGCCATTGGTCGGTGCCACTGCCCTGGATGACATAGCAGGCGACGAACCGATCCGCATTCATCTCGACGCGGCGGTGCTCTTGGCCGGAACGTCCTGCCTGGCTGGCGAAGAGCACCTGGCAGTTGCCGGCAGCCAAGGCCACGTCGGGGTACCCCGGATCGCCGGGATCCACGTACTGCGGCTTGCCGTCCGCGCCCAGGAGCGGGAGGCCCTCCGGTACACCGTCCTGGCGCCGCGTGATGCGGCCGTCCGGTCCATCCACATAGAAGAAACCGACTTCGTCGCTGCCGACCGCGTCGCGGAAGTCACCGACAAAGTGCAGTTCCGCTTTTTCCGGGACCAGCAGCGCGGCCTCGTCCGGCCCCAGGAAACGTACCGGAGCGAGGTTCCTGTCATAACCACCGCCAGCGCCGAGGGCGATCAGGCCCAGGAGCACACCACCGCTCTCTCGAATCCAGCTGCGCACAAGTTCTCCCAACGCGGCCGAGCCGCAAATATCTACGCACCCTCGGGAAGCACTAAATCGGCTGTGCCGGGACAGACCAGGCGCTGGAAGTCGCGAGTGGGTTCGATGCAGCCGTAGCCAACTTCCCCCCGTGGCCCCTGGAGGTGGACCATTTCCTGGAGTATTCGTTCGACTTCCGTTGGGTCACCCAGCACCTGCTGCGCCAAGTCTTCTGCCTTGACATCGTCCATCTGCAGCTCCCCTTGTGCGTCTTTGAAAACGCCCTGCCGCCAATAGAAGATCCGCAAGTACTTCATGGTCAGATGGCTGGTCTCCCCTTCAGACCAGAAGTCGGGAACCAGCCCGCCGCCCAAGTAGATTGTGTGGCTGCCTTCGAACCCTGGAATCTCCGCGGAAACCGGATCGGGGTTCTTGAACCACACCCAATCTCCAGGGACAAAAAACCACAGGGGGAACGGTTTGCTTGCGGATCCGATGGGACGTAGAAACACCGTCTCGAACTCTTCGCCTTTGATCGCCCTGGTCTGGAACTGCTGAGTCAGCTTCCTGTAAAGATCCGGATTGCAGGTCTGGAGTTCCTCGGCTACGGCCAGCAGGACAATGAACTCCACGGCCCGCCTACAGGAGAAGGTGTACGTTGTCTCCGACCCTCCCGGCTGGGTGGCTACCCGCAAAGCGGTCACCAGCGATTGGCCGGGCACGAGAAGAAACCCTTGGTCTTCGTCGTAGCGCCAATAATCCGTTGGCCGAACCGCTTCACCGGTGCCAAACGTCATCCCCGTCTTTCGCGTCGCCTCGACGATATTCATCCGGATGCGAACGGCCGATGCCAGCTCACCGTAACTGGGGAACACGTAGGGGATCGGAGACCGGAGCAGCGCCAGCAGAATTTCCTGTTCCAGGTCACGAAGGTCGGCTGTTGTGTCCAGTCGAAGCTTCTCGCACAACCTCGTCGTATCTCCTGCGGGGGCCAGGTCTTCCGCAAGGTCTGCCCACAGCCGAAATCCGACGCCTGGTGGATCTGCACCGTGGTCGTCCGTAGTCTGCACATACTTCTCCAGTTCCAGGTCTCGGAGGCGACTCCAGAAGTCCTGTTTCGCGGCTTCGACGTCCCGCACGGTGAGTCCCTCAAGGCGAATCCCCACGGCACCTACTTCGGGAACGTCAATCGCATTACTTCTAGCATCGCTCATGGAGCTGATTCCTTGTCCAGCGATCTGGCCGGTCCGTCTATGGGCCGTGAATTCCAACCCAGGCAAGTGGATTCTACGGTCAAGTGCGTGATGTTCCAACGGGGGGCGCGGGAGCGAACGGGGAGCCGGTTGTCAAGGAACGCGGGCGCTGACGGTTGTGCACGCGAAGGCAGGAACTTAGAATGACGACGTTGAGGGGCGTTTCCCTCGCTCGGGTCGCGTCCCATTTCTGGGGCGCAGTCCCGTGAACTTCCCCGCCGTAATTGGACCCCATCCCTTCCGCCATGACTGACTCGCAGTGTCGCCAGGACGCCCCGGTCCCGCAACGATTTGCCGCCATCGACGCGTTGCGCGGGTTGGGCGCGGTGGGCATCGCATGCTACCATATCCACCGCTACGGACCGTTGCCGGAGGCGGCTGACGCGATTCTGCCGGGGTCCATCCAGACACTGATCGGTCACGGCTGGATGGCCGTCCAAATGTTTTTCGTTGTGGCGGGATTCGTCACGGCGTACAGCCTGCGAAACGAACGGCTAAATCTGTCGGCGTCGGCGAACTTCGCCCTGCGTCGTCTCTTGCGGTTGGGGATACCTTACTGGATGATCCTGTTGCTGGTGCTCGGCATGAGCTACCCGGCCATCTATGGGCTGAAGGACACCACGCTTGCCGAACCGATCTCCTGGCATCAATTCCTGGCGAACGCGTTCTTTCTTCACAAAATCCTGGGTTATGACAGTCTCTCGGCCGGCTTGTGGTTCGTGTGCATCGACTTGCAGTTCGGCTTGCTCATGGTCACGCTGTCCTGGCTTGCTCAGCGGTTGGCCTGCGGCCACCCTCGTGGCAGCACCGTGGATGTCCTCGCGCTGACGGCCACCTATGTGCCGCTGGCCCTGTTGTCGCTGTTCTACTTCGGCGTTGGCACCGACGATTACACTTGGCTCCACACCTACTTCTACCTCTGCTTCCTCGGGGTCTTGGCGTGGTGGGCGCTGGAGCGTCGCGTGCCCGCCTGGTTCTTCTGGACATATATGGTCTTGCTGGTCGTTGGCCTCCTCCAACGCTGGGAACTTGAATCGGTGCCGACGCCAGCCGAGATCGTTGCGGTCGGCGAACCGGCCGAAAGTGCGCCCCTGTATGGGGTCAAAGAAGTGGCGATGGCGATGCTTACGGGTGTCGGCATCTTCCTGCTGGGCCGGAGCGGGCATCTCAACACCTGGTTCAAGGCACGCTGGCTGCAGTATCTCGGTAAGATCTCCTATAGCCTGTTCCTGATCCACTACCCGGTCAGTTGGGCCGTTACGACTTTGGGCTATGGCCTGACGGGCGAGCGGCCGGCCGCAGCAGTCTGCTGGTTGGGCCTTGCCGTCCTGGCAAGTGTGGGGGCGGCGGACCTGATGTATCGTTTCGTGGAAAGACCCAGCGTCCGCTGGGTGCAAAGGCTTAAGTTGCGTCAATCCGGTCACGCAGACGCCGCTCTGTCCCGCGTGCCTAGCTCTCGATCGTCGGTCACGGAAACTGTCTAGGACCGGCGCATCAATAAGTGTCGCAAGAACAGTAGACTGCACACTCCGTGTTCCGATTTCCGCACACAGAGCGGCTGTGAAAGAATCGTAGGGTGGGCTGTGCCTAGAACGATGCAAAGTTCGGGTTGACATGGGAAATTGGCACGATGGCAAGGGCGCGAACTTGTTTCGCTGCTTGCCCCGAAAGGGCGCATACGACAGCGCGGGACAACGCCCGGATCTGATTCACAGGTTCTCGCCTCGATAGGGGGCGCGATGCGTGAGCGGCAAGGCGCTAGCCGCCGGTTCCGAACGCCACCGGCGGCTAGCGCCTTGCCGCCCAATTTCCGTAAACAATACCTACTTCGACCCCTGCCGCCTTGCGCGGCCGGTGAAGGAGTCTTGTGAGCGAGATCGCGAACGCAGCAATACCCCTCCCTTCTCCAGCCTGCCGCCGGAGGCGGCAGGCTGGGGAAGGGAGGAAGGCGGTGAACGTCGGTCGCGATCTCGCTTACAAGACTTCTCTCACCGTCCAGGCGTTGGACGGGGTCGTTTTCGAAACTAAGACAGTCGAATCTACCCGATTGCTTTCCTGCGCCAACCCCAACTTTGCATCACCCTAGGCTGTGCCCACCACCACTGCTTGTGCTTGGTGGGCACAGCCCACCCTACACCTGGTGCATGTGCAGCAACGCTGCCAACCGTGCCCGAAGCTGGTCTAGCGGAACCAGCCACGCCCAGGCGGCGGCGACCGCGCGCAGCAGATCCCGTCCCCGGGCGGTCGCTGGCGGGATGTGCGAGAACCACTGCGGATCGAGCACGAGGACTTGCTCACCAAGCGCGCCGGACCGCAACACGATGTCGCCCTCGCGACCGAACACATAACGCACACTGGCGGCCGCCGGAAGGGGATGTATCGCGAGGAACTCCGGCGACGGAGCTACGACAATCAGCTGTGCTGGCAGCGACACAGCCTGGGCCAGTAACGCGGCCTGCTCCACGTCGACCACCAAGACGCCCTGGGGACCGAGGGACTCGATCAGCACCTGGGCCACCCGTGCGATCTCTTGGGGAACGATCGTGCCGGGAACCACGCCGGTGTCCGGACCGGCCAGAATGACCACGTCACAGCGATCCATTTCCAGCCCTTCGGTGCGGATTTTGTCGAATGCTTGTTCCAGGATCGCCAAGTCCACGTCCGGACATAGCAGTAGTCCGCGGGCTCCGGCGAGGTTGGCGGCGTCACCCGCTTTGATACGGCGTCCGCCGACGTAGAGCCCTTCCGAGGAGGACCTGCCGATGCGCTGTCCCGGTCTCCGCAAGAGTGTTTCGAGCCAGCGAGCCACGCGGGAGTTGTCGCCCTCCCCAGAGACCACGGCCACCGGAATGCGACCCGACTGTCCCGGAGGGAACAGGTGTTCCAGGATGATCTCACAAATCGGCTGCGGCCGATCACAGAAGGGCGGAAAGTGCAACGCGATCGCGGGACCGACGTTGACCTCCAACACCACCCCGCCTTGTTCCTCCAAGGGACGACGAATGTCCTCGGCGACGAGGTCCAGACCGGCCAAGTCGATTCCCAGCACCTGAGCGGCGCGAATACACACGGCTGCCACGTCCGGATGCAGCTCATCCGTGACATCCCGGACCTCACCTCCCGCACAGGCATGTGCCAGGCGACTTAGGATAACCTCGGCGCCGGCTGGGGGGATGGCATCCAGGGTCAAGCCCTGCTCCGCCAGAAACAGCGGCGTATCGTCGTCCGGGCGAATCTTGTTCAGCGGCGCCGCGTCGTCATCGCCGCGACGGGGATCCCGCTGGTTGGCCTCGTCGATCAGTTCAGTCACCGTCTGCACGCCGTCACCGGTAACCTGGGGTGACACGCGGCGAATGGCCGCCGCCACGCGTTCGCCGACTACCGTCACGCGGTACTGGGCTCCGGAGGCGAACCGCTCGACGAGCACCTCGTCGCGATGACGACGAGCCTCGTCGTAGGCGGCGACGATGTCTTCGCGCGTGCGGAGGTTCAGTCCGACGCCGAGCTGATAGTCTCCGTCCCGCGGCTTCACAACCACCGGCAGCCCGAGTTCGCAGGCCGCTCGCCAGGCGTCCTCGCGATCCGCGACGGGGCGCCCCTCGGGGAACGGCACGCCCACCTGCCGCAAGACCGCCTTGGTCAGGTCCTTGTCCAGGGAAATGAACTCCGCGATCGTGCTTGTCTGGTCGGTAATATTGGACAGAATCCGGTGTTGCCGGGCTCCGTGGCCCAGTTGTACCAGAGCGACCGGATCGAGCCGGCGCACCGGGATGCCACGCTGCCGAGCCACGGCCACCAGGGCCCCGGTGGTCACATCCAGACAGACGTCGTCCGCCACGTCGCGCAACCGCTGCAACCCGGCCACCACGTCCGGCAGCTCGTGCCGAATCGCGGCCAGGCAGAGTTCGCCGGCAAATTCCAGACACGCCCGGGTCAACGCCGCTTCCTCGCACTCGACCACGAGCAGGTGGGTATGTGCCTCGTCCGTCTCGATCACCTGCCCGAACTCGACCGGCCCACGACTGAGAGCCTGAACCGCCAGGGTGACATCGAGCATCGCCTGCGCCACACACCGCAGTGCTGTGCCTTCGGCCGGGGTTCCTCCCGCAGGATCGTCCGCGCCGGAACGGAGCACGAGGCGGGGCAACCAGGCCCGCAGCTGCTGCTGGAATTCCGGGATCGCGCTGGCGGACAGCTGCGCCCACTCGGCGAGCTGCACGCGCGCTTCCAGCACGGGAGCCTTACTCCACACGTTGGGCCCGGCAAGGGCCAGCGTCGACAGGAGCCTCATGGACCGGACCTACGGGAAAGAGAAAAAAGCACGGACTGTCCACACCACACCCGCGGTCTTGGAAGTTGCGAGTCTCGAAACAAAGTAGCTGAAATCGCCAGATTTCGGGTGAAAGCGGGGTAACTGTCGCACGGCGAAACGGCCAGAATTCTGGTGAATTCTGCTACTCGCAACTTCCAAGTTCGCGGTGGCACTCCGAGTATACCAGCCCAGTCGCAAACAGCTCAAGCCGGGCCTTCCGTCGGCGAGTTCGCCGCGTGCTGCTCATCCGCCCATTGCGCCTGGTATAAGCGAGCATAGATCCCGCCCTGTTGCAGCAACTCCTCGTGGCGGCCCATTTCCACGATTTTCCCCCGCTCCAGAACGATCAGGCGGTCGGCACGTTGCAAGGTACTCAGGCGGTGGGCAATGGCGATGGTCGTTCGGCCCTGGACGAGGTTATCCAGGGCCCGTTGGATTTCGCGTTCGGTCTCGGTATCTACCGAGGAGGTGGCCTCGTCGAGAATCAGGATCCGAGGATCAATCAGAATGGCCCGGGCAATCGAGATGCGTTGGCGTTCGCCGCCCGAGAGCTGTTGGCCGCGTTCGCCGACCAGGGAATCGTAGGACAGCGGTCGCTGCAGGATGAACTCGTGGGCACGCGCGGCACGGGCCGCTGTCACAATCTCTTCGCGGGTCGCCGTCGGCCGTCCGTACGCCATGTTGTCGGCGATGGTGCCGAAGAACAGAAACGGCTCCTGCAAGACAATGCCAATGTTCCGTCGATACTCGGCAATGGGGAACGAGCGGATGTCGACCCCGTCGACCAGGATTGCTCCATCCGCCACGTCATAGAAACGGCACAGCAGGTTCACCAGCGTCGTCTTGCCGGCGCCGCTCGGCCCGACCACCCCCACCATCTCGCCCGGTTCGATGACCAGATTCAGATCCTCGACCACCGCGCGATTGCCGTAACGGAAGCTGACGTTGCGCAATTCGATCTTCCCCCGCACGCGGCCGGGACGAATGGGTTGAGCCGGTTCGCGGACACTGGGCACCCGGTCCAGGATTTCGAACAAGCGATGCGTGCTCGTGGCAGCGCGTTGGATGGCACTGAACATGCGAGTCATGGCTTCCAAGCGCGAGTAGAACCGACCGATGTAGAGGGTAAACGTCGCCAACACACCCAGGGTGATCTGATGATGGTAGAGGCGGTACGCCCCCAGCCCCCAAATCACGAGCAGACCGAGTTCATTCAAGAACGCCACCAAGGGCCAAAAAAAAGCCCACACCGTGTTCACGCGGTTGTTGAGTCGGAAGATCGCCTCGTTGCTCCGCCGAAAGCCTTCGATCTCGCGGCCTTCTTGCGCAAAGGCTTTCACCACCCGAATTCCCGGGATCGTGTCGGCCAGGATGCTAGTCATCACATCCCACGCCCGATAGGAACGAGAGAAGCCGGTGTTGAGATGGTTGCGGACCCAATAGGTCAACCAGCCGATAGCCGGGAAGGTACAAAACGTCGTGATGCCCAGCAGGGGATCGATCCAGGCGAGGATGGCGGCGATGCCCACGATCGTCAGACAGTCGGTAAGAAAATCCACGACCGTGTCCGACAAGAAGCTGCAGATCCGGTCCGTATCGCTACTGATGCGAGAGATCAAGTCCCCGGTTCGTTTTTCGCCGAAGAACTCCAACGACAGCCCGACCAGGTGTTCGAAGGTGCGATTACGCAGATCCATGCTAATCCGTTCACTGACCCGGTTGCTCAACCAGCTCTGCGCAAAGCCCAGCAGCCAAGCCAGCACCGCGGCACCGGCCAGTCCGGCCAGCAACCAGGGAACTAGTGCGAACCGGTCCTGATGCGTTCTCTCCAAATCGGCGTACTGTTGCTCCCGGGCCGGCGATTTCGGGGCGGTATTGGCCTCGATCTCCTTCGACTCCTCTTGATATGGGCTGAGGACTTTGTCGTACAGGGGCATCATCAGTAGGGGCGGGATCAAGCCGGCTGCGGTGGCGCCCATCGACAACAGGCCCCCGAGCAGGATCAGCCAGACGTGTCGCTTGGCGAACCGCCACAACCGCAGCAGCGACAACGTTCCCCCTCTCGTCTCCCTGGTCTCCCCCGGCGACTCCTCGGCGAACTCCTCGCTGAACTCCTCCGCATCCGATTCCTCCAGGGATTCCGTCGGCCCTTGAGCCAGCCCGGCATGACTTCGCACGAGGCGCCGAGCCCCCGCGGCGCGGCTGACCGTATAACGCCAGTGGGCCAGACGCCCGGTCGGCCCGATCAGCTCCAGCGTGCCAATGCGACCCTGATCTTTTTCGCTCAGGGTAATGTCCTTGCTAAACGGCCACGAGTGCCAACAGTAGGTGCCCTGGCTCGCGCCGCTGGTGGCCGCTCTTCCGGGAGGAGACGGCTTTGTTTGTTCCGCCAACCGGGTCCCCGTGGAGTCCGCGGTGTCGGCCACCAGGTCGACGGACAGGAGCCGCTGGTTGGTGACCACGACCAAGCCCGGCCCGAAGCGCAGGGCATGATCCAGGTCTGGCGTGAAGTACGCGAGAACTTCTTCGCCCGCCTGAAGTTGAGCCTCGCACTCGGCGCGCAGGTGCTCGGGGACCCCTCGTGAAGAGCCGCTGTGCTTGTCCAACGGTGACTTTCCTTTTCTGCTGAGAGTACCAGCTAACCGACCCGGAGTGTTGCCTTCTGGTCGGGCGTGAGATCATGGGGTACGTGGAAATCGCACCCCAGTCGCTATGAATTTAGCAACACTATGAATCTTTCCACGGTAAGACCGGCAGCTTTGATCTGAGACAACAGTAGCCCAGTACCGACCGTCTTGCCTGCATGGACGGGGATCGAGAGCCGCCTACAGCCATCCTTTTTGAGGATGTGATGACTAGGCACCAGTGACGGCCCCTCGCGTCCGTGCTTCCAGCGGACATATTCGCTGCTCCAGCCTGGCGCATCCAGGTCTGAGCGAACACGGAGAAAAGTCCGTAAATGTATCGGAAGTGCAAGCTTGCGCCGACACCACTTCCGTATATATCGCCAGATTGTACCGCACTCGGTATAGCCGTCAATGTGCTAGCCCTCTGTTCTCGTTAACAAATGGCACAACAGCTCGCCTTGCGGTCAAGCATAAGCCCGCGACGCCAGCTCCCCCAACACGCGGCGTTCCAATTCGGGCAGCGCCTGCTCCACGACGGGATTCAACTCCGCCCCCGGTTGGCAACTGCTGATCTCGATGCCGAACAGGACGACGCTGGCGGGCAGGTGGCCAAGCTCGGCCGCCAATTCCAACGTCTCGCCCACGCTCAGAGCGTGCGTCGACCGCCGATGCTGGACCGGAATCCGCAGATCGGGCCAGATCAGGCGTGTGATACTCCCCGGCGGCTGGGCGCTTTCACAGGCATCGATCAGAATCGCGCGCTGACAGCCCTGCAAGTAGTCCAGTAATTGCCCAGCCCCGATCGCGACGCACTCCGTCGAGATCTCCTCCCGGCTGCTCAGCATCTCCACGACCCGCCAACCCGCCACGTCATCCCCGTACGGGCTACCGATGCCAATGACGCGATTCACTGCGGGCATGGTCACCTCCTGGGAGTCATCCGTCCGTCAGCACGTGGGGAACAGCGGTGACAGGGCCCCGCACCCCAAGGTCGTCGTCACGCGGAAAATACCGCTCTACCAGCTCCACGAATTCCTCCGCCGTCGCCTTGGCCGCGTAGGCTCGAAACTGCCGAGCGCCCGGTTGGCCTTGCGCATAACAGCAGGCATATTTTCGCATTAGGGTGGTCCCTTTGTCCACACCGAACCGCTCCAGAGTCAAACGCTGATGCCTGAGCAGAATCTCACGTTGTTCGCTGAGCGTCGGGTCGGGAGGCACGGATTCACCACGGAGGGCCGCCTGGATCTGGCGAAAGAGCCACGGACGGCCCAACGCCGCGCGGGCGATCATCACGCCATCCACTCGATAACGCCGGAACGCATCGACTACTTTATCGGGGCTGTCCAGATCGCCGTTCCCGATCAACGGAATCCGGCGCAGAACTGACTTGATCTCCGCGATGCGTTCCCAATCGGCCCGGCCGCGAAAGAAATCTTGGGCGGTCCGACCGTGCACAGTCAGAGCCGCGGCTCCCGCGGATTCCACGGCCTGCGCGACTGCGCTGGCGTTGACCGTCTGCCGCGTACAGCCCAGCCGAATCTTGGCCGTCACGGGCGTCGGCGCGCAAGCCTGGACCACACGCTCGACGATCGCGCCCACCCGGTCCGGATCGCGGAGCAGGTACGAGCCACTGTGGGCCTTTTCGGTCACCTGCTTGACCGGACAGCCGAAGTTGATATCGACGACGCTGACGCGATACTCGTGCGCCAGCCGCGCGCCGACATCGGCCAAGATCTGCGGATCGTTGTCCCAAATCTGGACGGCCAACGGGCGCGGTTCCTCGGCCACGCCCCACAGACGATCCGGATGTTCTGCCGTATGCTCGTCGAGCCAGGCAAAGCCCCGCGCGCTGACCATCTCCGTGGCCAACAATCCGGCGCCGCCGAATTCACGCACCAGCTGGCGAAAGACGTAGTTGGTGAAGCCGGCCATCGGCGCCTGCAGCACCGGCGGATCGATCACGACCGACCCGATACGCAGGGGCGGAACACCGAGCGGCGTGACAGAGATTCGGTCGACAAGCGTGGCGGTGTTCATAGAAGTGGCGTAGAGACGGTACTCGTAACAAGCTACTGCAACGGCTAGGATTATAGCCGAGGAGATACACCTATGGGTACAGTGCTGCTGGCCCTATTGTGGTTCGCTGTCGATGAACCAGACTCCACGGCTCAAACCGATGTGCCCGCCCTGGTGAGCCGTCTGAGTGATCCCGATCCCAACCTGCGGGCCGCTTCTGCCGGAAGGTTGGGAAAGCTGGGGAATAAGGCCCAGGGTGCCATTCCCGCCTTGCTTGAGGCTCTGAAGGACACCGTCCCGACCGATTGCGGCCCCCTGGTCTGCCAGGCGGCCAGCACCGCCCTGGCAGACATCGGCGAAGCGGCACTGCCGGCGTTGACTGCGGCCCTGGAAAACAGTGATCGGAGGGTCTATATCGGTGCGGCTTCCGCGATCCATGACATGGGACCACGGGCCAAAGCGGCCGTGCCCAAGTTGATCAGTCTGTTGGAAAAACAAGAGCCGGAAAGACGGCTCGCTATGATTGCCGGTCTCCAGGGCATCGGCCCGGAGGCTTGTTCTGCGGTGCCGCTGCTGATCCAGCTGCTCGATAGCGACGACTTCCACACCCAGTACTGGGCCTGCCGCGCGTTGGGCGCGATTGGTCCCGCCGCCAAGCCCGCCGTTCCCGTGCTCTGCCGACTGACCAAGGCGGGGCTGCCGTCCGTGCGGCGGAATGCGGCCGCGGCGCTGGGCAAGATCGGTCCGGAGATCGGACCGGAGGGACTGCAGACGCTGATCGCAGCGCTCGGCGACCGGTTCGAGCCCGTACGGGAAAACGCGGTGATCGCCCTGGGCGACTTGGGCGGTTTCGCCGCGCCGGCCGTGCCGGTAATCCGCACAGCCTTGGCCCAACGCAAGATCGCCGCGCGCGTGGCGTCCGCCCGGACCTGGTGGAAGGCCACCGGGGATCCGGCAGCAGCCCTGCCGACGCTCATCGAGCAGTTGACGACGCCGGAGGAGGCGGAAGCCGCCGCCGCGGTGCTGGGCGAGATCGGACCACCGGCTAAGGCGGCCGTGCCGGCGCTGATCGAGCAACTGAAATCTCCGGACCAGGAACCAAAGGTGATGGTCTGCCAGACGCTCGCACGGATCGGGCCGGCGTCCCAGCCGGCTCTGGCAACTTTGCGAACCCTGTTGCAAGACGAAGATCCGGAACTCCGCCAAGCCGCCGAAGAATCGATTCGCCAGATCACACCGAAACCATGACGAAGTGAGGGAGCGGTTTCCTTGCGAGGGCATGTGGTGCTAGAATACGGGCATTAGCACTACAGGCACCATTACCGAGATTGATATCATGGCGGACGTCATTGGGCCGGATGAGGGCGATCTGTCGCCGGAGGTTGCGAGGTCCGTGCTCCGCTGGAAGTTCACCGACCCGACGGTTGCTCGGATGACCGAACTGTCAGATCGCAACAGCAAAGGCCGGCTTAGCCCGTCCGAGCGAGAGGAACTCGACAAGTACCTTCGCGTCGGCAGCTTCATCAATCTGGTCCAGGCTAAGGCTCGGTTGTCCCTTCATCACCCGCGTTCCCTGGACTGATCGATGCCCGCGTCTTTCCACCCTGACAGCCCTGACCGCGGAATAAAGGGGTCCGTCCTGGCGTGTTCAGTTTGTGCCTGTCAAGGCCAATTGATTTGATCCCGTTTCTATTCCGCGTTTGGGGCTGGGGAAAGCTTCCCGGCGGAAGCCAGCGTGATCCACGACTCTTCCGCCCCAAAGGGGCAAAACAAATCAGCCCAGGGCAGAGCGTCGCGGCGTAGCCGCAGAGCGACGCCCTGGGTACGGGTTCGATTCAGCATGGTAGCCCTGAAAGGGCGAAACAAATCGGTTCATCCCGCACGCATCGTTCGTCCGATGCGGCCAAGGCTTGTTTCGCCCCTTCAGGGCTGGTGTGCTCCATCCTCTCATAACCCAGGGCGGCGCTACGCGGCTACGCCGCT
>JAPLNJ010001231.1 GCA_026692885.1 Planctomycetota bacterium | reverse complement strand
CCCGTAGCATGGCTCTCCAGAGCCGTGTGGTTCGACAGCGATTGGCCGAATCGATTACGATTCTTGCCCGGTACGAAGCGTCAGGAACCGGCAGCGCGGATCCTGCACGGCTCTGGAGAGCCATGCTACGATGGCGGCGGCGGCGCTAACAACCACGGCAGGAACGGCTGCGCTGGTCCAGCAATTTTCGCGTTGTGGGGTTTCGTCCGTAACCTAACGGCCGCTTCATGCTTAGGCACGGCCGAAAAATAGCTTCGGCATTTGCTTCTCGGCCCCGCACCCCAACCCTCGCCCCGGAGTACCGGGGCGAGGAAGTTATTCTTCGGCGGAGCCTTAGGGCGATCATTTCGCCCCGGGGTCCGCTGCGTAGATCGTCCGCATCCGCCAAGCCTTGACGGAGCGCACCGTTGCATTACCGCCCTTGGCGTACAGCGACACGTTCGGCTCGGCCCGCGCCGCGTTGACCGCGAAAACCGCTGCCTGCCGGTCGTTGGCGAAGACCTCCACCAGGTTTTTGTCGATGAACACCCGTAGCGTCAGGTCCTCACCCTGGGCCAGCTGGAATGGCGGTTCGGTGGAGCCCACGCGCAGCGTCTGGCGGCCGGCGCCGGCAACAATGCTCATCCCACCCTCGCCTCGTTCGTCGCCCAGCAGCGTAAGACCGACCTCAGCGGGCAGCGGCGCGGCGATCGTCACCTCCAACTCCACCGCATCGCCCGAGGCTTCGTTGATCGCCACCGGCGCCCCGTCCTTGACCGTCAGGGCCTCACGGCTCTGGGCATCGTAGCGCAGCTTCGACAGTTCACGCAGCGGCCGAATCCGCAACGCCCCGTCAGCTGGCAACTCCAGTTCGCGCGGCAGCGACTGCACCCCGGTCGGTGCGATCGGCATGTTCAGCAGCCACGCCCACATGACCCGTCGGCCGTCGCGCGTCAGCACCGACTCGGGCGCAAAGAACTGGTTGCTGCCGAAACTCAGCATCGCGTGGAAGCTGGGCAGATACTTCTCGTCCTGGAAGTCGCCCAGGTAGTAACGGGCGCCCTTGCCGTGGCTGATGCACAGCAGCATCCACTTGCCGCCGATCGGGAACATGTTCCCGCAGGAGATGTCCTCGTTCTTGGGGATGCTCAGATTCGCCGGGTACTCGGGATGCAGCAGGTCGCCCAGGTACGTCCAGTTCTGCAGGTCCGGCGACTTCATCAACTGCGGGTTCTGCCCGCCGCTGTAGGCGTAGTACGTGTCGTTCATCAGCCAGCAGTCGGGGTCCCAGTGGCGGATGTTCGGCGTCTGGCCGTCGGCCGTCTTGGGCACGACGGGCACGGGCTCGGTCCACGAGTCGAACGAATCGTCGGCCGGGTGTTGGAGCACATTTCGCCCGGCGCCCTGGCCGTGGTAGATGATCGTCGGCCGGCCGGCCTTCGTGTAGAATCCGGTGCCACTGAACATGCCGTGTCCGGTCGTCGGTGGCGCCAGCACCGTCTTGTGCCACTTCCAGCGCACCATGTCGTCGCTGGACACGTGGCCGAAGACAAACCCCCAGGCATTTCGGTAGATATAGTGCAGATGCACGCGGCCCTTGTAGTCGAAGATGCAGTTCGGATCGCCGGGCATCGCCGGACCGGGGCCCGGGTGTGCCAGGTGGAACGTCAGCCAGTTCGCCGACGGCTGGTCGGGCCAAGCCGGCGTCTCGGGTGCGTAGGGCCCGACGGGCGGGGGCGGAGGTGCGTTGAGCGTCGTCTGCTTGGCATCCGCCTCCGACCGCGCCACGACCAGATACCCTGTGCCGTCGAGCAAGAGCCGTCCTCCCTTGACCTTGGCCCCGCCCACGGCCGCGTGATGGGTGAAGTGGCCGGCCCGGTCCTTCACCGCTTCGCCCTCGAAGTCCCACCACGCCAGCGGCTTGATGTCCGAAGCCTCGTTGGGCCTCAGCGACTGGATCTCTTGGGCCGTCAACGCCCGCTCGTAGATGCGTGCATCGTCGATCGACCCGACGAACGGCGTTCCCGTCCCCGCCCCCACGTGCCGCAGCCCAAACACGGCGATGTGATTCTCGATCTTCAGCAGGTCCACGTTCTGCGTCTTGTACGAGGCGTACGCTTCCCCGTTGCGGTAGCTGCGAATCTGGTCGCCTTCGTACACGACTGCAATCTGGACCAGCGCGTCGGAACCGGCGGTCTCGGCGGCGTTGGCGTCCTGGTCCGCTTGTGTGCGGTGGAAGAATTCGCTGCCGGCCATCCATTTGCCGGGTGCCCGCTCGCCGAGCACGATCGCGTCGAAGCGGTCGCCGCTCTGGATCGTCAGCACGCTGCCACCCTGCTGGTTCAGGTTCGCCGGCGAGGCCCACGCGACCAGCGTCTTGTCGGTGCTGGCCGCTTTCTGAGCGACTTCGGCGCCGTCGACGGAAAAGGCGCCCAGCAACATCACGGTGGCCGCCAAAACTGCCGTCCGAAACTGTGGGATGTGGGTTGACCGCCCGAGGTCGGTGCTTGCGTAGTCCGACGTCGCCGGACACCCATTCAGCTGGCCATGGTTTGGAGGCACGTAGTTCATGTTGTCCCTTCGATCAAAAACGGTTTCGGAATGGGGGTGGCTGGTGCCGTGAGTTTGGTACGGCTTGTTTGTCAGGTCGCGTTGGTGGATGGCGTGTCTCGATTCGACCAGGCGGACGCGACAACGGCTTGGGATCGGCGCATCAATAAGTGTCGCAAGAATAGTAGACGGCACACTCCGTGTGCCGATTTCCGCACACGGAGTGTGCGGGCTACTTGGAATAGTTCCGACAGTTATTGATGCGCCGGTCCTTGGCAGCAAGTTGGTTACCCGCGTCGCCATGATCGTTATGATGGCGAGTTGGCGATAGGATACAACCGTCCTGTTACGCGAACCAGCAGAATTTTTCACACCCCCCCTGCCCGGAGCATGGATCTCTCCAGAGCCGTGTGACGCGGGATCAGGATCGTCACAGCTTGCGGGAGACGCGCGCCTTGGGCACCCTGGTCTTCTACCGAAGTCACGCAGGCTGCAATCCCAGGGCCCGAGCGACCACGGCATCCACCACAGGTTTGCCGTCTACTTTTCGGCGGTTGAGCCCGAAGCCTTCGTCCCAGCCCCAGACGGCCCAGCCGATTCTGTTGGCGGCCAGCACCTCGCCGAAGTCGCGGAACCAGTTCGCGCGATGCTCGGGTTTCGTGTGTGGCGGGAACACGCCGAACTCGCCGCAGTACAGCGGCACCTGGTTCCTTGCGCCCCATTCGATACCCTGCCGGAACCGCGCTGCCAGCTTCTCCTTGTTCCACTGTTCCTTGCCGTATTTCTCGACCATCGCCTGCGAGCCGGGATGTGCCTCCAGCGCCGGCAGCAGCGGGGCGACGGCCTCGGAACTCGACGGATACGGCACACCGCGCAACGGCTTCACGGCGTCACCGGCCCACGTCGCGCCCTGATGGGTGAAGGCGAACGGGTCGTAGCAGTGGAAGGAGTACACCACGTTGCGGTCGGGCAGCAGCGTGAGTTTCTTCAAGCCGTCAATGCCGCCCCAGTTCGGGCCGGTCGTGACGATGGTGTGTTGCGGCGCGCTGTGGCGGATGGCGGCGGCCAAGCGGGCGTTGAGCGTGTTCCACTCCTGCTCGCGTTTGTCGAACACGGGTTCGTTGATGATTTCGAGCTGTTCATGTTGCCAATTATAACGTTAGTGTTACATTTGAGTGCATGAAAGAAGTTGCCGCACCCGTCATCGAGACAATTCAACGGCTCGCCGCCAAACTCTTGGCGACGCATCCGGTCGGTCATCTGCTTTGCCTGATCGGCGGATTCCGGTATCGGTTGCTGAACGCCAGTTGCCGGGCATCGACCGACATTGACTACCACTGGGACGGCGATCTGGATCAGAAGCAGGCCGAAATCGTGGACCTGTTTCGCCAGCGGCTGTTGCCGGAAATCAAGCGGCAGTTGGCCTACGATGGCGACGTGCGACCGGCGACCGGCCCAGAGGCGGACTCGCCAGCCGTATGTGCCATCGTGCTCGCCTGCTACCGGCTGGCGGAAGCCGGAAGCCGGATCGAACTGCCGATCGAGATCACGCGGATCCCACGTTTCGATCCGCCCGCCGTGCGCACGGTCGCGGGGACGGTGTTCCTGACCGTTTCGGATGCGGACATGATCGAAAGCAAGATCGTCGCGTTGCTAAGTCGCCCGTTCACCCAGGCCCGGGACATTCTGGACTTGTTCCTTTTCCAGGACACGCTGCGGCCAGATGCTTCGCAACGACTGTGGCGGAAGCTGCACGAGCGCTCGCTGTCGCCCGCCGAGGCGGCCCAGCGGCTCGACAAGTTGCAGGTCAATCGTGTCGTCCAGGTACGCGCCATCGAGCGGATTCTCGACGAGCAGGTCGACTCGCCGGTGGCGCAGAACCTACGCGCCGCGGGCGGGGCGGCCATGATCTGGGATGCCGCGATGCGAGTCGTCCGGGATGTTCTGGCGGCAGGCAAGGAGCTGGATTCGTGAGAGCCAATGCGTGGCGGGACTATCTGGAAGAGCAGCGTGACCGGCACGGCAAGGTGCTGTTCACGGTCACGGAACTGGCGCACGTGGCCGGCGTCTCGCACGCCGCCCTGAACGTGGAACTAGCGCGGCTCCGCCGCCAATCCGTGATCGTGAAGTATGCTCATGGCCTGTATGGACCGGCGCGTGCTGTGACCCCGCAGTTGCTCGTGCCCGCCATCGACTCGCACGCCTACATCACCGGGCACTACGCCCTGTTCGCCCACCATCTGGTGACGCAGATACCCACCGTTGTCACCTGCTTCACCGACCGGCGAAGTTCGCGCGCTCGAGATCGCGACACGCCGATCGGCCGGTTTGTATTTGTGGTTGTGAGCGGCGGAGTGTATGCCGCGCCAGCCGACGGGCCGATCGCGGATCCGATCCAGGCGCTCTGCGACTACGTGTATCTCGCGCGTCGTCAGGGCGTCCCGCCGGAAGCTCTGGTCACGTTACGCAATCTGCCTGCGCGGGCGTCCCTTGATGCGATGCTCCTCGCCCGGTATCCACGGACGGTCCAAAAGCACGTCGCCCGCTTGCTGGTGTGATGCGGGCGGCGAGTTTCCTCGGCAAGACGGCCAGGAACTGGGGCGGTGGTTCGCTGCCTGGGTGGCCCTCGCAAAACAGTGTCGCGAGGCAGGCCAGAGTTTGTTCCACTTCTGTTCCGCCCGCAGACATGGGTCAGTCCTTCAAATTTCAGTTTTTGCGGCCTCTGGGCAACGAGAGTGGAGAGTCTCGCCGCCGCAAAAACTGAAATTTGAACGACTGACCCTGGCCGCTGTTTCCGCCCAGTTTTGCGCGGGCCACCCCCTGGGACTGGAAAGCACACTTCGCCCCCGCGGCCGACCAAGAATCACAACAACGGTTCCGGACGCCCTTTTCGGTTCCGATTCCACGACGCGGTCAGGGGTTCCTGCGGCCTTAACACGGTCGCTACGCATAGAAGCCGCACTCGTAGGCCGCGTCGTACATCGCCACGATGTTCTCCGGCGGCACGTCGCCCTGGATGTTGTGGATATTGTTGAAGACGTAACCACCGCCCGGCATCAGGGCGGCCACGTGCTTTCGGACATTGGCCGCCACCTGCTCCGGCGTGCCGCTGGGCAGGATGTGCTGGGAATCAACCCCGCCGCCCCAAAATACGATCTCCCGACCGAAGCGTCGCTTAAGTTCCACGGGATCCATGTCCCGCGCACTGGTCTGGACCGGATTCAGGATGTGGATACCGTTGTCCAATAATTCGGGGATGTACTCGCTACACGCGCCGCAGGTGTGATACCAGATTTTGGCGTTGGTCCGCGAACGAAGGTACTGCACCAACCGTTTCTGCCGCGGTTTGACGATCTGGCGGTAAATGGTTGGGTTGAACAACGGTCCCCGCTGGCCGGCCACGTCGTCGCCGATCATGATCACGTCGACCACGTCTCCCACCTCGTCCAGGAACAGGCGGAACCAATCCATCCAAAACTTGAGCGTCTGGTCGATTAATGCCTCGCAGAACTCCGGGTCCGTCAGCAGGTCGCAGAACCACTGCTCCAGACCGCGCAGATACCAACAGATTTCGTAGACCACACCTGAAATACCGCTGACCACGGCGTAGGGCGTCTCCCGTTTGAGTTGCAGGGCGCGGTCGCGCAGGCCGGCGAACCGGCTGGGATCGTCGCCTTTCGGCCAGGGATAGTCCCGCAGGTCCGCGACCGTCGCCTGGGCCAAGGGATGCAGGGTGATGTCCATGTACAGCGGCTGATCATCCGGCATGGACCAGCGGACGCCGAATTCGTCGGTCAGATCGTGCCAGGCTCGACCGTCGCGTTCCGCCTGGACGATACCGCCTTGCCAACTCGCCGGCGCCCCGGCGGCAATGTAGCGGGTGTCGACGTGGAATCGTTCCAGCACCTGTTCGCAGGGTTTGGCCAACTGCTGCACGGCATCCATGATCAGGATTTCGTCACGGATATTCAGGAACTTCAGCAGCTTGCCGTAGGCATTCTTATGGATGCCGGTTTGGTTGCCGCCGAGATCGATCGGGATGCGGTCGGGGACTTCGCGATTGATTGCCTTCAGGACGCGTTCTCGCGACGTCATGGTTTCTTGGTGCAGCATGGATCCCAATTCTCCTGTAGGTCAGCCTTTCCAGGCTGACGTCAGGCTAGAAAGCCTGACCTACTTTCGTGTTTGGACGCCGCTAGATACTCCAGGGTTCGCGTTTGGGGCGGCCTAACAAGCGGGCGGCTTCCTCGTCGCCCAGGATCTCTTCCTTCGCCGGATCCCAGCGAATCTTGCGTCCGACCAGCATCGCGATGTTGCCCAAGTGGGCGACGGTAATCGTGCGGTGAGCGACCTCGACTGGCGCGGCGGTGCGGCGACGGCTCTTCACGCATTCCAGGAAATTGCCGTGCTGGCTGCTGCTCGGGTACAGATGCAGCTCGTCGGGCCCGATCACAGAACTCGCCAGCGACGGCGGATTCGTCGCCCCGCCGAGGTCCACCCAGCCCTCGCTGCCCTCGAAACGATTCGGACCGCCGCTGGACACGATGACCTGGACGCCGCCGGCATAGGTCGCCGTGAAGGTGAAGCCCGTGGCCGTATTCCACAAGTTGGTCTTTGGCGGCCACGTGCCCTGGCCCTCGACCTCGAGCGGGCCGCTTTCGTCGGCGCCCATGCCCCAGTGGGCCATGTCGATCAGATGTGCGCCCCAGTCGGTGACTTGGCCACCGGAGTAGTCCAAGTTCCAGCGCCAATTCCAATGACACCGGTTGAAAATGTACGGCGCCCACGGTGCCGGGCCGAGCCACAATGGGTAGTCGAAACCGTCCGGGACCGCTTCCGGCTCAAACGTGGACTTGGCATTGCTGCGAATCCAGTGTCCGCCCGGCAAGCCCACGCGGACCGTCTGCAGCTTGCCGATCCGACCGTTACGCACCAATTCACACGAGCGGCGGCAGCCGGCGTCCGAACGCCGTTGGCTGCCGCATTGGAAGACGCGGCCGTAGCGTTGCATGGCGTCAGCCATGGCTCGGCCATCGCGCACGGTCAGCGACAGCGGCTTCTCGCAGTAGATATCCTTACCCGCCTTGGCCGCCGCGACGGCGATCGGCGCGTGCCAGTGGTCCGGCGTGGAGATGCAAACCGCATCGAGGTCATCGCGGGCCAGCAGTTCGCGGAAGTCGCGGTAGCCGTCGACGCCCTGGAACTTGCCGGATGCTGCGGCAGCCCCGTAGTGCCGCTCGACCACTGCCTTGGCAGGCGCCAGGCCGCGATGCCAGGCATCCTCGTAACGCGTGCTCCCGGCATCCACGTCGCAGAGCGCGACGACCTGCGCCTCGGGATGGCCGAGGAACGTGGACATATTCACGTGTCCTCGGCCGCCCAGGCCGATGCAGCCGATGGTGATCCGTTCGCTCGGCGCCGGCCGCCCGTCGGCACCCAGGGCCGCAGCACGGACGAAATAGGGGGCCACGGCAGAGCACCCAACCGTCGCGGTGGTACGTTTCAGAAACTCGCGGCGAGAATAACGCATAGCCAGCTCCTTAGGACCGGCCGAAAAACAACTTCGGCCTTTGCCTGCCTGCCCCCTGCCCCCGACCCTGGGCCGCGCAGAATTGTATCACGAGAGTCCTTGCCATGGTGAAATCGGGTCCGGCTTTTGTTCCAGCTTGGCATGTCAGGTCCCCATCCGGGCTCGCCCCGGTGGAATTGGGTTTCGTACACTACGTCGGCAGACGCCAGCCGTACTGTCTTCCGCCGCCTCCCGTCCGCCGCCTCCGGCGGCGGACGGGGGGCGGCGGGAGGAAGTGAGGCGGTTGCGGACCCGTGGCGTAGTCCAGAAACCTCGCTCCACCGGGGCAAGCCCGGATGGGGGCGGAACGAAAACAGGACCATTCGTTTGACGCTCGACTCCCCAATCTTGCGTGGCTCACCCCGACCCTCTCCCCGGAGTACCTGGGCGAGGGAGTTGTTCTTCGGCTGCGACTCCATTCACTTCTTCTCGGTCTTATTCAACAGGTCCTGCGCCTTCTTCTGCAGGTCTTTGTTCTCCGTAGCCGTCAGAACTTTTTTCAGGGCCGCAGCGACCACCGCAGGTTGGCTGCTGGCGATCTTTTCGGCGATCGAGACGGCGGCGGCGGACGCTTCGTTCTTCAGTGCAGGGTTCTCCAACGACGTGACCACCAGCGCCAGCGCCTCGGCATTAGGGACACCGCCCAGCACGCCGAGCACGAGCCGTTTTTCGTCGTCCCGTTCGGCCAGTCCCAAGGCTTCCTTGGACATGGCCAGCTTCTTGTCCGCCGGCACACTCTGCTGTCCCGCCAGGCGAATGTAACCTCGGATCGCGAGAATCTTGTACTTCTTGGTCTCCGAGGTCTTGGCGAGGTTCAAGAGCACCTCGGCCGCGGCGAGATCTTGCCATTTGGTGGCGACGTCGACCGCCGTGTCCCGCACCGGCTCGCTGGCGTCCTTCACGGCAGCCAGCACGGTCTCCAACGACTTACCACCTCCGACCTGGCCCAGCAGTCGCAACAAGGCGGCCTTGGCTTCCGGACTGGCCTGCGCCAAAGCTGCCGCCAACTTCTCCGCGGCGGCCTGTTTGTCGGGCAGTCGCTGGCAAACGGCCGCCAGAGCCGGTTCGGCAGCGCCGCGATCCTGGGGCTCCTTGGCTTGCACCAGCAGTTCCACGAGGCCGCCCAGATCTGGGGCGCCCGCCGTATCGCCTAGGGCCTTGATCGCAGCCAAGCGAATCGACCCGTCCGCATCGCGCGCCGACTTGAGCAGAACGGGCGCGGCCGCGGCCAGACGCCGTTGTCCGAGCACCTCGATCGTGACGCGGCGAAGCTTGACGTCGGGCTTCTCCAACGTCGCCAACAGCACCGCTTCGACGTCCTTCCCCGGCAGGCTCGCCAAGCTGTCCGTGGCAGCGCGGGCCACGTCAGCCTCGCCCCCCATCGCCATTTCCAGCAACGCGGGGACCAAGGAGATGTCGCCCAATTTCGCCAGAGCCTGCAAGGCCGCCGGGCGCACCTTGGCATCGCCCGCTTGGGCCAGCTTGAATACCGCGGGACCCGCGGCCGCATCGCGTCGATCGGCCAGAGCCGCGAGCAAGGCAACTTGTCGCTCCGCGGGCAGCGTGCCCAGTTCGGCCGCGACGGCCTTGGTGGCCTCGACTCCCGGCATCTCGCGAACCAGGGTCAGGGCCAGACCGAAGAAACTGGCGTCGCCGCCCTTCAGCTGTTCGATCAGCAGCGGAACCCCGCCGGCTTGACGAGCCAGGACGGCTCCGCGGGTGGCCGCAATTCGGATCGCTTTGGGCACCTCGGCCGCCCGCAGACGGTCATAGATCGCGGCCGCGACATCGCGTTTTCCCAGGGCCACCAGTTGCTCGGCGCACAGCAGGTTGGCCTCGCCCAAAGCCGGGCGAACCGGAGCCGGGGCGGACTGGAGGGCGGGAGCCAGTACGTCGGCGGCCGCGGGTCCAACCTTGCCCAACGCTGCCGCCGCGGCGTTGGCGACCGACAGATCGGCATCGCCCACGAGCTTCGCCAGATCGCTCACGGCGTTCTGGTCGCGGCGGTTGCCCAACGAGTTAATCACACCCACCAGCAACTTACCTTTCACCTTGCCCAACGCCTGACGCAAAGCTTCGTCGGCGGCTGGGCCGGGGATCCGCTCCAAAGCGTAACGGCCCATGTGCGACAGATTATCATCGGCCAGGAGGCTCGCCAACGCCGGCACCTGGTCCGCGGTACCGATCAGGGATAATTGTCGGCAGGCGAAATCCTTCGCACCGCGCGGGGCGGTGGACGCGAGCACTGCGGCCAGCTTCGCGGCCAATTGTTGCCGCTGCTCCGGCTGCTTCTGGCTCGCCGTGACCATCTCGGTGATGGCATTCAACGGACCGTTATCGCCGCCAAAGTCGTACGTCGCGAGTTTGCCCAAGGCTTCCGCCAGTTTCGCCGGGAAATCTCCGGCAGGCTGTGCCCAAGCTAGAGTGTTCATGCCCCACAGCAGCAGGCCGGCTACTGAGGCGATCCAAGTGGTTCGTGGGCAACGCATGTTGATTCTCCTGTGTGGCGGGAAGGACACGGACGATACAGCCTAGAGTTTGGTGGGCGAATGGTTCTCGTGTCAACCATACATCCACGCTTAAACCGCCTCACGCACGCGGCGGCGAATTCGCCACAGACCGGTGACGGCGCGAGGCAAGAGGTGCAAGAGGCTGACGTGGCTGCCGGAGACCTCATGCCAGTTGACCGGCACCTCGGCCGTCTGGTAGCCGAAACGACGGGCCAACGCGAGCACCTCCAAGTCCAAGAAGAAGCCCGACTCCCGGGCCGTAGCGAACAGACGCTTGCCGACCTGGTGGCGGAACATCTTGAAGCCGCACTGGGTATCCCGAACCGAAAGCCGCAAACACCGCCGGGCGATGCTCGCGAAGAGCCAACCGGCGAATCCCCGCAGCCAATGACGCTGGCGTTGCAGGCTCGTCGCAGCTAGTAGACGCGACCCGACGGCCACGTCCGCTCCCGACTGGACCACCGTGGTCAGACGCCACTCTTCGGCGATGGGCGTGGCCCCGTCCGCATCGGCAAACAGCAGCAATTGGCCTTGGGCCGCCAGCATGCCGGTACGCAACGCCGCGCCTTTGCCCTGATTCCGCTCGTGCTTCAGACAGCGCAATTGCGGCCAGTCCACGCCCCAACGCTCCAATTCCTCCGCAAGCCCATCTGTACTGCCGTCGTCCACGACGATCACCTCGTAGGCATTCCCGTAGCGCTGGCTCAGATGCGCACGAATCGTGGCTAGGTAGGGCGGCAAACGGGCGGCCTCGTTGTAGGCGGGCAGCACGAGCGACAGTTCGATGGTCTCAGGCGATAACAGCATGTGGGTAGTGTATCGTGTCGGTCGGCTCTTGTCAGGCAGGCGCCCTGTGGATTGGGGATTTCTGACAATTCGGCCGAGCGGTCGCTGCGGAGTTGTCGAGGGACCTTTACTTGCCGCGTTTTCGGGCTACAATCCGCCGCTATTCGAGGACCACCTCCCTAGCCAACACCCGACCATGCCTGCGCGACCCAAAGTTCTCGTCAGCGGTTGTTACGATCTCCTGCACGCCGGGCACGTGGCCTTTTTCGAAACGGCCGCCCAGTACGGCGACCTGTACGTGTGCATCGGCGCGGACGACAACATTCAACGCTTGAAGCAGCGCGCCCCGAAGTTCACTGAGGCCGAGCGATTGTACCTCGTGCAAGCCATCCGTTACGTCACCCACGCACGTGTCTCGTCGGGCACGGGCATGCTCGACTTTGAGCCGGATCTGGCCGAGATCAAGCCGGACATGTTCATCGTGAACGAAGACGGAGGCAGCGCGGACAAACGGCAGTTGTGTGAAAGATACGGCGTGCAGTACCTCGTGCTGCCACGCGTCCCGAAGCCAGGGCTCCCGGCCCGCTCGTCGACCAGCATCAAAGCTTCCCTGGCCGAAGAAAGGTGACGGCAGATCCAGGCGATGACCGACATGGAACAACGCTATCGCGAACGGCTCGACCGTTACACCACCGCCATGCGGAATGAGCAGCCGGATCGCGTGCCGATCCGCCCGTTCGTGGCCGAGTTTACGGGCGTCTATGCGGGTTACACCTGCCAGGAGCTGGCCCACGACTACGAGCGGGCTTTTGCGGCAGCCCGCAAGTGCGCCGCGGACTTCGACTGGGACGCCGTCGTCCCCAACATGCTGGCGACTTGGACCGGGATGGTTCAGGCCATGGGCCTGCGCTACACCATGATTCCGGGGATCGATGTGCCGGTGAACGTCGGCCATCAGTATCGCGAACCACCGGTCGAAGCGGCGTACATGCAGCCGGAAGAGTACGACCAGCTGATCGAGGATCCGACCGGCTATCTGTACAACGTCTGGCTGCCGCGCGTCGCCGCGCCGCTCAGCCCGCTCGGCGGACCGGTCACGTTCGAGCACAACGTATCGCTGGTCAAAGGCGCGATGGCCATGCTGCAGTTCTTTCAGGCCTGGGGCGACCAGGAAGCCCGCTTACGCACCGAGTCCGGCACGGTGTCCGCGATTGCCGGTATGCTTCGCGCGCCCTTGGACCTGTTGGCGGACAAGCTGCGCGGCTACCTGGGGCTGGTCGACGACTTGCAGGAGCGTCCGGAGAAAGTCCGGGCAGCCTGTGAGGCCCTGATGCCCCACTTGGCGAAGTTCGCCTTGGACACCGCGGATCCTCAGCGCCACGTACCGGTCGGGTTCTGGATGCACCGCGGCTGCGTCCCCTTCATTTCCTTTAAGCAGTTCGATGAGTTCTTTTGGCCGACGCTGAAGCCGATCGTTCAGGAACTCTGGGCCGCCGGCCATCAGACGCTGTTCTATGCCGAAGGCAACTGGGACCATCACCTGAGTTCCTTTGCGGAACTGCCGGACCGCAGCATCGTCTATCACGTCGATCAGGGCGACATTTTCCGGGTACACCAGACGCTGGGCGACAAGTTCTGCTTGAGCGGCGGCGTTCCCAACTCACTGTTGTCCTTTCGCCCGGCCGCGGAGGTGCGGCGGTATTGCAAGCAGGTGATTGACGGGGTCGCCCGCGACGGCGGCTACATTATGGACGCCAGCGCCATTATGCAAAACGACACCAAGGTCGAGAACCTCCGGGCTCTGACCGAAGCCACGTTGGAGTATGGCGTCTACTCCCGCGGCCATGCCGCGTCAGCCCAGCCACGGGGTGCTCCGCAGCCGTCCCCGTCCGACGCTCGGCCCGGTGGCTTTGTACCGTCCATCGACCAACGCCGACCACCGGGAACCTGCACGCCCTGGTCGGACCTGCGCCCGCAACTGCCCGCCAGCATCGGCGACGAGCAGCTGTGCCGAAACATTTGGGAGCGGATCGACGCCCTCGGCAACATGTACGTGTGGTGGATCGCGCTCGCGTTTTGATTGGGTGCCGAGAGGACTGCAGGCCCAACTCACTGCCCGATGTCGCTCGCCCTCGCCTGCATCTTGACTGGCCAAGTCAACTCGGCCAGCGTGAAGCGGAAGGATCGATCCCGGTTGACACGTTCCACCAGCAGCCGCGCCTGGAGGGGTTGTTCGCGTTCCGGAACGGTCGCGACCAGGGTGAAGGGAACGCTACGGCCGGGGGCCAGGCAATCCTGCTGACCGGCAAACAAGGATTTCTCCTTTTGGCCAATGGGCTGGCCGTGCCGATCCAGCAGTTCGACGGCGATCCGCAGCGTCCGATGTCCGAAGGCGCCCGACGGGATCCGATGCCCGGCACCGCGATTGGTGAGGAGGAAACGGACGTCGACCTCTGTTGGAGAGCGCCAGACGACGGTCGGGTCGCCGATCTCGACGGTCCCCGCGGTCACGCGCGCTGTCCAGACCGGGAAAGTGTGGTCGTGCGTGATGCGTTTGGGGTGGACGTACGACAGCAGGTGGGCCTGGGTCAAACGCGCTCGTTCGGTTGGCATGTGGCACTGGACACACTGTTTGGCATCCCCGGTATTCGCTACGGGAACGTACAAAGCCGCATACTCCTGGTGTTCCTGTTGGTGACAGATACCGCAGAACGCCGAACACGGCAGACGCGTTGTATCCTGTTCTGCTGGGTGGGGTCCGAGGTGGCTTCGGTAAGGGCCCGCGTAGCCACAACCCCGTTGATGGCAGACACTGCAATCTACGCCGGACTCCCGCTGCTCGGCCCGCAGTTGCGGTGGTTCTCCCGGCGGACGCTCGAGCAAGGGAGCGGACGCATGGCAGGGTAGGCACTGCGGCCGGCGATGCTGGGACGTGCGTTCGACGAACTGCGGGTTGGTCCAGGCGCTGGCGTGCGCGGACTCTTCCCACTGCTGCGCGATGGCGACATGGCAAGTGGCGCAGCCTTGCGGCGTGTGGTCCGCCATTTCTCGTTCCGCCAGGCGGCAGCCCGTCAGCCACAGGGCCGGCACCAACAGGATCGCGATCAGCCGCGTCCGACTTCGGCGATCCGTCCGGCTTTCACAGTTCTCCACACCCTGCCCGTCTTCCATGACGCAACCATCGTCGATCCGCGAACAAGCTGGTGAGACGCCCCTGGCGGACGCCGCGTCGCCATGTCCGCGCGGCGGTCGTTCAGAATCCGTACTGTCCGCTGAACTCAAACGACACCGCATCTCCGGGGAGTTGTGCCTTGTACAGTGTCTTCCAGGAGCTAATTTCAAAGCCCACGATCATCTTCTTGGTGACATCGAAAGACAGGTTGCCGAAGAGAAAGTGGTTATAGACCCGGGCGGCCGCCGCCGTGAGATCCTCGTCCGCCGGATCGTCGATGCCGTAACCCACGTGGCTGTGAAGTCGCGGCGTCCAATCATACCAAACTTCGCCCCAACCACCCGTGGCGCGGATCCCTTTTCGCGTTTCCAAGTTGATCCCTTGTCCGACACCGCCAAAAAAGGCTCCCAGGTTCGATCCCGTGAAGAACTCGCCTTGCACCCCGAACCGGTCGTTGATCGGGATACGCAGATCGGCATTGAAGGACCACGTGCTGATGCGGACATTTTCGCCCACGAAGGGGTAGGGATTGCCTGCTCGGTAGTCGAACCCTTGTTCACCGATGTGCCCCGAAATCCCGCAGGTGGCCGGTTGGCAGCCCTCTCCCCGCTCGCCCACCGTAAATCCCAGCCGGCCCTGAAGTGGCGGCCAAGCGGCCGACTCGGGCTTAATCACCCGGTCGAATGTTGACGTACCGTTGCCCCCGGGGATTACCCGCGACATGGCATCTGGAATGATGTCTTGGCAGACGGCGAATTGCGGGGTCACCAGCAGCACATCGCTAAATTGCAGATACCGATCGATACGAATCTGCATCCGGCGGAACCCGATGTTGCCTCCGTCCCAGCCCACCGAGTAGTTCACGACACCTGGAATCAAGGGCGAGATGAGGTCCCAGGTTTGTCCTGCCATGAGCTTCCAGTCTTCATTCTTGACCTCGGCGTAGGCGTGGCGGATCTGGATCGTGGCCTGGTTCTCCGTCAGAAACTGACCGTGGAAGTCGACTTCCAGTTTGCCGCTGGTGTCCGCACCGCCGAACATCGATACCTTCGGCCCCGCCACGTCCAGACCCACCCGCGTCCGGCGGGTGTCGACTTCGAATTCCGGCTCGTTCTCCAAAGTCGGCGACTGCACGTACAGCACGAATGGGCCCGGGGTGGTGCGTTGCGTCTCGTAGGTGGCGCTGCCCCACAGGATTCCGTACGGCACGATCTTGTACTCGCCCTTGGTCCAGGCCAGTTTCTTCATCTCCGTACGCAACTCGTCCAGCGAATAGAACTCGGCCGTGGGCTCCGCCCCCGCAGGTTCCAGTTCGGCCGTCTCGTTCACAAAGGCGGCAGGTTGTACCTCGGGCCTAAGGAACTCGTCGACTGCCGAAGACCGGCGCGGACACACGGTCAGCAATGTCAGGAGGGATAGCAGTCCAACCGAAACAATGGTTCTGCCAAAGCCAAATCGTGATTGCGGATTCATGTCTGGGCCTGTGGCGCGGGGTGAGATGTGCAGAATCAGGTCCGCTGACGGTGGGAACGTCAGACCTGTCTGTGATTCTTTTCGGCAGGATTCCGGTGCGGGAACGCGAGATTCTCGGCGGCGGCGAAAAACGGGCTGCGATGCTAGCAGCGACCGCTTAAGCTGGGGAGAGCTTGACGCCCTCGATCAGGATAAATGGGATGGGGCGTCGTCAAACGAGCAGCTCCTTGACGATCCGCGCGGGTTCAACGCCGCTGAGCCGCCAGTCGAGTCCCTGGAATTTGTAGGTAAAACGCTCGTGATTGATGCCTAGCAGATACAGCATCGTGGCGTGCAGGTCGTGCACCGTGACCACATCTTCCACGGCGTGGTAGCCGAGGTCGTCCGTGTTGCCATAGGAAATCCCCGGCTTCACGCCGCCGCCGCAGAGCCACATCGAGAAGCCCTTCTGGTGGTGATCGCGGCCGTTGCCTTGCGCCATCGGCGTGCGTCCGAACTCGCCGCCCCACACCAGCAAAGTGTCTTGCAGCAGGCCGCGCTGCTTCAGGTCCTTGATCAGCGCCGCCAGGGCCTGATCCACTTCGCCCGCCACGACTTTGATATCGTTCTTAATGTTTCCGTGGTGGTCCCAGTCACGGTGATACAGTTGAATGAACCGCACGCCGCGTTCTGCCAGCCGGCGCGCCAGCAGGCAATTCGAGGCAAACGAGCCGTCGCCCGGTTGGCACCCGTACAGCTTGAGAGAATCGCCCGTTTCGTGGGAAACGTCCATCAAGTCCGGGACGGACGCCTGCATGCGGAAGGCCATTTCATACTGTGCGATGCGCGTGGCGATTTCCGGATCGTCCACCACGTTGGCTTCCACCTGATTCAAACGGTTGACCGTCCGGATGACGTCTTCCTGCTGACTGCGATTGACGCCCGGCGGATTCGAGAGGTACAGCACCGGATCGCCCTTGGCCCGCAATTGCACGCCCTGGAAGCGGCTGGGCAGCATGCCGCTGTGCCACTGCCGCGCGGCGACGGGTTGCTGCTGCCCCGAACGCCCGGTGGAGATCAGGACCACGAAGCCGGGCAGATCTTGGGTCTCGGCGCCCAGCCCGTACCAGATCCACGAGCCCATCGAGGGCCGGCCCGAAATCAGGCTGCCGGTGTTCATGAACGTATGGGCCGGGTCGTGGTTGATGGCTTCTGTCTTCATCGAGCGGATGATGCAGATCTCGTCCGCCACGGAACCGAGGTGCGGGAACAGTTCCGAAATCTGTTGGCCGGACTGGCCGAATTTTTGGAAGGCGTATTGCGGACCAAAACAGTTCAGTTTGGCGCCCTGCAGTTGCGCGATCGGCTGGCCTTTGGTGAAGGAATCCGGCATCGGTTGGCCGTTCAATTCCGCCAGCTTGGGCTTGTAGTCGAACGTCTCCAGATGCGATGGTCCGCCCGCCATTGTCAGCCAGATTACGCGTTTGATCTTCGGCTCAAAGTCATATCGGGGCAGCGTGCCCCGCGTGGCCGGCAGTTCGGCCGCCGCCGTCGTGAGGAGGTGCGGATTCAGCAGTGAGACCAAGGCCGTCGTACCCAGTGCCGTTGCCGAACGGCCCAGGAAGGAACGGCGCGTAACATCGGTTCCCATCAAGTCGGTCAGATGCATGAGTGGCTCTTTCAAATCGGGTGCTTAACGCGGCCTCGCTGCGATCGGCCGCAACCAAAGGGGCCGATGACGTCGGCCTGACCTTCTCCCCTCGCCCAGGTACTCCGGGGAGAGGGGGCGGGGGTGAGGGGCAAAAATTGGGGAGTCGGGCGTCAAACGGATGGTCCTGTTTTCGTTCCGCCCCCATCCGGGCTTGCCCCGGTGGAAAAAGGGATTGGTCACTAATCGCGGTTCCCCCCTATTCCCCTTCGCCGCATTCACCGCCGCCGCAGGCGGCGGTGAATGCGGCGAAGGGGACGGGGTGTGGTCGCGGTACGCGGCCTTGGTTTTCAAACCTCTTGTCCACTGGGGCAAGCCCAGTGGGGATCGGAGGTTACGCTCTTCACGCCTCTCTCACTTGGTCCATTGGTCAGCCACAGCGAGCAAGCGTGCCAGCGGCAACTCGAAGCCCGGCAACAAGTCGGTGCGGTGCGTCTCCCTTTCCCCCAGCACGGCCTCCGTTTCGTTCGCGGCTTGATTGCCGTAAACCGTCAGCGTGCGGCGGAAGCGATCGACGACCCAGCACTCCTTCACACCCGCTTCCCGATACGCGCGCCGCTTCTCGACGTAGTCTCGCTGCCAGTCACGTCGACTCGTCGAGACGAACTCGACCACAATCGTGGGGATATCGGTTTCCAAGTCCGGCAGGCGCCCAAGTCCCGCCCAGATGACCCGATCCGCCCTGCGCCGTCCGTCGGGTGTCCGCACGTGCCGTTCGGGCATGGTCTCATCCAGGGCTGCTCCCTGGCTGTGCCGGTAGCGATACTCTCGCAGCAAGACCCCAAGTTCATCGTTTGGTGTCGACTCCGCTGCCGAAGGTAATGGGCTCACAACCAGCACTCCATGAATCAACTCGTAGCGGTATCGTTCATCGCACTCCGCGATTCCGTCGAACTCAGCGGCGGTCAGGAGCAGGCCGGCAGACGCGAATCCAATTGTCGGCGGTGGCGAGTCCGACCCGCGACTAGGGACGGTCGGAACTCGCACCGGGATGTCAGGCAGCACTTGGGTGGACATGGTGGATCTCTCTTCCCTCGCCCCTGTAGTCAGAGGCGAGGCATGCTAGCCAGGATTATTCGTTGGTTGGTTAGGTCGAGCAAGCCGCGTTCCTGGTGGGCCGCGGTCGCTGTGCCAAATAGTGTTGCGCCGTCGACTGCGGATCACTGCAGGGGCGACTTGCGAAGGCCTGTCAAGATGTTTCGCTCCCTTGACCCACCCTACGGGGTTACATGATTCCGTGTTAGTTCCTGGTAATCGTCTCGTGCAGATTCAAAATCGCCCGGGCCACGGAGGTCCAGGCGGCCAGTTCGGCGTGATCGATGCCGTCCGGCACCGGCGCGTCGCCGGTTTTCAACAGCCCTTCGGCGGCCGCTCTATCATGCGTGGTTTCCTGCCGGTGCTTGTGGACCAGCTCGGTCAGGAGCTGCACTTCCTCGTCCTGCGGCGAGCGATTCAGGGCCTGCCGGAAAGCAAAGGTCAGTCGTTCCCGTTCGGACGCCCCGCCCTCGCGCAGCATCCGGCCGGCCAGCACGCGTGCGGCTTCCACATAAGTCGGATCGTTCAGCAGCACCAGGGCCTGCAGCGGCGTGTTGGACCGCGTCCGGTCGACCACGCATTCCTCGCGGCTGGGCGCATCAAACGCCACCAGGCTGGGCTGCGGAAAAGTGCGACACCAGTACGTGTACGCGCCGCGGCGGTACTGGTTCTCGCCGCGGTCATTCTCCCATTCCCGCGTCGGGAAATTCAAGTTCGCCCAGTAGCCCCGCGGCTGGTAGGGTTTGACGCTGGGGCCGCCGACAGTCCGCGACAACAGTCCGCTGACGGCCAAGGCATTGTCGCGAACGAATTCTGCGTCCAGCCGGAAACGGCCTTGCCGCGCGAGCAGCCGATTGCCGGGATCCACGTCCCGCAGTTTCGCAGCGGTCTTCGACGTCTGCTGATAGGTGTGCGACATCACCAGCAGCTTGTGCAGGTGCTTGACGTTCCAGCCACTGTCCCGGAATTCAACGGCCAGCCAATCCAACAACTCCGGATGCGACGGCCACTCGCCCTGTGTGCCGAAGTCCTCGACGCTCTTGACGAGTCCTTGCCCGAAACACAGTTTCCAGAGGCGGTTCACAAAGACCCGCGCGACCAGCGGGTTCTCCGGCGAGGTCATCCAGCGCGCCAGATCCAACCGCGTGGCGCGGCGGTCCTTGACGCCCAGCGGATTCAAACTTGCCGGCGTGGCCGGTTCCAAGACCTCGCCGGAATCGTCCAGCCAGTTGCCACGCGGCAGCAACCGGACCGTCCGGGGCGCGACCGCCAGGCTGACCAGGGTCACCGGAATCGTCTTGGTGACCGCTTCGCGTTGCTGCTCCAGATCCGCGATCTGCTTCCGGAGCGTCGTCAGCAGTGGCGTGACGCTGCGGAAATGCTTCACGAGTTTGTCCTTTTGTTCCGCGGTCCGCTTCGGCTCCTCGATCTTCAGCATTTCGGCGACGTCTTTGGGCAGCCCAGCTGCCTCGCCCGCCGCCGCCCACTTCGCAAACTCGGCGTCCAGTTCCGGCGTGGACTTATGGAAGTCGTTGCGTAGCGGCCCCAACTGCTGGTCGATACGCGCCAACTGTTGTTCCTGTTCCGGAACCGGGACCGGAGTCTGGTCCTGCCGTCCGACCGCCCGCTCGGCCACGTCGGCGAAGAACGCCTGCAAGCTGTAGAAGTCCCGTGCGGTGAGCGGGTCGTATTTATGATTGTGGCACTCGCAGCAGCCCATGGTCAGGCCGAGCCAGGCCACGCTCGTGGCAAGTCGCCCGCGAGTTGCTCGACGGTGAATTGATCAAACGGCTTATTCTGCTGGAACGCCCCGATGACATAATCGCGGTAGGGCGCCACGTCGCGGTGATTGTCGCTGTGGTATCCGCCGGTGTCGGCATAACGCACTACGTCCAGCCAGTAGACCGCCATCCGCTCGCCGTAATGCGGCGAGGCCAACAACGCATCGACCAGCTTTTCGAACGCTGAGGGCGAAGTATCAGCGATGAAGGCGTCCACCTCTTCCGGCTGCGGGGGCAGGCCGATCAGATCGAAATACAAACGCCGCAGCAACGTCCGCTTGTCAGCGTCGGCGGACGGGGCCAGACCCTGTTGTTCCAGTCGCGACAGGACGAAACGGTCGATCGGATTGCGGAGCCAGCCTTCGCCGACGACCTTCGGCACCTCCGGGCGTTGCGGCGGAATGAAGGACCAGTGACGCTGATACTGGGCTCCCTGCTCGACCCAACGCCGGAGCAGCGCCAGTTGGCGCGGCGACAGCGTCTTGCCGGTCGAACCCGGCGGCATGCGTTCGTCCGCGTCGGCCGCGGTGATCCGCTTGATGAACTCACTTTCGTCGGGTTTGCCCGGCACGATGGCCTTCTGATTCCCGACGGCGTGTTCTTCCACGTCAAGTCGCAGGTCGGCCTGGCGTTTATTCTGATCCGGACCATGACAGGCAAAACAGGCATCGGCCAGGATTGGTCGGATGTCACGGTTGAACTCAACTTTGGCGGGAATCGCGTCCTCGCCCATGACGCGGCGTGCGACGCACGCGGTGCCGAGCCAAGCCAGTATCAACGTTCCCAGGCAAGAGCATATCGGCCTCATGTTCTCCATCCTCCAGTGCGCGAATGACCGAGAAGCGGACGGAACTCAACGATGTTCGAGACCGCGGAGGTCCCTGTCGATCCGAATGCAGCCCGTTCAAGTTACCATCGGCGGGCATTGCTCACAAGCAGCAGACCAGCCGTGGACCGACGGCTGTACACGCCTTTGGCGTTCTCCTTCCCAGGCTCCTGCTTGGGAACGCAGAAGACCGGTAAACGTACGAGAGAAGTCTTAGCCGAGTTCGTGAGAATTCAGGCCGCTAGCTCGCGAAACGTCGGAAGTCTCACAACTTCCGCTAGAAACGGTGGCCGAAATAGCTTCCCGGTTTCCGGCGCGGGCTAAGAGGGCGGCACCAGGGACGAATCGAGTAGCACGGATGGCAAAGCCGGGGCACGGATGAAGACCCCAGAATCTCCACGAATTGTCCGACACCGCGCTGCTCATCCGTGCCCCGGCTTTGCCATCCGTGCTAGTTTTTGGTTGCGGGCATCGGGCGTCCTCTCAACTCGTCGAGCATCGCAGGGCGGACGATCATGGTGAAATATCTGGGTCCCACCATGTTGGGCCTCAAACCGTTCTGGGAGATCCGGAAGTTATTTCGGCCACCGTTGCTACGAACCCGTTCCTACGGCCGCAGGCCGCTTGCAAGGGGCAGGCTTTTGGCGACAATTTGATGCCTGAGCGGCACGTTCGAGAGCGTGCTTAACCGATGCAGAAAGGAAGCCGCGTGGGGCTCGCACCGCGAGCCACCCTGCGTGACGAATCGCCCCTCAACCGCCTATGTCAAACTCGATCCTCTATTTCGGCGACACGAGCCTCTGCGGTGCAGCCGCCTACCTGGCGGGGCTGATGCACTCCTGGGGCTGGTCGTTCGATTACGTTCCCAGCAGCCAGTTGGCAGTCGCCACGCTGTTCGAAACACCGCGGGCGCTCTATGTGCTGAGCGATTACCCTGCCGCCAACCTGGCCACCGACTACCAGGAGACTATCGTGCGGCGGGTCGTTGCGGGAGCCGGATTGCTGATGATTGGCGGTTGGGATTCCTTCCACGGTTGCGGCGGCAACTGGGAGGGAACGCGGATCGCGGAAGCGTTGCCGGTGTCGATCGCCACTGAAGATGATCGGTTGAACTGCGATCATCCGGTGATTCTGCGTCAGGTGGCCGACCATCCAATCGTGCGAGATCTACCCTGGCGATCACGCCCGCCGCTGATCGGCGGCCTCAACCGCTTTTGGCCCAAGGCGACTGGCACGGTGCTGCTGGAGACGCAGCACATTCACGTCGAGGTCCAGCCGCAGGGACTCTGGTTTCAAACCACGTCGCGGGAGCCGTTGTTGGTCGTCGGCCAACACGGTGTCGGCCGCACCGCCGCATTGGCGACGGACGTGGCGCCGCACTGGGTCGGTCCGCTGGTCGACTGGGGCCCCGAACGCGTCTCGGCACAAGCTCCGGGAGCGGAACCGATCGAAGTCGGCAACTTGTACGCGCAGTTCCTGCGGCAACTGCTGGGTTGGACCGCCGGGCTGTCGCCAGCCGCTTGAATCAACCAGGGAGTTAGAACCATGCAACGCAACAACGATCGATACGCGCGATGTGGGCTGGTCAACGACATGCTGGCTGTCCCCGCCATCATCGAGAATTTTTTGACCCTCCAAGCGGCCGAAACGGCGTGTGCCGTGGCCGGTGCGGGGCGATTGTTCATGACCGGCGAAGGCTCCAGCCGCATCTTTCCCGCCAAGCATGTCATGGCCTACGCACGACGCTGCGGTTGGCCGCTGCAACTGCACACGGAAGGCGGACGCCAAGCCCAGGAATACAACCTTGCCGACTGGGCGGTGTTCGCCTTGTCCAACTCCGGCCGGACTGCCGAGGTGATCGAGTTGTTCACGGCGCAACGCCACCAAGGCCACTCGCACCTGTATAGTCTGACCGCCTTCGCGAACACCAAACTGCAGTCCTTGGCGACAAAAGGTTACGTGCTGTCGTGCGGTGAGGAAGGCGCCGTGGCTGCCACCAAGAGCGTCATGGAGCAGGCCCTGTTCTATCGAGCTTTGCTGGAGCTGGTCGCCAACGCAGCGACGCTGGAATCGCGACTGTCGGAACTGGCCGGCCAAGTCGAGGAGGCTCTCACACTGCCGATCGACGCCGAGTTGATTGCGACCATCGCCAAGGCCACGCGGATCTATTGGGCCGGTCGCAACGACGGCGTGGCTGAAGAATTGACGCTCAAGACCAACGAGATTACACGCAGATCCTCCGATTACCTGGAAGGCACCTACGCGGTCCATGGGATCGAGGAAGTGATGAGTTCGGATGAGGTGGTCATCTGGGTGGAGCCTTATCCAGGGTCGGAACCAAAGATTGACGACGTCTTGGTCCAAGGCGTGAAACTGCCCGTGATCGCCATCGCCAGCCGCCCCACGCGATTTCCGACTATCCGCATTCCGGACGCCGGCGATTTGGCAGGGTACGTACAAATGGCCGCGGGTTGGAATATCCTGGTCGACGTCGGATTGCAATTGGGTGTCAACCTCGATAAGCCACAGCGGGCCCGCAAGGTCGGGAACGAATTTGTGGGATAGTTTTTCGGATCCGCCTTGATCGGAACGCTGCGCAACGCTGTCAAGACTAGCAATGCGGCGGGTGGCTGGTGGCTGAGCCTAAGCGAAGCCCCAGTCCACCGTTGCTGGGGCTTCGCTTAGGCTCAGCCACCAGCCACCCTGCTAGCATTTCGCAAGGTTACGATCAAGGCAACGCGCGATACCGTTTGTGCGACCCGTCCCACCGACAAGGATGACCCAATTTACGGTCCAGTCGCTAGTTGTTGCTGTAATTCAACTTGCGCCATATTGTACAAGCCGGATTCCCCAGCCGGTTCGCACCGCCCCTTCAATGCGGACGTATTCTACCGTACCATAGATGCGTGCCACGCTGAAATTGATTCGGCTGGCGTGGGACCCGCAGCCGGTGAACGCACGGAAAGATCCGGGATGGGATTGAGGGTGCCCAGTAGTTCCAAGTTTGTAGCGACGTTGCAAGTTGGTGCAGCTGAATTCGTGAGAAGTCAGGGGTTTTCGCCAAACTCCTGACTTCTCACGAGTTCAGCTACATTCCTAATTCCTAACCTGGAACTACTGGTGCCGGTAACTCTGTTTCGGAGGCGATTCACAACCCCTATGCAAACGCAACTGCTGACACGGTCCGCCCAGCTCTTAGACACCGTGTCCGGTTACGACTACGTCTTGGTGATTACGCATGACAATCCCGACCCGGATGCTATCGCGTCGGGATGGTCCTTGAAGTGGCTTGTCGAACGGAAGCTTGCCATTCCCACCAGGCTGATCGGCGGCGGCGGCATTGTGCGCGCCGAGAATCGCCAGATGGTTAAACTGTTGGGTGCTCCGATCGAGTTGGTCCAGGACTTCTACCAGGTCGATCGGACGGCCGCGATTCTGGTCGATTGCGGGTACGGAGCATCCAATCATCTGCTGGCCGACACCGGCTTGCGGCCCGTGGGGGTCGTGGACCACCACCAGTGCGGGCGGCAACAGGCCCGGCTCCCCTTTAAGGATCTGCGCAAACGCGTGGTCGCGACGGCGACGATTGCGGGCAGCTATCTCCGCGAGCAGCATCTTGAGCCTCCTCCGGAGTTGGCCACGGCGTTGCTCTACGCGATCCGCACGGAGACACGCGGCGGAGGGACGTGGCACTCGCGGCTGGATCGCTCCGTTATTTTCTGGTTGACGCGTTATGCCGACCCCACCGTGTTGGCCGAGATCGAGAATGCACCGCTGCCGCGGGACTACTACGCGGACGTGGTGTTGGCTCTGCAAAATGCCTTCATCTACGACGATGCGGCCCTGTGCTTCCTACCGCGGGCGGAAGGTGCGGAGTTGGTCGGTGAAGTCGCGGACTTGATCATCCGTTGCGACGAAGTGCGGAGCGTGCTGTGTGCGGCGGTGGTCGGCGAAGATCTGTTCCTCTCGGTGCGCACCGCTCAGAACGCCTACAACGCCGCCGATCTGGTGCAAAACGTGGTACGTGGTTTGGGCCACAGCGGCGGACACCAGCAGCGATCCGGGGGCCGGATTCCCAAGGTGGCCAACGGCAACGCCAACCTGGAAGACCTCTGCGACGAAGTGCGGACCCGCTGGTTGGCCGCCTGCGAGGTCGACCGTAAACGGGGCACGCGGCTGGTGGCCAAACGCGAAATCGTCAGCAACCTTTAAGGCCCCCAGAGTCTCCCGGCGTTTTCTTGACACGGATCTCGCTGCGCTCCGCCGTAACCAAACGGGCCGACAGCATCGGCCTGATCTTCTCCCCTCGCCCCGGTACTCGGGGAGACGGGTCGGGGGTGGCCCGCACAAAACAGTGTCGCGAGGCAGGCCAGAGTTTGTTCCACTTCTGTTCCGCCCGCAGACATGGGTCAGTCCTTCAAATTTCAGTTTTTGCGGCCTCTGGGCAACGAGGGTGGAGAGTCTCGCCGCCGCAAAAACTGAAATTTGAACGACTGAC
>JAPLNJ010001230.1:26096-35464 GCA_026692885.1 Planctomycetota bacterium | reverse complement strand
CGAGCCCGGGTGGGGGAACTGCCGGAATGACAATGGCTTACGCTTAACCTCGTGCCATTCGAGGCGAGCTCCGTGGTGGCGTGGAGACATCGTTGGTTGGCATTTCTGGTAGTAAACATCGCTCGACGGGGACAAGCCCCGTCGTGGCGGGAAATCGCTCCTGCCGTCCTTAACCTCGTGCCATTCGGGCCTGCCCCAGTGGAAAAAGAGTTTGGTCAGCCTTGATCATAACGTTGCGAAATGCCAACAGTGTCGTGATTGCCACCGAGAAGCCCCCGGCGTAAGCCGGTGGGAGCGTTCCCGCCCCTGCACCTAGACGATGCTCCGCGAATAGGTGTGGGGCGGGAGGCTCCGACCAGCTTACGCTGGCGGCTTCCTTGTGGCGTGCGCGGCTCCGGCTAGGTGCGGGGCGGGACGACTCTCCCGGCTCACGCCGGGAGCTTCTAGCCGCGTCGCGAAATGCGCAACTTCAAAGGCACGTGTTGGCCATCAGAATCGCCTCTTGGAAGCGGAAGCCCAGTTTTTCGATGCGGCTCGTGTAGGACTGCCGCAGGTTCTTGGGAAATCGCTGCGTGTGGCGGATCAGCCAAACCAAGAAGTCCTGCGTTTTGACAAACAACGGTGTGTTAGGAATTGACATTTTTTTCGCGCGCAGGGGGGAAGCCCCCCTGCAACCCCCCAGGTTCAGAGTACAGAGATCAGAGGAACAGAGAAACAGAGTACGAATCATTCGAGGACGACTGGAAAACAGCCGACGCAACCGCGAACCAACCGCAGACCAACGAGGTGGAGATGACGGCCGGGGTCGCCGTCGAGGCGATACGCAGGCCGACAGAGCCTGGCGTAGCTGGACCAGGACCCGCCCCGCAGCACACGAAACGAGCCGGCATTCTGACAGTTCGGGTTCTTTGCGGGTGATTCATGATAGTACTTTTCGTCGTACCAGTCCGCACACCACTCTAACACGTTCCCGGCCAGATCGCAGATGCCCTCGGAGGTTGCGCCTCGCGGATAGATACCTACAGGCGTCGGACAGCCGATGTTCGGTTTCTCGCTCCAGTCCTTGCCCGGCCTGTAGTTCATCCGTGTCTCGTCGGGATCCTCCGGCCCCCACGGCCAGCGGCGGCCTGCGGTTCCCCGCGCCGCCCGCTCCCATTCGGCTTCGGTGGGCAGCCGACAACCGGACCAGGTGGCAAAGGCGGCCGCCTCGAACCAACTGACGTTCACTACGGGACGGTTGGGATGCTGCAGCTGCTCGTCCCAGCCGTTGGGCGACGGCCAGCGGCCGAATTCGCCAGCTGCCCAGCAGCGCTGATCTCGATAGCCGCCCTGCTCGACGAATTTCGCGAATTCGGCCACCGTCACCGGATACTTGGCGATGTGGAACTCGTCCAGCCACACCGCGTGGACGGGCCCTTCGCGGTCGTCCATTTCGGCGTCGTAGTTTGATTCGCGGCGATTCCTTTTCTGCGATCCCATCTGGAATTCCCCCGCGGGGATCGCGATCCAGTTCTTAACCCGCTGGGCCGCGGTCAAACGGGGGTCGCCCGCCTGGCCCAGGGCTTCGGCGGCTTGGATCGCCACACGCATCGGAACCCGCCCGGCGCGCTCGCGGTCGAACAGGCCAAAGACCTCGTCCAGCAGGGCTTGGTAGCGGGCATCGCCCGGTTTGTACTTGACCGGCGCCAAGTCCTGGACGGCGGCACCCAGCAGGGCCACGCAGCGGGCGCGGTCCTCCAGCGAGGCGTCGGCCGGCAGTTGGTCCAGCACCATGGCGAACAACCGGTCGACTCGGCGGTCGCCGTGGTGGTACAGCACCCCGGCCAGCAGCAAGACCATCTCCCGCCACTCGGACTCGTAGATCCGCAGCGTTCCGCCAGCGGCGGTCATGCTCAGGATCTGTCGCTGCTGGGCGTCGTCCCGCGCCGCGATGGCCCGGGCGGCCAAGAACTCCTGGAAGGTCAGATGCCAGAACCGCACGTCGTCGCCGCGGCGGACGATGACGCCGCTGTCCAACTCCTCCTGCTCCAGGAAACGCTCGGCCCAGACGATCGGGCTGTCTTCGCTGCGATCGCGGTGCTCCGGGGCCAGGATCTGGGCGGCCCCGTGCCGATTGGACTGGACCTGGCGGCCTTCGGGATGCAGCTGCATGGCCAAGGCCAACTCCTGCAGCAGGTTGACCGTGGTCTCCGGCGCCGGGCGACCGGGCCGCTGCTTGCGGGACAGCGACAGCCAGCGGATGATCGAGTCGTACAGGTCGGCCCGCTGTTCGGGCAGCCGACGTTCGTTCCAATGCACCACGCCCAGCGCGGTGAGCATCACGGGATTCCGCGCCAACAAGCGGATTTCGATCCGTTCTCGCAGGGCCTGCAGCACCTGGTCACCGTGCTCGGCCGCCTGCCGCGGGCTGTCCGGAAACAGGGCTGCGTACCAGCGCCGCAGGAACGTCTCGATGGCCGCGTCGTCCAGCCGGTCGATGTCCACTTGGTCGAATTCCGCCAGGACCACGTCGTCGTGATAGGCCGCCGGACGGCTGGTGACCACGAACCCGCAACGGGCAAAGGCCCGTGTGGCGCGGCGGATCAGTTGCGAGACGTTTTCCCGCAGCGACTCGCTGGGCGCTTCGTCCAGGCCGTCCAACAGCACCAGCGTGTTGCCGTCCTCCAGTTGCTGTTTCAGAAAGCGTTCGGTCAGGCCCTGACGGTTCTCCAGGCACTGGTGGGCCAGGTAGTGCAGCAGCCAGTCCGGCGCGTCGGAGTTGGCGGGCCCGGCGTTGCGGCCGCGGTGGGTTTGGATGTGGTCCACCAGCTCGGCAATGCGGACCAACACGGGGAAGGGTTGACCGGCCAGACCCAGCGTCTGCTGCGGCAGGTCGGCGGCGGCCGGGTCGAGCTGCGCGCGGCACAGCCGATGCGCGATGCGGTTCAGGAACGTGGACTTGCCGGAACCGGGATCACCGATGATCACCAGGCGGGGACTCTGCAGGGCTTCGTCCAGCTGGACATGGCGGCCCTCGAAATCCGCCTGTTCGCGATCCGGCCCCGGCGTGGCTTTGGGGTCCGCTTTTCGCGGCGTTTCTTGTAGGTTGGGTCTCCGACCCGACCTCAGAGACATCGGAAAAGGACGGGTCGGGAGACCCATCCTACGAAAATGCGCAACTTCAAAGCTCGTGGTCAGCGGGATGTACAACTCGTCGATCGGAAACCGGTTGGCTTGGCCGCTGCGAATCTGGATGCCGCGGATGTTGATGTAGGCCGTGTCTTCGTCCAATGCCTTGAGGTAAGACGTGGGATCGCAGGACGCCTCGGCGCCGGTCGGCGTTGGAGTTGCGACCGCGAATTCGGGATGCCGTTTCCGCCATTCGCGCAGCGCTTCGACGATCTGTAATTGCAGCGTGTCGGGCGTGGTGAATTTGGCGATGATCCGTTGGTCGCAGAGCTTGCGTTTGAAGGCTTGCAGCCGCTGGACTCGCCATTGGATGTCTGTGGCCAGTTCCGCGGTGAGCTGGCCGGCAAGCGCTGCCTCTGCCAGACGGTATTCCTCGCGGAGTTCGAGGGGCCAGTTGTACGCCTCGTCCACCAGGAAAGCCAAGACGTCCTTGCCGGCCTCGATCGCCCGTTCGCATTCCAGCCAGGTGATGCTCTTGCGGTTGTCTTTACGCACACGCTGTCCGTCCGGGACCCAGCCGAACCGATGGGCGACGATCAGCACCAGCAGGTCGGCTTGGTCGACTTTCGCCAGGCACTCGTCCAGCGGCGGGTTCGCGCCGGCCGTAAAACACTCCATCTTCCGCACCAGGAAATCGCAGCGATCAGCCGCCTCGCACGTGGCGGTGCGATGCGGCTTGAGGTCCTCGGATGTGGACGAGACGAAGACGATCGGGGCATGCATGGTCGTGGACTCCGCAATGGTGACGCGGCACTTTCAGGCTGTGAAAGAATCGTAGGGTGGGCCAAGTACTCGCGGCCCACCGATTCTGCGGAAACGGATTGCTCTCGCTGGTGGGCCGCGAGTACTTGACCCACCCTACATAACGCTGGTGGGCCGCGAGTACTTGGCCCTCCCTACGTAACGCTGGTGGGCCGCGAGTACTTGGCCCACCCTACATCTTGCGGCAAGGCGCGCCAGGCCAAGGCGATGCCGGACAGAACCAGTTCGGGCACGACCTGCGCCGTGGCGGGCAAGTAGGGTGCTAAGCGGGCCGCATCGCCGCCTGCGACAAATATTTCGAGCTCGTGGTCCACTCCGCCAGCGATTCGCCGCACCAGTTCGCAGACGGCGCCGACGCTGCCCCAATACAGGCCGCTGCGAATTGCCGCAACCGTGGACTTGCCGACCACGGCCGGCGGCTGATCGTTCAAGGAACCTTCGACTAACGGTAAGAGATCCGTGTCCCGTGCCAACGCCCGAGCCATCATGCCGAAGCCCGGCAGAATCACCCCGCCTTGAAACGCGCCGTCCGCGGAGACCAAGTCCACCGTGATCGCTGTGCCGGCGTCGATGATGATGGCGGCCCGGTCTGCCTGACGCAGCCCATTCACGGCGACTGCCGCGAGCAAGCGATCGGTGCCCACGCGTTCCGGCTGGTCCACGCGGATCTCGATCGGCAGCAACTGGTTCTGGAGCAGCTGATAACGATCCCCAGGGCGTTGTTCGGCGACCCACTCCGCCAGTCGTCGTTCGGCTTCGCGGTGCACGGTGGCCACGCACCAGATGAGCTGGTGGGGTGGCAGCCGCTCCGCCAAACCGGCCAAAGACGCAGCGCTGCTGGCAACCTGGAACACCGATTTCGGCTCCGGCCAACCGGCGCCGGAATGGGCGGCCAGCAATCCCAGCTTGATTTGATTGTTGCCGATATCCACAGCCAGCAGGTGTTCGTTCGGTGGTTCGTTCATGCGGAATATTGTATGTCGTAGCGGGCCGTTCGGGGACGGGTGTTGTCGAACAGGCGTTGTCGATCGGCGTGTTGCGCGTTAAAGTTTTGGACTGAATTGGCTAGTCGACACCATCGCGAGATAGAACACACCATGGCTGATCCCTATTTTCAGGAACTGTTCGCAGAACGCATCGGCGGCGTCGATTACGGCAAGGGTGCGGAGATCTACAAGTTCGAGAAGATCAAACGAGCCAAGCGGAAGGTTCTGGCGGAGCACCCGGAACGCGGGTTGTTGGATTTTGGCATCGGCGAAAACGACGAAATGGCACCGCCCACGGTGCGGGAGCGGATGGCCCAAGAGATCCACAAGCCAGAAAACCGCGGCTACGCGGACAACGGCATCGCCGAATACAAGGCGGCCGCGGCCCGCTTCATGCAGCGCAATTTCGGCGTCCAGTTGGATCCGGAGAAAGAAATCAACCACTGCATTGGCTCCAAGCCGGCCTTGGCGATGCTGCCGGCCTGCTTCATCAATCCGGGCGATGTGACGCTGATGACGGTCCCCGGCTATCCGGTGGCGGGTACGCACACGCGGTACTACGGGGGCACGGTCTATCGACTGCCGCTGTTGGCCGAAAACGATTTCCTGCCGGATCTCGAAGCGATTCCCGGCGACGTGTTGCAGAAGGCCAAACTGCTGGTGCTGAATTACCCGAACAGCCCGACCGGCAAGGTCGCCACGCCTGAGTTCTACCAGCAGGTGATCGATTTCGCGAAGTCGCATCGGATCGTGGTCGTGCAGGACGCCGCGCACATCATGCTGACGTTGCAGGGGCGGCCGCTCAGCTTCCTTTCGATGCCGGGTGCGAAGGAGGTCGGGGTCGAAATCCATTCGATGTCAAAAAGCTTCAACATGATCGGCTGGCGACTGGGCTGGGTCTGCGGCCACGAACGGATCGTGCGGGCCTATGCCGACGTGAAGGACAACAGCGACTCGGGCCAGTTCATCGCCATCCAGAAGGCGGCCGCGGCGGCGTTGGATGACGACTCGATTCCCGTGCAGGTGCGCGCGAAGTATCTGCGGCGGATGGAGAAGCTAAGGCTGACCTTGTCGCGATGCGGATTCCAGTGCCGCCTGCCCGGCGGCTCGTACTTCCTGTACACCCGCGCGCCCCGAGGACTGCAGGGCGGTCCGGCCTTCGACACGGCGGAAGCCGCCAGCCAGTACCTGATCACCGAGCAGTCGATTGTGACCGTCCCCTGGGACGACGCCGGCTCGTACTTGCGTTTCTCGGTCACCTACGAGGCCGCAGGCGAAGCGGCCGAAGACGCGCTGATGGCCGAAACCGAGGCCCGGCTGAAACGTCTCCGGTTGATGTTCTAGCGAGTTCTATTCACCGGGGACCGTCGCGGTGGAGCCGAGACACTTCGTCCGCCGACAGCGCGCGGGCATAGCACCGCAGGTCGGCCAAACGGGCCGCCAGGAACTCGGGACCGCCCGCGAAGTGCGGGTTGCCGCCCAGGGCGAAATCGGCCGCCTGGGACGTGATGGACGTTGGCACGGCGATCGTCGAGCGGGCCTGCCCGTCGACGTACAGCGTGAGCTTGGTCTCCTGCTTGACCCCGGCCACGTGATACCACTTGCCCGTCTGTACCGGGACCGACTCCGTGTCGTAGAACTTGCCCGCCTCGATGCGTGCGGAGAGTTTGCCACCGGAGATGAACAGCCGCAAAGGATCATCGCCGCCCCCGGCCCAGCCACTGAAGATCTGGCCGTACTGCGTGGTCGGCAGGGCCGTGACCGAGACCCACAGCGAGACCGCGAAGGATTCCTCCGGAAACTGCAGCAGCCGGTAACGCACTAGGCCGTTCCGGCCGTCCAGTTCGATGGCACCGCCGTCCTTCCCGTCCACGCCGGCCGCCAATTTCCAGCCGCGGGCATCCAGCAACTCGCCGTAGGACGGCTTGACGTCGCCCGCCAGCGGCGCCGCGACGATCATCTGGTCCGCGTCCCGCTGCCCGTACGGCCAATGATTGGCCAGCGACGGAGCCGTCGGGTCCAGACGGAACTGTTTGTAGGGCGGAACGCTCTCCGCTTGTCCGTGCTCGTTGCGGGCGACGATCTTCCAGAAATACGTGGTCTGCGGCTGTAACTTCGCCGCTTCCTCCGGGGGGACGATCAACGAGTCGCCGGGCTGGTCGCCGTAGCTCAGGAGGACCGACTCGAAGGTCGGCGAGGCCGAGACCATGACGGTGTGCTTCCGCGTCGCTAGGGCCGGGGTGGCAGGCTTCCGCCACACAAAGCGAATCGGCCCCGGTCCGACAATCGAGCGGTCGGCCGGCTGCCAAGCCACCGGCCTGGGCGGCGGCAAGTTGTCGGCGGGCAACCAACTGGTGTAGCTGCTCAGCGGTTTGCCGTCAGTCGTGGTCGCGCCGGCGCTGGCAAAGTCGAGCAGCCGTACCGTCCCGCCAGCCGCCGCGGGTACGTCCAACACCAGCCACGGCCGGTAGGCGCCCGCCGCCTTGACGATTGCCTCGTCGATCGACCGCACCTGAGCTTGGTCTAACTTCGTCACGTCCAGCTTCGGCGCAGAACCTGCGCCGAAGCGGCTGTCCCAGGCCAACAGCAGCGGGCCGCGATACAGCGCGACGTGGCCGTATTGCTCCAAATCGCCAGGCTCACAGCGGACCGTCATGTCGAACTGGACCGTCACTCGGTCACCCGCCTGCCAACTCCGCTCGAGTTCGAGATACCGGCCCGGCGTGACGTTCGCCACCGGCGTGCCGTTCACGTTTACTTGGGTCCGTTTGGACCAAGCCGGGATCCGCAGGGCGAGCGTGAATCTTTGAGCGAGCTTCTCCTTCGTTTCGATCTTCAGCGTCACCTGGCCGCCGACCGGATAGTCCGTCTCTTGGGTGACGGTCACGGGCGTGCCATCCGCGAGTTGCAGGGTCGCCTGCAGCGGGCCGAAGTAATTGACCACCAGGGTCTCGCCAGCCGCTTTTCGTGCGGTGCCTGGGAGAGCGACGCCCTGGCCGAGCCGCAGCAGCCCCCATTGGCTGATCGAACCATAACCGCGGGGGCCATTGACCGAGCAGCAGTTCAAGTGCGGCGTGCCCGGGCGGACCTGAAAATTGATCTGGATGTGCGACGGCAGTCGTTGGCCCGCCATCGGCGTGTCGTAGGTGCACCAGGCACCGGAGGGATGCTGCGCGCCGAGCATCGCGTTCAGCGTGCTCAGTTCCAAGTCATCGGCGATGGTGGCGTCGCCGGTCAGTCGCAAGGCATCGATCATCACGGTCTGCCAGGCCACGACGCAACAGGTTTCGATGGCGTCGTTCCGAAACGGATTGCCGGTCGCCTGCTCGCCGGAGGAGAAGCCGCCGGTATTGCGGAAATCGAAGCGGCGGATGCTGGCCCAGTGGTGCAGGAACGCCTGGCGGAACGACGCGTCGCCCGTGATGCGGTACAGTTCGGCGAGTCCCTGCACGCTGTGCAGACTCTCCCAGCGAGGGCGTGGGGTGCGGAAGTATTCCTTGCCTGCCAAGCCGGTGCGGTAGTAGTCACCAGCCCGCTGGAAGTCCTGCAGCACGTCCTTGGCCAGCTGTAAGTAACGCGGGTTGCCGGTCTTCTCGTACATTAAAGCCAAGCCGTGCAGGATGGCCATATTCATTTCCTGCGAGCCGGCGTCGAACACGCGGAAGCCGGTCCCCAGGCAGGTCTGGCAGACCAAGTCAGCGATCCGTTCGGCCGCCGCTTGCGCGCGCCGGTCGCCGGTGTGCTCGGACCACATCAGCAAGCCCAGCAGCACGTGGTAATGGCCCCACAAATCCCACTGACCGCGGAGCCGTTCGGGCTTTGGCCAGGGTCCGAGGTAGCCGTCCTCGGCCTGGAGTGCGAGCAGGCGGTCGACGACTTGCTGCAGTGCCTGCTTGAGTTTCGGGTCGTCCGACATGCGCAACGCCTGCACGCCGGAAATCAGGTACTTGCCGACGAACTCACCGGCCCACGGCATGAGGTCCGGCTTCACGCCCGAGTCGCGCCGCGCGAACATGTCCAACAGACCGGGATTGTTCTGGGGGGCCACGCTCAGCCAGTGCTCGGCGTTCGCCTGGACCCGCTCGCCCACGAAGCCGTGCAGCTGGAAATGAGCCGCCGGGATCGCCTCCAGGATGAACTGTCCTTGGACTTCCGCGGCCATCCCGATGCGCCCGGCGACACCCGCGACACAGACCATCACCAAGCAAGCGAAGCTTCGCAGGCCGGCGGACGGAAATAATCTACCCGCTTCACGTGGGCCGGTCTCTCCGAGACCGGGTTTCGCGTCTCGGACAGACGCGACCACGCGGTCGGTCCACGCAGGGAATCTCACTCGCGGCTTCATCGTATAACTCCGTGTGACACCAGTTCGAGAAACTGCAGGCCCACCGCCCGATAGAGAGTCCTGCGCAGTTAAAGGAACGTCGAACTGGGAGGGCGAGGCTCCTGCCG
>JAPLNJ010001230.1:0-26088 GCA_026692885.1 Planctomycetota bacterium | reverse complement strand
GAACTGGGAGGGCGAGGCTCCTGCCGAGCCACGAACCGCGTCCGGCTCGGCAGGAGCCTCGCCCTCCCATTCCATCGGCAACCTAAGACTCCATAGTCTCGCGGTGTTCGTGGCTCGCGTCAACTTGGGACTGCGGTGGATCTGAGGTGCGATCTGAGGTGCCACCCAAGCCGGTCAGAGGAAGCGGCAGGTAGTGCAGAGTGTGACACGCATGAACCTGGGGATCCCGACGCAGCCGCACAAAGACGCCGAAATCGGACTTGGCCTGAACCAGAAACAATCGCTGCTGTGTATTCACGGCCACCCTTGGCTTCCTTTCCCCTTGGCTTCCTTTCCTCCTTTGATTTACTGGTTTGCTGCTGGTAAACTTCTTTTCCTTGGTTGGGCTACCAGCGGCAGCGTCGTGGCGTGAGCGTCGCGTGGCCTGCTTTGATGCATCCGATCCCCACGTTGCGACACGCGGAACTTCGGAGGCGGCTGGTATCAAGAACAGAACGCCCCGCGCTTGACGTAGAGCACGCAGACCGGGCCGCGACCGAAGAATTCGCGCACTGGAAATCTTTGCACGAAACAACTTCTCTTGGCGAAAGGGCTTGAGGAATGGGTTGGTATCTTGCTTTTCCGAAACGGGCCACGCAGTCCAAAGTTCTCCCCAGCAAACGGCGGCGGAACAGGCTCGGGTTGCCTCCGCACCACCGCCGCCTCGCAGTGGAACCGTTAGAAGAGCGGCGTCTGCTCGCCGCCTACGTTTGGGACCATCAGGCCGCCGTCAACTATGCCAACAGCTGGGCTTCCGCGTACAACACAGACAGATATCCGACTCAAACACCCAGCGACAGCGCAAACTTCGTGTCACAGTGCCTGATCGCCGGTGGGCTGGATCTGAGCGGCGCCGCGAATGAGCCTTCCGGTGCCGGCACCATCGTCAATTACGAGAGCCTCAACACGTATCTCGTAAACTCCGCTGCGGTGAGCCAGCACACGACGGGGTCGGGCACGACGATAGTGCCCACTTGGCTCTCTTCCGGCGATGTGGCCATCTTCGGCGACAGCGGTGGCCAGTTCACGCAGGCGGTAATTGTGGTGACGAGCGATGCGTCGGGCCAGGCAGCGGGTACCACTGGCGCAAGTCACCAACCGCCCAACGGCAGCTACTCGCTGGCGGCCTTGTTCGTGGCCAATCCGACGTGGACCCAAGGCACGTACTACCACCTCGCAGATGCCACGCAACCTCCCTCCACGCATTTCACAGCGGGCCATACGCTGACCGCGGACACGCCGGTTGTCTTGCGCACCGACCCCTGTTTCGGGGCGAACGCCGTCACCTCGATTCCCGGCACTGGCCAGGTGACCATCCTGAGCGATCCGAGCAACGGCATCGCCTACAACGGCCAGTACTGGTGGAAAGTGCAATACGGGACCTATCAGGGCTGGTGCCCCGGTGACGATACCACGGGCAATTGGTGGTTCACACAGTCGGCGACGCGCGCCATCTACTTGAGCGGCGATCTGGACTTTGGCGACGTGTCGGTGAACTCGTCCATGGATCACAGTTTGATCATTTCCAACGGCGGAAATTTGCCGCTGACCGTTAGCGGCATCACCTGTCCCAATGGGTTTAGCGGCAACTGGTCGGGCACGGTTGCGCCCGGCGGTTCGCAGGCTGTGCCAGTCACGTTCTCCCCGACTTCGAGGACCAGCTACAGTGGCGCCGTCACGGTCGCCTCGGATGCGACCGAAGGAGTCGACACCACGTATGTTTACGGCAGGGGCATCTCCTACGAACTCGAGGTGGTGGCTCAGACCGGGGCCAGTGCTGGATTCAATTTCACAGGCGTCGGAGGAGGGGCCTCGATCAACGACAACGGCTACGTCGCTTTTGTGGGCGAATCCACCAACGACAGCGGCGAGTTGGCGGACAATATTTACGTCTTCAACCCCAACACCGGCCAGGTGAATCCCCTGATGAACCGCGCGTTCATGTACCCCAACGAGGGCGCCGACCAGAGTGTGGCGGGCACGCAGTCGATCTTCGGCAATGTGCAAATCAACAACAACAACGACGTGCTGGCCTGGCGGCGATTGAATGCACTTGTGCAAATTAGCATGCCGTTCGGAACGATGTCGACCGCGCCGCTGACTTACTTGGAAACCTGGAACGCCGACGCCGGGAATCCGCCGGGACTGCCCGCCGCACGGGTCGCCGTGGGCGTTCCGGCCGGGCAGTCGGCGCCGTTGTGGTTCTTCTTGAATCCGGCCACTGCGGGCGTCTATCCTTCGCCGCTGCCCTTGGCCTCGCCCTATGAGGTGATTAACAAGTACTCGACCATCAACAACCTGGGCCAGGTCAATTTCTCGGCGAACGTCAACGGCGCCATTGTCAGCGGTGTTTCCGGGAACAATCGCATTGCTTCCAATACCAGCGGCGCCTTGGTCGGGGCCGGCGGTATCGGCAACCTGACGATCAATCCGATGCTGGCCGACAACGGTTTCAACGTGATGACCACCGACGACCGCAGTATTTACGTCGAGCCGTGGGCCATGAACGGCTCGCTGCAATTGCTGGCTGGGGCTGGCGTCGGCTTCAGTTCGGTCAGCGCGGCCGGGATCAGCGACGACGGCAATGTCATCACCTTTGCGGGAGTCAACACGACCTCGGGCGCCGGAATCTACATCTCCACTTTCGATGCCGCCTCGCGAAGCTACGCCACGCCCGTGAAAATCCTCGGCGTCGCGGGCGACGGCGTGCTCGATCCGGGCGAGAGTTGGAACGACCTGAACCAAAACGGCATCGTCGATCCGGGCGAGGACCACGGCGGGATGACCAGCTTTGATCCGGCGGCCCGGGTGGGCGTGAACCATACGTCCCCCGACAAGTTGACGGTGTACACCATTGCGTTCCTGGCGACGGATTCCAACGGAATCTCAGGCTTGCACACGATAGGGATCGACCTGAGCGACACGATACGGACACCGTCCGCGCCCGACACGGTGGTTGCCAACGGAGACGAAGTGCCGGGCGTCGGGGTGGTGACCGGGATTTCCATCAACGATCCGGTCAACAATAACGGCCAGGTCTGTTTCCTGGTGAGTACCGGCGCATCGCAACCGATGCCCGGCCGATGGCAAGCGCTCATCAAATCCTCCGCGTTGAAGTTCGACTGGAGCATGCCACAACGCTACGGCCTCGACGTGAATCGTAACGCCACGGACATTAAGCACACCGTTCTGAGCAACGCCGCGGATTACGTCAATCCGCAGGACGGCTACACGTTGCATCTTGACGCGAGGGAGACTCGGGGGCAGGAGAACATCAAGCCTGGCGTGGCGGGGTGGCACTGGAATATCGAGGGTCCCACGACCGTCTGGGCTAATGGCGGGCCGGAGATCGACATTCCGCATCTCAAGCAGGGGAAGTATAAGGTCACATTGACGGTAACGTTCACTAACGGAAGGCAATCCACTCCCTGCCAGGCTGACGTGAATGTGCGGGACATCCTGATCGTGGCGATCGGCGACTCGTATTCTTCCGGCGAAGGGAACCCCAATCGTCTTATTACCGAGTTTGCTGCCTCCGGTGCGGAATCCGCTCGTTACGCGGAGGGGATGTGGGCCAATGGCGGCACCAACACGGCCATGACCCACGAGAACGCAAATGCCCACCGCTCGACTCTCGCGCCCTCGTCGCAGGCCGCTTTCGACATCTGGGAGGCCATGCATCACAAGGTTTCGGTGACGTTCGTGATGCTCAGCGAAAGTGGGGCCACGATGGCCAAAGGAATCTATGGTAAGGCCGATGGTTTAGAGTGGCCCGCCCCAGATCTTGTTCCCTGGCAACTCACAGAATTGAAGGGTATCCTCGGTCCCAGGAAGCCGGACATTGTCACGATCTCTATTGGCGGAAATGACCTTGGTTTCGGCCAGGTCCTTGAGGAATTGGCTGGTGCGGGTTGGATGCCTGGCACGGGGTATCCCACGGTCCAGGCGGCGGAAGCCGACATTCAGAATAGATTCAACCTGGCTCTTTACGGCGATCACCCCGCTCCCCCCATTTCCGGTCCGCCGCTTCCCGGCTTGATGGACAAGTATCTAAAACTGGCCACCGATCTGGACAGTCGGTTTCACCCAAACTACGTCATCCAGACCGAGTATCCCGATTTTACACGCGGCAGTACGGGCCAGTCGGTGGAGTTCGGCAGTGATATGTCGGCCTGGTGGCAGCGAGGGGCAAAGATCTCCCAGCAAGAGTCGCAATTCATCTCGCAATTGATCACCCAGACAAACCACGCCATTAGAGTTAGTGCGGCAAAGACCAATTGGCAGACTGTCCATGTTCTGTCCGCATTTCTCACACACGGCTACGCGGCCGCCGACCCGTGGATCAACAGCATGACGGCAGCCTTGCGGATCCAGGGTATTCAAGCAGACATGGACGGCCGGAGTTCCGGCGCTGTGCATCCCAACGACAGAGGGCAATATGGCATCGCCACCCTCTGCCTCGAGCCGGTGATGGTGAAAGACATCAAGGCGTTGCTTGCAAAGCCGGATCTCGGCTTGGGCACCGGCCCATCTCCTGCACCGGCTCCGGCGACTCAGCCGGCCGGCGCCGTTCTGGCGGCCGCCCCGGCGAACGCGGGTTCGGGCGACCCGCTGGTCGTGACCACGCAGCCGCCCAGCAGTCTCACGGCCGGCAGCAGTTTCGGCCTGGTGGTTACCGCCGAAAGCGCCGATGGGAGCGTCAACACGTCGTTCAACGGCCCGATCACGATCTCTAGCCGTACGGCCGACGTGGGTGGAACAACCACGGTCTTCGCCGTGAACGGCGTGGCAACCTTCTCCGGACTGACGATCACGACCGCCTGTGATACCACGCTGATCGCCACTGCCAACGGCATTGCTTCCGGCTGGAGCAACAGTATTACGGTGAGCGCGGCGGCAGCGACACAACTGGTCGTTCCGACGCTCAGCGGGCATACGCTGCCCAACGGTCCGTTCAGCATCTGGGCACTGGCCGAGGATCCTTACGGAAATGTCGATCCGAACTTCGCCGGCAGCCTCACGCTGGCGCTGGCGAACGACCCCGGCGGCGCTGTGTTGGGCGGCACGCGGACCGCCACGGCCACCGCCGGGTTGGCCAACTTCTCCGGGCTGACGATCTCCGCGCCGGGCAGCGGTTACACGCTCCAGGCCACGAGCAACGGCCTGGCCTCGGGCACCTCGCCCGCTTTCGACGTGGCCGATCAACTGGTGGTGACCTCTCAGCCGCCCGGCAGCGTCACGGCCGGTGCCAGCTTCGATATGGTGGTCAAAGCCAAGGACGGCCGGGGGAATGTCGATAGCTCCTTCAATGGTAGCGTCATGCTGGTGCTGATCAACAACGCCACCGGCGCCGCCCTCGGCGGGACGACGACCGTGACTGCCGTGAACGGCGTGGCGACCTTCTCCGGCCTGACAGTCGATACCGCGGGCAGCGGCTACACGCTCCAGGCCAGCGGTGACGGCCTGACCGTAGTCGCCTCGTCCGCGTTCAACGTCGCCGCTGCGGCCGCCACGCAATTGGCCGTCTCGGCCCTCGGCACCTACGTCCTGACCGGCGCGTCCTTCCCGCTGCAAGTCAGCGCCGAGGATCCTTTGGGGAACGTCGATCCGAAATTCAACGGCAACGTCACACTGACGCTGGCCAACAACCCTGGCGGCGCCGTCCTGGGCGGCACGTTGACTGTCCAGGCGGTCAAAGGCGTGGCCACCTTCACCTGGCTCGCCATCAATCAACCAGGCAGCGGCTACGCGATCCAAGCCGCCGGTACCGGTCTGACCGCGGGGATTGGACCGGCTTTCGACGTTACCAACGATCAATTGGTGGTGACGATCCAACCGCCTGGCATCGTGACAGCCGGTGCCCCCTTCGGCTTGCTCGTCCAGGCCCGCGACGGAGCGGGAAACCTTGACACCAGTTTCAATGGCCTGGTAGTTCTTGCGGAGGCGAGCGGGGCAGGAAGACTGAGCGGGCAGGTCGTGGCCATGGCGGTCCACGGCGTAGCAACGTTCTCCAACGTGTTGATCGAACAGGCCGGCGCCGAGAACTCCCTGTTGGTCACCAGCGATCATCTGGCGGGGGCAACCACCAACACGTTCGACGTCGTCCTCGCGACGGCCAGCCAACTCGCGATCATCAATCCTCCCCCCAGTAACGTCACGGCGACCGCCGCCTTTGAAGTCGATTTCGCCGTCGAAGATTTCCTGGGCAACCTCGATCCGACGTTCCATGGCAACGTGACCCTCCAGCTTACGAACGGTCCGACAGGCGCCACGCTGGGAGGAACGCTCACCGTCAGCGTGATCAACGGTGTCGCCCGATTCGCGGATTTGAGCCTTGACAAACCCGGCGCCGGCTACGTTTTGCGGGCCACAGGCGACGGCCTGAGTGCGACCACCAGTAAAATTAGCGTGACACCGGTGGGTGCTGCCACTCAGCTGGTGGTCACGTCGCAGCCGCCCAGCGACATCGTCGCCGGCAGCAACTTCGGCGTGACAGTGACCGCGGAAGACGATTTTGGAAGCGTGGACACGAGCTTCCAGGGCCTGGTGACCCTTGACGACCCCCTGGATACGGGCCTGGCGGGAACGCTCAGCGTAACGGCGAGCAACGGCGTCGCAACCTTTTCCAATCTGACGGCGACTCACGCGGGCTCCAACGACTGGTTGTCGGTGACCGGCAGTGGCCTTCTGCCCGCGACGACCGGCGCCTTTGGTGTGAATGCCGCGGCAGCCACACAACTGGCGGTCTCGAGTCCATTCGGCAACGCGCTGGCCGGTTCCCCGTTCGCCGTGATTGTGGTCGCCGAGGACCCTTTCGGCAATTTGGCTGCAAGCTTCAGCGGCAACGTAACGCTCCGTTTGGAGACGAACCCCAGCGGCGCAAACCTCGGCGGGACGCTCACGGTCGCCGCCAATGGTTGGGCGGTGTTTTCGGGCCTGACGCTCGACAAACAGGGGATCGGCTACGTGCTCCAAGCCACCGGCGCGGGCCTGGCCGCCGGATTGTCGCCAGCTTTCAATGTTACAGCCAATCAACTGGCCGTGACGTCGCAGCCTGCGAGTCACGTGCGAGTCTCGGACAGTTTTGGCCTGACCGTCTCAGCCACGGACAGCGCCGGGAACGTGGACACTTCTTTTGCCGGTAATGTGACCGTCGCGCTCGTGGATTACACGGGAACCGGAGCCACGCTGAGAGGGACGCTTAGCGCGGCTGCAAGCGCCGGGGTCGCCACGTTCTCCGGTTTGACCGTGAACCAGGCTGGCGACTATGAACTGTACGTGACTAGCGGTAACGTCGGCAGCGCAACCACGGATCTGATCAACATCCTCACGAATTCCGACCATCCCTGGCGGAACGTCCGCCTGCCCTGCGATGTGGATAACGACGGGTACGTGAAGCCCTTGGACGTGCTGGTCACGATCTGGGACATCAACGCCAACCACACGCGCCAGCTGCCGGTTCCGCCGCCGAGTGGCGATGGTCCGCCGTCGTACCTGGATGTCAACGGCGATGACGCGGTGACGCCACAGGACGTCCTGGCGATCATTGCCTACCTGAACGCTGCCGCTACCCCGCATGTGGCGGAAGCGGAAGGCGACTCCGGGGTTCTCCCGACCGCGCCTGCAACCGGGCTTGTGTTTGCATCCCCGGTGGCCGGCACGAGTGGCGAGGCGACGCTGGCGATGAGCCCGCTCGTCCTGCAACTGGTGAGCCCGACGAGCACAGCTGTGCCGTTCCTGCCGCAGAGTAACTCCGGTGATGGGCAGCCGAGCGGAGCGACGCGAGCCGTACAGCCGTTCGCTGTCTCGAGTGCTCGAACGGCAGCCTACCGCCCCGCATCCAGTGCACTCAGCGCGCTGAAATGGGAGCAGCTACTGGACCCGTTGGCCGAAGACACCCTCTCGACGATTGCGTTGGACGTAGCCGCCGCGCGAGGTCCCCAACGCGAGGTCTGAACCGCTCGGGGCCGGTAGGGAGCGAAGCAGGAACTGGTGTCGCGATTCGGAAAGATAACTTACCCGCAGGTCGGCCTTTCCAGGCCGATCGGGACGGTCTTGGAAGACCATCCTACCTTGAGTTGGGTAAGTTATTTCCTGCCGCCCACCCTACGATTTTTTCACAGCCACTCCGGCTGGCAGGCGTCGCAAGGGCAGCCAACTGGCGATCCAAATCAAGACACTGGCGGCGGAGACGAGCAGACCGAGCAGGCTGGGAACAGCCCACCACCACCAAGCCCAGCCCAGGAGCAGACCGACCAGCGGGGCGCGACGGGCGAGACCCAAGGCCAAGGCTGGCTGCGGAAGGAGTAAACAACCGACCAGGGCGAGACCGAACAACACGCCGACGCCGACCAGTCGATCCTTGATGTGACGGGCGGTGGTCATGGGCGGTTCGAGCTCGATCGTCTCCGCAAATCCGGAGAAGGCTCGACAGTAGGTGCGGGAATCCGGTTCGGAAGTCGCTACAGGAAACGCGGCCAGATCGGGAACGGACGGAACGGACGGAACGGACGGAGTGGCTGGTTTCGGCGCGGACGGCGGGCAGGCGGCCTGGAGCTTGGCCGCCAGCGATTCCTGCCGCCGCTCCAGGTCGGCGAGCAGGTTCGGATCGTACGTCGAGATCGCACCCGCGCTGTCTCGCCACTGCTCCAACCGCCCGCGAACAGCGGCCCAGCGGGTCGCCCAGGGCAAGTACCACCGCGTCACGTCCTGGGGCATGCTCTCCGCGAACAGACTGGCGGCACTTTCCATCAGCTCCACCATGTTCGTGAGGCGGTGGATGTCTTGCGTCCAGCCGTCTGGCAGATCCTCACCGGGGAGGTCGGGAAACCGCACGGCCCAGGGGCCGCGCACGGTCCAGAGTGTGCGTTGGACGGGTACGTCCCGGATCTGGGGAGCCTCGAGCGCACCGTGAATCGGGTGTTTGTGCGTCGCATCCAGGTGACCGGTGAAGATCACTTGAAGCGTCTGCGGCAGTTGTCGGTGACTGAGCGACACTCGCCAGCGCCGCTCGCCAAGTCCGTCCACGAGCGTCGGCAGACCAGCGACGGTCACCTGCACCAAATGCTGATTCGGGGGCAGTTCCAGTTCGCACGCCGTCAGACCAGCTGGCTCCAGATCGAAGGTCGCCACGCCTCGCCACCCACCCTCCGGGCCGCAGTCGACGCGGAGATCAGCGAACCGGACTCGGGCGGAGCCGGATTCGACTTTCACGTCTTTGATTGTGGCCTGGAACCGGGGTTTCGGGGCCCGATAGGAAATGTACGACGGCAAGGGTGGGCTGACATAATCTGTGGGCAGAGAGGCGGGCACCAGACCGCTGGTCTCCCAGGCAATCTGCCGTTGCTTGATCCGCGTCGGCGCCACCAGATAACGTTGGGCATGGTCGACGTCCAACGGCAGGATGTCGGGCGCCCGGACACGCTCACCTGGGGCGGTCGAGATCGCTCCTCGCACGCGGATGCGATACCGCTCGGACACCGCCTGTGGTGGCCGGATGACGAGGAACTGACGGGGCTGCCCGGGCCACGCGACGCACTCGCATTCGGCTGCGGGCTCCAATTCAAACGGCGCGGTCCATTCTTCGGGAATGTCCAGTCGCAGGACATCCAGGACGCCGCCCTCGATCTGCAAGTCGTAATCGGCGACCGCCCGCCAGGCTTCCTCCGGACGACTCAACAGGATCACCAGACGCGCTTGGACACGGGGTCGGTTCGGCGCGACGGTCAGCTGCAGGGAGGCGGACAGGTCGGGCTTCGGGGAGGTTTCCAAGGCGGCGACCAGTCGGCCCCACCCCTGGCGATACTGCCCCAGCTGGGCGTCCCGGACAGCGGTGTATCCGGTCTGTTTGGTCAGGTTCACTTGCACTTCGGGATGCCGGTAGATCTGGACCTGCTCGGCGGACACTTCGCCGTCGGCCACGGTTAGTCGAGGCAGTTTGAGCTGGCGTGTCTTGGGCAACGGCAGCTGTCCCGCAAGTTGCAGTTGATGCGACTCGGCCAGCGGACCATCGAGCAGGACGGTGACCACGCCTTTTTCGTCGCGAGACCAATGCGCCGCCCGTGCCGCGCCCTGTTCCACAACGGCTACGGAACGGACGGCGACTTCCTTGGGTACCAGCAGGCGGTGCTGAAACAGAATGCCGGCGGTGAGGTTGATGTCGACGTGCCAGAGGAGGTTGGCGGATTCGGAGCCGATCGCCACGTCGAGCTGCGGAGTGGCCTTGATCTGAGGTATCTTCAGGCTCGTCGTCAGGCTTCCGGTGGTCTGTTCGGGCGGCAAGTCCAGGAGGAATTGGGGTGGCATTGGGAGCGGATCCCAAGCCGCCGCAAAGTCGCCGCGTTCCCGCTCGTAGCCCAGGAGTTCTTCACTCAGATCGCATTGGAGACTCGGTGCGACGCTCACCGCCAACCAGCGCCGCTGAACCCGGTCCGCGGCCGGTTGCAGACGGGGCGGCGTAAGCTTGCCAGGACCCGTGGCATCCATGACCAGGAAGCTGACTTCCAGGGAACAGGCTTTGCGATAGGGCGGCTTCAACTCCAAGATCAGCGTCGCCGGCTCCCGGGGTGACACATAGTACGCGGCAATCGGCTGGTCTGCCTTCGGCGGCAACAGACGCAACTGCGGGTCCACTTGCAGACGGACCTGCTGCAGGGGCTTCCCGGACGAACGGAAGGTCAGACGCGTATCGAGGACCACCGCGCCGGGCTCAATCTTCAGCCACATCAGCTGATCCACTTCAAGTTCCGACACGGACGGTTCCAGATCCGTATCCGGGGACCACTGCACGGACAAACGCTCCGTCGGTCCCAGCTTCGCCAGGAGTTCCCCGGTACGTTCGTCCAACTCCATTCCGCCGAGGGCCGAGGGGACCTGCACTTTGGGCATCGCCGCGGACAGCTCGAAACGCACGAGCGAGCGGGCGACGCGAGGAATGCGAATGTCAAACCCGGCACTGCTCTCGCGGTCGTCGAGATGGGGACAAAAGGCCAATTCCAGCACCACTTTTCCCGACCCTTGAGCTGCCACCGACAGACCCGTTCCGTCGGCCATCCAAGCGACCACCGCCGGCTGACCGTCGAGCCGAGCGCGGTTGGGTAACAGCTGAACCTGTTCGGCAGCGATGGGCAAGAGGATCTTCGCATCGGGCTGGAAGATGTCCAGTTCATACCGAGCCACCAACTCGGTGGCCGCCAGTTTCTCGTCGGTCTCGCCGCCATGAAATACCACCCGGTACTCCGCGTTGCGGATCAACCATTTCAGCAGATTGGCCTCGCCCGCAGAGGCTTCCCGCTGGAGGGCGTCGTAGCAGGAGCGGGGCACGAACACGTAATCCCCCACGGGCTGGTTTCCCTCGCCGACAGGGACGTAGACCCGATGAATCGTGGTGCTTGAGGACGGCGGGGCGGGCTCCGCGGTGGGCTGCACCGCCCAGCCGGTTCCGGCGGACAGTCCCCCGCAGCCGACGGCCAACCACAGCGACAGGTTCGTGAAGGCGGCCGCGCCGAACTTGGAGGGTGTGGTGGACACCTTGCCGCCCACCGCATCTGGCTCCTGGCGACGGAACACGACCAGCCACATCGCCAAGAGCGTCCCCAAAAAGCCACCGCTGCCCACCGGAACCAGATAGCCGGGGCAGGTCAAAGCGACCAGCCCGGCAGCGGCCGTCAGAGGTATCGCCAACAAGACTCGCCGACGTGTCAGACTCCACGCCAGACCAAGGGCCATCAGGAATGCGACCCAGCCCAGCGCCTGCACGACCCCCGGCCGATAGACACGGAGCTGCAATTCAGCCTCCACGGGTGGCGCACCGACGGCGGGCCAGGGGACGGGGACCGCGTGGGCCGCCCAACCTGTTTCGGCCAACTCGGCGTTGGCCCGCTTCGTCTCGCGAAACCATGGATCGGCGCCCGTCAGACCAGCGACGGCTGGCAACTCGGAGGGTGCTCCAAATCGCTGCCAGGCGTTCGGCGCAAGAGGATTGCAGGGCGTCTGCGACGTGGTGCGCACCAGCGGCGCGAACAGGCGTTCGGTCCAGGTCGGAGACGCTGCGTTGCCGGAAGCCGGCAGACGGTCGAATTCGGGTGGTAGCCACACGATCCAACTGCGGCCGAGCACGGAGATGTCGACCTGGGGCCAGTAGGCCGAGACCGTGCCGAACGCCGCCAGCGGCTGGTCCTCGGTGGTGTACTCGACGCGCAGCGACGGAAAGCGGACACCGCGTGGCAACGGGATGGGCACCGGGAGCCTTTCGCCGCCATCATCCGGCCCCGTCAGTTCGCGGCCGTCGACGGTCACGCGCCAGCCTTTCGCCAAGACCGGACGTGTGAGAGCCAGCTGAACCGCCCCCGTGTTCTCCAACTGGTAGACCACGGTGTGCACAGCGCGTCCCTCACGAGCGGCCCGCGAAATCATTTGGCACGACCAGGCCCACACGGTCGGCGGAAGTTCGTCCGACGCCTTGCGGACCACAGCGATGCGCCCCACCTGGAAAGAATCGTAGCGGAAGACGCCGCGGGTCGTCGCGGATTGATCGGGCGGCGGCGATTCCGCCGGAACCGGCCACACGCGCTCCTCGTCGATCCCGACCGACAGCGCCAGGGGCGTCCGGACCGTGACCCAGCCGAGTTGCGTGGCCGCGTCGGGCAGGGTAGCCAGGGGCACTGTGAACATTTCACCGAGCTTGGCACCGAACTTGGAGACGCGTTCCGCGCGCAATTCGAACGGCATGTCTTGTGGGCGGGGCAATACGATCTGCCACGTCTCCCCCCCGGAAAATGTATCTTCCTGCGGCAACAGCCGTCGCGCGTCGACCGTCAGGGGTCGCGCGTCGACCGTCAGGGTTGGTTCCGCCGCGGAAGTCCAACGCAGCGAATCCTCCGAGCTTTCCGAGAAGTGGACCAGCAACCGACTCAGACTCGAAGCGCGCGGCAGGCAACGGATCCGCACCGACTGCTGAACGGTCTTATCTTCGACCACGGTTTCGATGTTGATTTCGGCGGAATAGTTTGGCGCTTCGCTGCTCAGTGCGACCGTCCAAGGGATATTCTCCAAGCGGTCGACGAAGACCACGCCTCCCGGTACAGAACTGACGAGTCCGGCTTCCGCCGCCGACAACTTGGTGGGATCGAGCCGGACAAGTTCTGCGTCACCTGCGAACCGGATTTGGTGAGGCGGTTCCGCGCCCAGGGAGACGAGCGCCCGGACGACGTCGACGTTGGCCCAGGTGCCGAGCCGCAGCAGTTCGCTGCTCGTGGGGCCATCGGTGGAGACGCCTCGCCCGCTGGCGTGAATCACGAGGTGCAGCGGGCGTTCCGGACGCAAGGGTTCGCGTAGGCGAAGCAATAGTCGCTGGCTCCTGGTGGCGCGTTGAGCGAGACTCCAGTCCTCCAACATACTCGCCGGTTCAGCCTCCACCGCGTCGATGTTCCAATGGGCGGCCACATCCAGTTCCAGTCGGAAACACTGGACACCGGCCGACGTGAAATCCGCGACCAGCTGGGCGGTCGAGGCCGAGCTGCCCAGCCGGATGGTGGTACCTGTCTGGGCGGTGACCCCACCTTCCTGAGATCGCAGGCAGGCCAGAATTCCAGGCTGCGATTGGAAGCACTGGATCTGCACTACTTCGCCGCTCGCCGGGGAAGGCAGAGGACTCACCGATTCTTGACGGCAGTTTTCCGTATTGAGCTGTTCGAGCACGAGCGGTCGCGGCACTTCCAACGTCACTCGGCCTGCCTGCCAGATAGCGTCCGTGACCGAGAGCGTGGGCAGCTGCCAAGGCGTACCCAAGAGGGCCGGGGCCACGGCCCGCAACCTCAGCACCTGATCCTCGCCAGCCAGCGGTTCGGCCAACTCCAGCACGAGTTGTCGCCGGTCCTCGTCCGGCCCCGCGCTTTGCGACCACCGCAAACGGCTGTCGCCTTGCTCGGCCTGCACTAACTCCAACGACGTGTCCAGGGACAGCGTCACATAGCGGAGCGGCTGGTGGTAGACGTCGAAATGGAGCTCGACCTGCACCTCCGCACCTTGCGGGGAGAAGCGATAGGTACTGAATTCCCGCACCAGCACCAAGCGTTGACTCTGCCAGTCCAGCTGTTCAGGAATCACGTGCAACACGGTGAAGCAAGTGCCCCCCAAGTCAATGCCCCACGACTGAAAATCGTTCCGCGCAGGCCGTTCCGGGATGGGGTACGTGACACCCTGCTCTGTCACGGGCTTGAACCCAGTCGGGATTTCGAGCACCAAGTGATTTACCGGACAGGCGGGCAGGCGGAGTTCCAACCGCACCTCTCCCAACGGGCCCCTGCCACCCTTCAGCGACCAAGGGAATTGCAGCGTCCCGGAAGTCTCCACATACGCCACCCATTGGCCGCGGTCATTAAGTCCCAACTTGGCCTCTTGCCCCAGCTTCGCGTCGGGGGCGCCAGGCACCGTCGTGGTGTCGCCGACGGGTTGGCTCGGACCATCAGTCTTGGCGCCAGGGTTCGGCGGGGAAGGCGTTGCGGGGGATGGGGCGGACGCCCAGGTGGCTTCGCCGATGACCAATCCGCAGGGGTCCAACGGCAGCAGAGCGGGCGTTTTGCCGCTATGCACGATCGACAAGTTCGCTTGGCCTTCCACAAGTTCGTGGCGGTCCAGGCGGGCCGTATAGGCCGCTTCCGCAAGGCGGGCTCCGCGACCGGGTGCCGCCTGCCTCGCCCGGATCGTACTTAGCAACTGGTCGAAAGCGGACCTTTTCACGGGCAGGTAGACCTCGCCCAGCTTGGTGATTTCATCTTCCGGGATAAACATCCAACGGTACTGCAACGGCTCCTCGGCGCGGACCGAGCCCGCGAACAGGGCCACGAGGAGCCAGCCGGCACAGCACGCACGTGGACCGGTCTCTCCGAGACCGGGTTTCGCGTCTCGGAGAGACGCGACAACGTGGGCGCGACGCCGCCCCGCGATGGGCAACTTATTTCCTGCCGCGGACCTGAGAGCGGCGGGCTTCGCGGGGGCAAGCGTGCGGCGGCTCATGGCTTGGACTCCGCGGTCGGGAGGTGTAAGACCACCGGGGCGGTCGAGGTGGTGGGGAGCGGACTCGCCTCCGCGGGAGCGGAAGCCGTGCTCGCCCGGGCGGTCTTCGAGTCGGGGCCGGGCAGGCTCACGCCGCGCACGATTGTGCGTTTCACTTGTCGCCAGCCGACCAACCACTTCAGCAGCAAGGCCAGCACGAGCAGGATCAGGCCGAGTCCGGAGGCTTGCCCGGCCAAGGTGGCCAGATCGGGACTGATCGACACCAGCACCAAGAGCGTCGCACCGGCGACGAACAGCAGGCAGGGGTGCCGGAGCAGCGGGATGTACAACAGCAGCAGGCCCCCCAGCAACGCGCAGCCCGAAGCTGCCGCCAGAATCGTCCACCAGACGGCCGCCAGGCACTGCAGTTGGCCGACTTCGCCGAAAGAACTGAACAAATACAGATTCAGCGTATTGGGCAACGGATCCTGGGACGTCGCTCCCAGCCAACGTTCCAATTCCACTTGCGTCAACACCGGACGTCGCGTCCAGAGCGCCCCTGCACGCTGCCAAGTCAGTTCCGGAGTCGTACCCAGCGGGTAGGACAACAGGTGCACGTCGGGCGGCAAGGCGATTTGCCAATACCATTTGTTTGCCCACTTGGCATCCTGGAGACGCGGGGCTTTGAGCGTCAGGCTGCCGACGGCGACGCAACCCACGTCCACGGTGTACCACAGTTCGATGACGTGTTCGCGCGGAGACGGCCCGGCAGGCAGTTGCACCAGTACGGTTCCTGACTCTCCGTTAGCCGTATCCGGAACCTGGCGACCGTCCAACGCCACGTCCTCCAGCTCTGCGCCGGCCGGCAGGTGGATCATCACGCGATTCCGGTTCGCGCTGATGCGGAATACCGCCCGGTCGCGGCGTCCCTGCACCGCCAGCCAACTTTGCACCCACGCCTGACGGACCAGGATCGAGCCTTGAGAACTTCCCTCTTTGCGGCGAATGCCCACCGTCGCCACGGGTCTCAATTCGTTGGCTTCATAGAGCAGTTCGTTCGACAAGTTCTCGCTCGGCGCGGCCGCGCGGTTAGCCACTTCCCAAGCCTTTCCGTCGACGCGCACTTGCAGGCTGTCGTTGGCCCGCAACTGCAGGGTATTGCCAGCGAGCACCCAATGGCTCTCCAGCGCAGGCAGCACGAGCGGCACCGCGGCCACCGCCTCCTGCTCCGTGGAGCTGGCTGACAGCGAGGTCTCATACTGCACGACCAATTCGCAGTGTCCAATGTGTTCCCCGAGCAGGCCGACTTTCACCCGCGCGGTTGTGGCGGGCGATGCTCGATGTTCCGACGGAACCTCGGCGGGCTTCGCGAGGCTGTCCGGTGGCACCTCGATAAACGACAGGGCCTGCTGCTCGCACAGGATACGTAAGCGGGCCGATTCCAGCAGTTGACGCGGGACGTCCAACAGAATCGACTTGAGCGGTTCATTGGTGATGTGGTAGCCGAGACGCTGCTCCACCCGCACCCGGGACAGATCCAGATTCAAGGTAGTCGCCAACTTGACGGAAACCGCTCTCGGCCGAATCCGCAGGTTGGCTGCAAATACGGACGTCTTGGCATCACTGCGTTCGCGGAAGTACCACGGCGTCTGCTGCCCTACGGCCAGCTTCTGATTGGGCGGCGGCTCGGACTCCCGTTCCAACCCCTGCAGTTCCACGTCTGCCACATTCAGTTCCACGTTGTCGGCCGGGATCACCACGACCGTGGCCGGCAATAACGTCTTCGCATCCGGACGCGGCAAGATCAACGAGACCGTCTTGCTGACATCGGGGATTTCCTGTTCAGCGCTGATCCGCAACTGAAATTCATCACTGCCGCTGAGGGCCGAGGAAGCCAGCGGGATGAACAGCGGATCGACTTTTTCGCGATCGAGCGTGTCGCTGTCGATCAGATTCTCTGGCAACACGTTGAGCACTCGCCATCCTGGCAGCTGGAGGTTGACTCCGGACACGCCCGTGCCGCGGACCTTATACCTCAGGCGGGCATCCAGTCGGACCCGATTCGCGTCGAAATGCAGAACGTAGAGTGGCTCGACGCTGACCGCGGTCTCCTTTTGGGAGACCTGAATTCGCAGAGAAAACGCTTTTTGCGGATACTCGAACCGGGCGGCGACCTTCTGCTTCAAGGGATCCGGTACCAGGGTTCGCTGTACATTCGCCCCCGGATTCCACGCCACCAGCCAGTCCCCTCTGATCACGAAGTCGATGGTGCCCAGTTGTCGGACGGTATCGTTGACTTCCAGGCCGGAAAAATCATATTCTGGGTTCTTGGCATCGGCGGCGGGTGTCATCTCGGTCAGCAACTGCACCTCGACCGGACCCAATTTCGGCCGATCCAACGTGACTTGTACGGTCTTCGTGGCCGGAGCCTCGCTCACCGACGTCTCGGTTACCCGGATGCTGCTCTGGCCACCATACTGGCGTGGCAACAGCCGCATACCCGCCGGGAGCCGCAACGAGAAAGCATCAAATGCGCCGCGCTGGCTGAGCACTTTCAACCGAATTTCGGCGCTGACCTGCCGCAAGCTCTCGATCGTGACCGTGGTATCGTTCCGCACTTCCAGCAACGGCCCTTGGCTGGCAAGCTTGGCGTCCCCGCGGCACCACACAATCTGGAAATCTCCCCCCAATCCTGCGACGACGAACTGCGTCTCTGGCCCTTGTTTAATGACCTCCAGCACGCCGTTGCTTACGCTCGCGGCGGCTTCCGGCAGCGACACCTGCAGATCGAGCTTCGAGGAGGTCGCCCGTGGCGTTTGCAGGGCCAAGCGTGATTCGTTGCCGACCTCGCGGACGGGAACCGTGAAATGCAAGGTCAGCGTCTGCAGCTTGTCCAAGACGCCCTGGATCCAGCAGACATAGCCGTTGTCATCCTTTTCGTAATCGAGGAAGAAATCTCCCTCGCCCTGCTGCGCGAGCGACTCGCGCAGCACGGCGTCCGAGAACCGCAAGGGCACCCGCACCCACCCCTCGCTCTGCACGCGCAGACTCACGACGACCGTCAGTTCTGCCTGACGTTGGTCGGCGCGGCCCTTGATCGATAGATCTTGCAGGCTGTAAGGAGGCAGGGCCGTTCCCGGTCGGCTGAGCTTGAGGTCCAGGCCATAGAGGCGAACAAACTCCTCGTAGGACAGATTCAGCATGGGGACGAGCCGTCCGTCCTTGTCTCGCAAGTAGTAAGTCTCAGGCTTGACCTCCCGCACGTTGCCCGGCGGCGGAGTCGAGGTCTCCGGCCGGGTCACCCCCGAGGTCTCCTTGGTCTCCTTCGGCGATTGCGCAAACGCCCCCGACGTTGCCACGAACGCAACGCTGGCCAGGCAGCACAACAAGTCTCGGATCCAACTAAACACCAACTTCACTGCTCCAGACGGAAGAGGTTGTGAAAAGATCGTAGGGTGGGCTGTGCCCACCACAACTGAATAATCCGGGCTGGCGCCCAAGGCCGCTTACGTTGAGCGGAACGGCGCTAGCCGCCGGTGAACACTGGCCGCGTTTTCTCGCCCAAGACTCGCGGCTAGCGCCTTGCGGCTCACCATGTCCGAGTGCAAAGTACGTGGCATTGGGCTGGCGCCCGCCTCAGCTTAGTGTAGGGGCTGTCAAGAAACAACGTCGTAAGGCGGAATTCATGTCGGGCACAAATTCATCGTAGAGCGGAATTCATTCCGCCTGAGCGGACTGAAGTCCCACTGCTGGGAACATCTTGGAAACCCTCGTTCCCAGGCTCTGCCTGGGAACGCACTGCCTTGCCGGCTCCGCCGGCCTGTGTGCGAGGCAGAGCCTCGCGTCCAGTGGGTCACGAGGCAGAGCCTCGTAACCAGAGCGATTCACGGATTTTGGACAACGGCAAAGATGTTCACAGCAGTGGGACTGAAGTCCGCTCGACAACGAAATCACGGAGTTGTTTCTTGACAGCCACTTACGTCGCCTTCTTGGTCGGGTGGATCACGCCTCGAATCACCGGCAACGCGATCAGGCCGATTCCACTTGCGCGAACGCTTGCATCAGCTCCCCGTGCAGTTTTTCAGTCGCAGCCGACGCAAACTCGGGACAATCCAGCCGGAACGGTTCGCCCGAGGCGGTGGTGAGAACCCCGCCTGCCTCCCGCAGGATCACCGCACCAGCCGCCATGTCCCAGCTCTTGACCCCGGCTCCAAAGTAGCCGTCCAAGCGACCGCAGGCCACATAACAGAGACTCAAGGCAGCAGAACCTAGGCGTCGAATGGCTTGGCAGCCGTGCATAACTTCCAGGAAGCGACGCACCTCGCACGAGCCGCGAGGCACGTTGGCCGACAAGCTTACACCCATCAAGGCCTCCTCCAGGCGACGGCAGCGGGTGGGCCGAATCGGCTGATCGTTCAGAAATGCGCCCCGGCCTCGCACGGCCGAAAAGCATTCACCTGAAAGCGGGTCGAAAACCACACCTACCAAGGGCTTTCCGCCTCGCTCCAAGCCGATCGAGACGGCGTAGGCAGGCAGATGATGCACGTAGTTGGCGGTTCCATCCAAGGGGTCAACAATCCACCGATAGGCGGATCGGGCGGCAGATACCGGCTTCCGTCTCGACGGACGGCTCGATTCCGCTTCTTCTCCCAGGAACTGATGGTCAGGAAAGGCTCCCAGAAGAATCTTTCGAATCATCTTCTGCGACGCCAAATCGGCTTCTGTGACGACGTCCTTGGGTCCCTTCTGCTTCGTGTGGAATCGCTCCTGCCAATCCAGGAGCACTTGCCCACCGGCACGAGCAGCTGCTTCGCAAACCACCAAATATTTCCGCATGATTACCTGTTCCAGCGTGAGAGGCGGCCGACGGTTCGCGTCGCCTAGGGTTCGCCTACGATTTCCTGGCCATGACCCGCCAGCAGTCGGATGCTCGGCCGAACGACAGTTCCCAGAGAAAAATACTTCCTGCGATTGAACGCAGGTCAAGATCGCCGTTGGCCCCACGGACGGATTATAGACGTGGACACGCATCCTGCAACGCTCCGACCAGAGGCTTTGAAGTTGTGCGTAGCCGAATTCGTAAGAATTCAGGGTGTTCTCGCCGGGGCCAACGACCACCGCAGACTCCGAATTCTCACGAATTCGGCTACTCCCCGACGAAATGCGCAACTGCCAAGACGTGTTGCTAGGGGCGGGCCTCGCAAAATTGGGGAGTCGGGCGTCAAACAAATGGTCCTGTTTTCGTTCCGCCCCCATCGGGGCTTGCCCCGGTGGAGCGAGGTTTCTGGACTACGCCACGGGTCCGCAACCGCCTCACTTCTTCCGCCGCCTCCCTCCCGCCGCCGGAGGCGGCGGGAGGGAGGCGGCGGAAGACAACACGGCTGGCGTCTGCCGACGTAGTGTACGAAACCTAATTCCACCGGGGCAAGCCCGGATGGGGACCCGGCATGCCAAGCTGGAACAAAAGCCGGACCAGATCTCACCATGGCAAGGACTCTCTGGGATACAATTTTGCGCAGCCCTGGCTGGGGGTCGGGTGTGCGAGTTTCTTGCGTCAACTGACGCGGGTTGGCGCCAACCAACCGGAAGCAGATCGCAACCGCTGGTTTGCGCTCGCGCGATAGAGACGGTTGTCCTCAGACAAATAGCAGGGAGCATAAGTCGAAAAAATCTTCGCCCTCGACATAAACTAACTGTCTATCCTGGGACATGTTGAGGCGAGTAGACCGGAGGGACGCGAATTGTGGCCGCATCTTTCTGCTGACCCCAAATCCTCCTTGGCGTGACACTTGCACTAGCAGGAAGGTCAAGAATCTGGATTGTTTCTGTAGTCACCCGCCGATTTGGCGTCCAGCGGCGATACTCCTGTCTCGTTTGCGACAGCACCTGTTGTGAGCTTGAACCATGTCTACGTTCTTCAAACAGTTCGTTCGAGACAGGACTGGCGCGACGATGGTCGAGTATGCCTTGCTCTTGGCGCTCATCGCGCTGACATGTATTTTCGCGGTGAAGACGACAGGCGTCCGACTGAGAGATTCATTCGGCAAGGCTTCCGCAGCGATGACGGTAGCGGACCAAAGAGTGACGAGTATTAAGGGTAACAGAACTAGCGACTAGAAGTCTGTCCACGAATTGCCAGCTTGCACAACGGGTGATATGGCTAGCGTCGCAAGCAAACCGCAACATCTTGTGGTTTGGAGCAACTCGTGGACAGACTGCTAGCAGCAAGGTCTTCGGCGCCGGTTGGCGGCCAGGCGGCCGAATTTGCAAGAACTCGGCCCGGGTGATGCCAGCACCAAACAGGTCTTACCGCACCCGCTGCACCGATTCGACGATAACCGGCTGGACCGGCGTCTTGGGAAACTGATCCTTGTCTACGACGGACACTTCGGCGATGCGGTCGACCACGTCCATCCCCGCCACCACCTCCCCAAATACGCAGTAGCCATACTTGTCCGCCGAATCGTGGTCCTGGAAATCCAGGGCCGGATTGTCTACGAGGTTGAGGAAGAATTGGGACGTGCCGCTGTCGGCGTGTTCCGGCAGCCGGGCCATGGCGATCGTACCCCGAAGGTTCTTCAGACCATTGTCCGCTTCGCTGCGGATGTAGGCCCGTGTGGCTTTGGGTTGCAGATCAGCCGTGTAGCCGCCCCCGGCAATCATGAAGCCCTGATCCACATAGTGGAGCACCGTCTGATCGTAGAACTTCCGCTCGACGTAGTTGGCCAAGAAATTGTCGACGGTGGTCGGGGCCTTTTCCGCGTTCAGCCGGATGCGGATCTCCCCTTGGCTGGTCTTCATCACCACTTCCGGAAAGACGGGTGATTGGACCCGTTTCGAGGCCGCCGTTCTGGGCGAAGGATCGCTCGCCAGCACCTGCACGGGTTCCGTAACCGCGAAGGGCGACCCGCTGCCGTCGGCTGATTTCGTCTCCGACTCGATACCGATGCTCGCCGCCGGCCGCTCCTTGCCCGACCCGCAACCGAGGACGAAGAACAACGCCGCCGCCAGCGCGACGAACGACAACCCACCGGACATTCGTTGTAGGTGCATGCGCTAAGCCTCCATGCTTGCACGACGAGACACACCCTGGGGCGGGAATCCTTCCAGCCCGTGGACGTCGGATGAGTCCAGATTGGTCAAGGGTCTTGCGAACCGGTATCATGTGCAGTTTGGCGATTTCGTGCAACATCGATTTATTGACCATCCCTGACACCACCCGCCTGCCCTGGTATGCTATTTCCGATGGACGCAACACACGATCCTGTCCATCGTCAGTCCGCACCGGAAGCCAAGATCGCTCTGTTTCGCTCGCTCTTCCGTGGACGTGAGGATGTCTATCCTCGTCGCTTTGAGAGTCGCAAGTCCGGCAAGTCCGGCTATCAACCTGCCTGCGCCAATGAGTGGGTTCCAGGCACGTGCCAGAAGCCCAGGGTCAAGTGCGCCGACTGCCAACACCGCAGCTTCCTGCCCGTCACTGACGATGTGATTCGCTGGCACCTCTCGGGCCGCGATGATATCGGCCGCGATTTCGTCATGGGCGTCTACCCGATGCTACGTGACGAAACCTGCTTCTTCTTAGCTGCCGATTTCGACAAGACGCATTGGCAGGAAGATGCCGGTGCCATCCTGGAGACCTGCCGCCGCATGCACGTGGCGGCGGTTCTGGAGCGATCGCGTTCCGGCAATGGCGGACATGTTTGGCTGTTCTTCCAGGAGGCCATCCCTGCCGCGTTGGCACGCAGGCTAGGTTCACACCTGCTGACCGAAACCATGGAACGGCGACCGGATATCGGCTTGGATTCCTATGACCGGTTCTTCCCGAATCAAGACACCCTGCCGCAAGGTGGTTTTGGCAATCTGATTGCCCTGCCGTTGCAGAAACAACCGCGGGACAGCGGGAATAGCATCTTCTTGGACGAACAGGGGCTGCCCTATTCCGATCCATGGGCTTTCCTGTCAACGGTCGGCAAGCTCGCTCGCCCCACCGTTGAGCAGCTCGTTGGTGATGCGGAGAGACGCGGACGTGTGATGGGCGTTCGCCTGGCCTTGGCGGACGAGGAGGATGCCGAGCCTTGGGCTACGCCTCCCTCGCGCCGTCGAAAGGAACTTCCTGTGGCCGGGCCGTTGCCGGAGAGCTTGGAACTGACTCTTGGCGACCAGATCTATATCGCCAAGGATCAATTACCACCGGGCCTGCGGAATCGACTGCTTCGTCTGGCGGCCTTTCAGAATCCAGAGTTCTACAAGGCGCAGGCGATGCGTCTGCCAACGTATGACAAGCCGCGTATCATCGGCTGCGCCGAAGATCATGCCCAGCATCTCGGTGTGCCACGCGGCTGCTTGGAAGACGTGGAGCAGCTTCTTTCCGACCTGGACATCGCCACAGCCATTCGAGATGAACGATGCGTCGGTACGCCTCTGAATGTCGAATTCCACGGTGAATTGTGGTCCGAGCAAGAGACCGCCGCCCGCGCGATGCTGGCCCACGACACGGGCGTTCTGTCTGCCACGACCGCTTTCGGAAAGACCGTGATTGCTGCGTGGCTCATCGCAAAACGCGGCGTCAATACCCTGGTTCTCGTACATCGTCGTCAGTTACTGGAACAGTGGGTAGAACGTTTGGCAGTGTTTCTTGAGCTGCCGTCAAAAGCCATTGGCCGAATCGGAGGCGGCCAAAGAAAGCCCACCGGCGCGCTGGATGTCGCGCTCATTCAAAGCCTGGTGCGCAAGGGCGTTGTCAACGACTGCGTGGGAGCATACGGCCAGCTGATCGTGGATGAGTGTCACCATCTGTCCGCCCAGAGCTTTGAGCAGGTGGTCCGCCGGGCGAAGGCAAGATTCGTCACGGGGCTGTCTGCCACACTCACGCGCAAGGACGGCCACCATCCGATCATCTTCATGCAGTGTGGCCCCGTTCGCTACCATGTCGACGCGAAAGCCCAGGCGGCGGCACGTCCTTTTCAGCACATCGTACTGGTCCGTCCCACGTCGTTTCGCCCGTTGGAAGCAGCCGATCCGGATCTGCGAATCCAGTTCCAGGATCTGTACAGCGAACTGATTGCAGACGACCAGCGCAATCAGGTCATCTGCGACGAAGTGGTGCAGGCCGTCCGGGAAGGCCGCTCGCCGCTGGTCTTGACCGAACGCAATGAGCATCTCGACAGCCTGGCTGCTCGATTGTCGTCCAGCATTCGCCACCTGATTGTGTTGCGCGGCGGCGTGCGGCCCAAGGAGGCCCAGGCCATCATCGCTCGCTTGGCGGCCATTCCCGAGCACGAGGATCGCGTCCTGCTCGCCACCGGGCGATATATTGGCGAAGGCTTTGATGACGCGCGGTTGGATACCCTGTTCCTAACGCTACCGGTCTCCTGGCGCGGGACGATTGCCCAGTACGTCGGCAGATTACATCGCCTGTATCACGGCAAACGCGAGGTGCGTGTGGTCGACTACGCCGATTTGAATGTGCCCATGCTGTCCCGGATGTTCGATCGGCGCTGCCGTGGCTATGGAGCTGTAGGATATACGATTCTGTTGCCCGCCAGTGCGGTGCCGGGCTGGCCCGCCGAAGTCCCGCTGCCCGTCGATCCCCAGTGGAAAAGCGAGTACGCGGCCAGCGTGCGGCGATTGGTTCGTGACGGCGTCGATCAGCCGCTGGCAAACCTGTTCGTCCACGCGGCACCCATCGTCCCTCCGGATGCCGAAGGCCTGGAGCGTGCGCGAAGTGCCACCGAGGCGTTCCTTTACCGGCGACTCGAGACGCTGTCGGAAACCGCCGGGCGATTCCGCCTCAACGTCCACTTGCCGATTCCCTTTGACGGGTGGGGGCACATGGAAGTGGACTTGCTGTGTGCGGATGCCCGCATCGCCGTCGAACTCGACGGCGGTCAGCACTTGGCCAATGCCGAGGCTTACCGTCGCGACCGTCGCAAAGATCTTTTCTTACAGGAGAACGGCTACTTCGTGCTGCGGTTCCTCGCCGCAGATGTGGGCCAGCATCTGGATACGGTTCTCGATGTGATCCTCCGAACGCTATCCCACCGGTGTGGGCGATGAGCGCCCCACGCCACCGCAACGTGGCGGTTTGTGGCCGTATTCGTACGCCAACGGCGTTGTGTCCCACAGCCCAGGGTTACGCAGCTACCCTGGGTTCGGTCGCCGCAGTTCCCTCTTCTACCCCAACGGGGTTGTGTCATGGTGGGGCTACCGCGCGACGGAACCCCGTTGGGGTACGGGCGGAAGGCACTCGCCGCCGCGTCCCAGGGTAGCCGCTGCGCGGCAACCCTGGGCTATCAGACATAACCGCTTTGCGGTACTCCATGCCGCACCACGCCAGAATTCGCCACTTCAAGACTTGCGCGTCGGGCTGGTGCTGGCGACCGTAGCCGGCCCCACGACGTAAGGCGAGCGGCAGGAAATAACTTACCCAACTCAATGTAGGATGGTCTTCCCAGACCGTCCCGGTCGGCCTGGAAAGGCCGACCTACGGGTAAGTTATTTGCTGCCGCTCGCCTAACGACGGACCACGGAGCGGACACCGCGCACCGCTTGGCCGGTACGACCGTGCTTCAATCGACCGGCTTCTCTCTCGGTCTCGGTCGCGGACAGGTGGCCGCTGCGGATCTTTTCGACGAGTCTCGGTTGTTCGTCGGTCGGCAACTGGACGATCAACTCCTCGGCATCGAAGTCCCGACACAGTTGCTTCGGATCGGGTCGAATGCGCTCGACCGCGATCGTGAATGCGCCCTTCAGACGCTCGCGGCCGGCCTGGGACGGATCCCTAGCCGGACTCGCCTCGAACGGGAGGGCCCCTGACGTCTGGAACGTGCGTTCGGCAGCTGCCAGCGCCGCCTGGGCCGAGTTCCGGGGAGCCAAGGAGGGTTTCGTCGAAGCACTTGCGATCGGTACGGGCAGCGGACCGGGCCGGCCTTGCCAATTGATCCCCACCCGGAAACCGGGGATTTCACGGAGGCGGTCCTGCCAATCCCCAACCAACTGCGGGTCCGCGGACAGATAGGGCACCTGGGCCGGAATGGTCGCCAGTTCGGTCCCCAG
>JAPLNJ010001229.1 GCA_026692885.1 Planctomycetota bacterium | reverse complement strand
CCACAGAAACCCAAAAACTAAAACTACTTCAACTCGAATGCCAAGACCAAGCCGCGTAAAATCCTTAACGGCGTTGGGCGAGGGGCCCAGTGGGCACCCCGCCGAGCCGGAGCGGGCCGTCCCTGACGGCCCACGGCTCCGCGGGAGCGTCGTCCTCCCGATGCACGTTCTCTCGTTTTCCATGAGCAACCTAGGACTCACTAGCAGACGTAGTACAGACGAAGCGGAAGTGTTGTAGAATACCGGCATGTCAGGTCCCCACGAGAGTCCCTCAGATCGATTGCTGACGCCGTTGCAGTTCGTCAAAGGCGTCGGGCCGCGGCGGGCAGCGTTGCTCGAACGGCTCAACCTGCGCGCGGTCAAGGACTTGCTGTTCTTCTTCCCCCGCGACTACCGTGATCCGGTGCAGCTCAAGGCGATCCATGAACTGCGCGACAACGAACCGGCGACGGTGGTGGGCGTGGTCGAGGAATTCGAATTGCGGAACACCGGCGTGGGACGCTGCTTGCTGGGCGTGCTGCTGCGCCAGGGCAGCCAGTATCTGCGCGCCCTCTGGTTCAACCAACCGCATATGCGGGAACGGTTCTCGCAGGGGCTCCGCGTGCTGCTGACGGGGACGCCCCAATGCAACGGCGGGCGTTGGGAAATGACGCACCCGCAGGTGGACGTGCTGAACGAGAACGAGTCGCCGCCGGCTGGGAGTATCGTGCCCACCTACGCCCTGACCGAGGGCCTGCGGCAGTTCGAGATGCGGCGGCTGGTCCACAGCGTCGTCGAAACGTACGGCGTCTGCCTGGAGGAGACTTTTCCGGAAACCTGGCTGGCCGCGCATGATCTCTGGCCGATTCACCGGGCGCTGGAACAGATCCACAAACCCCCGGATGCGGTCAGCCTCGAACGGGCCCGCCGCCGGTTTGTGTATCAGGAACTGTTCGTCCTACAGGTGGCCCTCGGCCTGCGCCGGCAGCAGTTGGCCCAGCGGTGTAAGTCGCCGCCGCTGGCGGTCAATGCCAAGATCGACGCCCGCATCCGGCGGCTGTTCCCGTTCGAACTGACGCCGGCGCAGAACCAGGCGATCAGCGAGATTGCCGCGGACATGGCCCGCCCGACGCCCATGAATCGGCTGCTGCAAGGCGACGTGGGTAGCGGCAAGACGGTGGTGGCGGAATACGCCACGTTGCTGACCGTGGCGCACGGGCATCAAGCGGTGATCATGGCGCCGACGGAGGTTCTGGCCCGACAGCACCTGCGCACGCTGACCCGCGACTTGCGGGACAGCCGGGTGCGGATCGGCTTGTTGACCGGTTCGCTCGGCGCCGCTCAACGCCGTGAGACGCTGGCCCAAATCGCGGCGGGCGGCATCGATTTGATCATCGGCACCCACGCCTTGCTGAGCGAGAGCATCGAATTTGCCAAACTCGGCCTGGTGGTGATCGACGAGCAGCACAAATTCGGCGTGCAGCAGCGGGCCGCTTTGCGGCGCTCCGGGCTGGATCCGCATTACCTGGTGATGACGGCCACACCGATTCCGCGGACCGTCTCCATGACCTGGTACGGAGACCTGGACGTCTCGACGCTGCGCGAGGGACCACCGGGGCGGACGGTGGTCCACACGTATCTGGGCACGGCCGAGCAGCGTGCGAAGTGGTGGGACTTCTTCCGCAAGAAGCTGCGTGAAGGCCGGCAGGGCTATGTCATCGCGCCGCAGATTGAAGCGGACGAATCGGCCGTAGCCGTCGCCAGTGTGCAGCAGTCGTTCGAGACGCTGGCGAACGGGGAGTTGGAGGAGTTCCGGTTGGCCTTGATTCACGGCCAGTTGAGCGCCGCCGAGAAAGACTCCGTGATGCAGGCCTTTCAGTGTGGCGACGCCCAAGTCCTGGTGGCGACTTCGGTCGTGGAGGTCGGCGTGGACGTGCCCAATGCGACGGTCATGGCCATCGAAGGTGGCGAACGCTTCGGTCTGGCCCAACTCCATCAGCTGCGCGGCCGGATCAGCCGCGGGGCACATCCCGGTTACGTGTGCGTCTTCGCCGATCCCAAGACGGAAGAAGCCCGGCAGCGGCTGCAGGCGTTCAGCGAGACCAGTGATGGCTTCGAGTTGGCGGAACTGGACTTCCGGCTGCGCGGGCCGGGAGACCTGTTCAGTGCCCGACAGCACGGTCTGCCGCCGTTTCGGGTCGCCGATCTGGGACGGGACACCGCCGTTCTGGACGAGGCTCGCCGGGACGCCCAAGCCCTGTTGGCCGACGCCGCGTTCCTGCAACCGGATTACGCCCGGTTGCGGCGAATGGCGGCAAACCGTTATGGGCAGGCCCTGGAATTGGCGGACGTAGGCTAACCCGGATGTTCTGGCAGGTCATGGAGCGTCGTCGTGAAGATCTCCGTCATCCTCAGCACCTATAACAACCCGCGGTCCTTGCAGCAATGCTTGGTGGGTTACGGTTGCCAGACTTGGCCCGACTTCGAACTGCTGATTGCAGACGATGGCAGCGGCAACGAGACCCGCGCAGCGATTGCCGATTTCGCCCGGCAATCTCCGCTCCGGATCGACCACATCTGGCAGGAGCACCGCAATTTCGGCAAGCCCCGGGTCGTCAACGAGGCTCTCCGCCGGGCTGCCGGCGAGTACCTGTTGTTCAGCGACGGCGACTGCCTTCCCCGGCGAGATTTCGTGGCCGCTCACGCCCGCCATGCCCAGCCGAATTACTTCCTTGCCGGCGGCAGCCATATCCACATACCGGCAGCCGTGCACGTCGAATTCCGACGCGAAGATATCGAGCAACAACAGGTCTTTGCGTGGCAGTGGCTGAAGTCGCGGGGGATGGCGAACGCGGCGAAGTACAAGTATCGTCTGACCGCCAATCCGCGCTGGGCCAAGCTCCTGAATCTGCTCACGCCTCGGGCCGGCAGCTTCATCGGCTGCAACGCGTCGGCGTGGAAGTCAGATATTCTGGCGGTCAACGGGTTCGACGAGGACTACGCCACCTACGGCACCGAAGACAAGGACATCGGCCTGCGGCTGACGTACCACGGGGTGAAATCCCGGCGGCTCAAGTATTCGTTGGTCTGCCTGCACCTGGACCATCCCCGCCCCTACTCGCAGGAGGAAATCGCGGAGAGCTTCCGCCGGTTGCGGCAGACGAAGACCCAGCGGACCGCGCGCGCCGCCCATGGCCTGCAGCCGTGAAACATCGCCGAGTGCTGTGTCACAGCTAGGACTCAAGGTAAGACGCGGCCAGCCCTTGTCCTTCGCAGAAACACGAGGGTCGTCTACCTCTCAACACGGCCGATCTGCGATAGAATGGGCGCCGCCACGCCATTGTGCGGCAAACGATCCTGCTCGCGGCTGAGTTGGCCATCCTCGCCGCGAGTACGCTACCAACGTCCCTGTGACCTCCCTACGAAAGGAACCTGCCATGCTGAAGAACGTGAAGTGGCTGAGTCTCATCCTGATCCTTGGAAGCGGCGTATGGTGGTCCGGTGAAGGCCGGGCCCAGCAGGCCCCGGCGGGCGGAGGCTTCAACGGCTTGGGGCTGAGCCTGGGCAACCTCTCACGCCTGTCGAACGCCCGCACGCGATCCATCAGCCCGGAGAACTTCACCGGCGAGAAAGGCCAGGGCGGGATGGCGACCGAAGGCACGGGTGCCGGTCCCGCCCGCGACCTCGGACGCGGCTGGAAGGTCTCGCCCTCGGTCCACATCGAGGCCGGCAAGACGTTCACACTGGCCGACATCGCCGGCCCCGGCGCGATCCAGCAGATCTGGATGACACCCACCGGCGACTGGCGGAAGAGCATTCTGCGATTTTACTGGGATGGCCAGGAACAGCCCTCCGTCGAGTGCCCGGTCGGTGATTTCTTCGGCATGGGTTGGAACAAGTACGCCCAATTGTCGTCGCTGGCCGTGTGCGTCAATCCGGGCAGCGCGTTCAACTGCTACTGGGAGATGCCGTTCCGCAAGCATTGCCGCATCACGCTGAGCAACATCGGCAATCAAGGGATGACGTTGTATTATCAGGTCAACTACACGCTGACCGAAGTCCCGGCCGACGCCGCCTACTTCCACGCCCAGTTCCGACGCGTCAATCCGCTGCCCGCCAAGCAGGTCTACACGATCCTGGACGGCGTCAAGGGCAAGGGGCATTACGTCGGCACGTATCTGGCCTGGGGTGTGCACAACAATGGCTGGTGGGGTGAAGGCGAGATCAAGTTCTTCCTGGACGGCGACCGCGAGTTCCCCACGATCTGCGGCACCGGGACGGAAGATTACTTCTGCGGCTCGTATAACTTCGAAAACAAAGAGACCAAACAATACCAGGAGTTCAACACGCCCTATGCCGGCCTGCACCAGGTGATTCGGCCGGACGGCGTGTACAAGTCGCAGCACCGCTTCGGCCTGTACCGCTGGCACATCCTGGATCCGGTCCGCTTCGAGCAAGATCTGCGCGTCACGATCCAAGCCTTGGGCTGGCGCTCCGACGGCCGCTACCTGCCGCTGCAGGATGACATCGCCTCGGTGGCCTTCTGGTACCAGACGCTGCCCACGGCCACCTTCCCCAAGCTGCCGGAGAAGGATGCCTTGGAGGTGAATTGAAGTGGAACGTGGAAAGGAGTCTGCAGCCTGCCGTGAAGCCTGACGGTTCGTCCATACTTCAGACGGTCGCGGCGCGTGAGGCCGTGCTGCTCGCGCCCTACGCGATGCGGAGCGCGGAGACTCGCGGCCGCAAGTATGCCGAGCCGGAACATCCCTACCGCGGGCCGTTTCAACGCGACCGCGATCGGGTGGTCCACAGTTCGGCCTATCGGCGGCTGAGCGGCAAGATGCAGGTCTTCACGGGTGACATGGGCGATTACCACCGCACGCGGTTGACCCATACCCACGAGGTCGCGTCCATCGCCCGCACCATCGGCCGGGCGCTGCGGCTGAACGAGGATCTGATCGAAGCCCTGGCGCTGTTCCACGACATCGGCCATCCGCCGTTCGGCCATGCGGGCGAGGAAGCCTTGAACGAATGTCTGCACGACAAAGGCGGCTTCTCGCACAATCGCTATGCCCTGACGATCGCCGAGGAGTTGGAGGAGCGGTATCAGAGCTTTCCGGGCTTGAACCTGACGCGGGAAGTCCTCGAGATGCAGGCCTTCCGGATCGACAAAAGCTCCCCGGGGCCGGCCCCGCTGCTGGAGGCTCAGATTGTGGAACTCGCCGACAACATCACCTACAACGCGCACGACACCGACGATTCGGTCAAGTTGGAGCTGGTGACCTTGGACGAGTTGGCGGAGATTCCGCTGTTGGCAGACACCGTCCGGCGCGTGCATCGAACCTACGGCGGCTTGCGGGGCGAACTGCTGCGCAAGGCGGTGGTACACGAGTTGATCGATCACCACGTCAGTGATGTGTTGCAGACGGCCAGTGCGCTGCTGGCGAAACGCGGTTGGGACAGCGCGGAGGAGGCCCGCCGTTCCGGTCAGCAGCTCGGTCGCAGTCCAGCCCTGGCGAAACAGGACGCCGAGTTGGGAGCCTTCCTGTACCAGCGGGTCTATCGACATCCGCAGTTGATCCAGATGCGCGGCCGCGCGCAGGAGCGGTTGCGGGCCATGTTTGCCGGCTACTGTCGCCGCCCCGCCTTGCTGCCCGCCAAGTTTCGCCAACGGGCCGAAGCAGTGGGCATCGCCCCGGCTGTCGGCGATTATCTGGCTGGCATGACCGATCGTTACTGCGAGCAACAATATGAAAAATATTTCGCGACCTGATCAAGAAAGGACCTGTGCATGCCAAGACTCCGCCACTCATTGACCCTCGGGTTCGCCTGGACCGTCTGCTGCCTGACGCTCTGCGCCGCCGAATCGCCACCCGCGGTGCCGCTGGCACTGCACCCCGACAATCCGCACTACTTCCTGTTCCGCGGCCGACCGACCGTGTTGATCACTTCGGGCGAACACTACGGGGCCGTGCTGAACCTGGATTTCGACTACGCGCGCTACCTGGACGAACTGCAGGCGTACGGGCTGAATCACACGCGTTTGTTCAGTGGGGCCTATGTCGAACCGCAAGGCGCGTTCAACATCGCCAAGAACACGCTGGCTCCGGCGGCCGAGCGGTATCTCGCGCCCTGGGCCCGCAGCGGAACGCCCGGCTATGCCTCTGGCGGGAACAAGTTCGACCTCAACCGCTGGGACGATGCCTACTTCGCCCGCCTGCGAGATTTCGTCGCGCAGGCCAGTCGGCGAGGCGTCGTCGTGGAGATGAACCTGTTCTGCCCGTTCTACGACGAGGCCCAGTGGCGGCTGAGCCCGCAGAACGCAGCGAACAACGTCAACGCCCTGGGTCTGGTGAAACGTACGGACGTCTACACGCTCGACAAGAGCGGCGGATTGCTCGCCGTGCACCTCCGGCTGACGCGAAAAATCGCGGCCGCCTTGCGGGAGTTCGACAACGTCTACTACGAGATCTGCAACGAGCCGTACTTCGGTGGCGTGACAATCCCCTGGCAGCATCAGATCGTCGACGCGCTGGTGGACGCGGAGAAGAACCTCCCGCACAAGCAGCTGATCTCGATGAACATCGCGAACGGGGCCAAGCAAGTCGAAGGCCCGCATCCGGCCGTGTCAATCTTCAATTTCCACTACGCGAATCCGCCCGACGCGGTGACCCAGAATTTCGGCCTGCACAAGCCCATCGGCGACAACGAGACCGGGTTCAAAGGGACCGGCGACACGCACTACCGCCGTGAGGGCTGGGAGTTCATGCTGGCCGGGGGCGCGTTGTACAGCCATCTGGACTACTCCTTTGCCGTGGGCCACGAGGACGGCACCTTCGCCTATCCGCCCACGCAGCCCGGCGGCGGCAACCGCGCGTTCCGCAAGCAACTACAGGTGCTCAAGCAGTTCCTGGAAGGCTTCGAGTTCGTTAAGATGCGACCGGACCAGGCACTGTTTGCCGGGGGGTTGTCGGGTAAAGTCCAAGCTCGGGCGTTGGTGGAACCCGGTCGGCAGTACGCCGTGTACGTGTTTGGCAGCGGGCAATCCGTGCTGCGGCTGAATCTGCCGGGCGGGCAGTACGCTGCCCAGTGGATCAATCCGTTGGACGGAAAGATCGAGCGGGAGGAGCGTCTGCAGCACCCGGGCGGTCAACTCGCCCTGACCCCGCCGCGGTATCAGGAAGATATCGCTTTGAAGATTACGAAATAGGGCGGCCACAAACGGGGTCACCGGGATGACGGTTTAGAATGGCGCGTAACGCACAAGTGAAGATAGATAGAAATATCGGTTTTGCGGCAGCTTGTCAGCCTTCCCATCCGTGGTTTGTCGAATCCCCTGATAAGGCCCGATTCGACAGACAAGCTGGTGCTATTGAATACTTCGTTTATTGACTACCTGGGAGCAAGACGTTAACTTATGCTCCTTCATCGCTCGACGGAGCGAGATGCGCTGGAGGGGCGCCTTCTTCGGCGCGGCTCTCCCGAAGCACGCCGGAACGACCAATCGCAGATGTTCCACAGCTGGGATGGCCGCCAGTCGGTCGTATGTTGCGGCCGGGAGATCGCAGCACTATCCGCGGCGGGTGAACACGACTCGGGAACCTACTGGATGCAACTCTTCCTAAGAACTCTTGTGCCCACCTTGCTGGTTGTGGTCGCCGTCACGGCCATTGCGTCGGGAGCCGATAGCGACGCCCAGGAAGAGAACCAGTGCATCGCTTGCCACGGCAACCCGGATGTCTGGGAGAAGGAGACGCTGCGGCTGTTCGTGACCGCCGCGCAGCTTGCGAGCGACATCCACTGGCAGAAGGGACTCCGCTGCAACGACTGTCATGGCGGCAACCCTAAGACCACCAACCTGCGTGAAGCCCACGCCGAGGAAGACGGTTTCCGGCAGATCAAAGAGCCGCGGGACATGCCGAAGTTTTGCGGCCATTGTCATGCCGATGTCAAGTACATGCAGCGGTTCCAGTCCCAGCCCAAGACGGATCAAGTGACGCAGTTTTGGGACAGCGTTCACGGTAAGCATCTGGAGAAATTCGGTACCGACAAGGCGGCCGTTGAGGCCAGCAAGGCGGCCAATTGCACCGCCTGCCATCCTCTGCACGCGATGCGCGCCGCCTCCGATCCGCTGTCGTCGCTGCATCCGAGACACCTCGTGGAAACCTGTGGCAAGTGCCACAAGGATCAACGGACGGCGCTGCGAAAGGGTGTCCACCACGCGGCCGGCGAGCGGAACGAACTGGATGTCGGCACGCCGCTGGACTGCCTCAAGTGCCACGGGAAAAACGCGCACAGCATGGTTCCGGTGCGCGACCGTCGCTCGCCCGCCTACCTGGAGAATCAGGTGGAAGTGTGTGGTGGGTGTCACCGAAACGATCTCGGGACATTTAAGGCGAGTTTGCACGGCCAGGGATTGTACCGTTCTGGCTTGGAGATCGTGGCGGTGTGTGCGGACTGCCACGGATCGCATGACATTTTTTACGCGGCCGACAAACGTTCCAAGTTACACCCGGCCAACGTAGCGACCACATGCGCGAAATGCCACCGCTTCGTCGACCAACGCTTGGAACAGAGTGTCCACGGCGGCCGCACAGGTCCCGGAGGAATTTCGGACAAGCCCTCGGCGGGCGGCAAGAGTCTGCGCAAGCCGAGTTGCACCGATTGTCACCAGGGGCACGACGCCGCTCGTCCCCAGGGCAGCAGCTTTCGACTGCAACTCCCCGACCGCTGCGGGAATTGCCACGGGGACTACGCAGCGAGGTACGGCACCAGCTTGCACGGTCAGTTGACGCATTTGGGCTATGCGCCCGCCGCCAAGTGCTCGGATTGCCACGGCACCCACGACATCCTGCCCGTCAGCAACCCCCAGTCCCACTTGGCCGCCGCGAATCGCGTCGAAACCTGTAAGAAATGCCATCTCCACGCCACCGCCAGCTTTGCCCAGTACGATCCGCATGTCGAACCCAAAGACGAGCAGCGATATCCGCTGTTGCACGGTGTGGCTGCCTGGACCGAGGTGTTGCTCTACCTGGTCTTCTTCCTGTTCGTCCTGCACATGGGACTGTGGTTCGCGCGTTCGCTGATTCACACGCTACGTTTTGGACGGCACCAGCGGCTCGTTGCGGAGGAGTATGCGATCGTGCGTTTGGCGCCGATCCATCGTGCGACCTACGTGCTGTTGATCGTGTCGATCTTGGGCTTGATGGCGAGCGGTTTACCGTTGGCGTACAGCAGCGAAGGCTGGGCCCAGAAGCTGGCCCGCGACCTGGGTGGTTTCGCCACCACCAGCGTCTGGCATCGGGCCTGTGCCGTGTTGCTGATGGCCGCTTGTGGCACGCATTTATTCTGGGGCGTGGGTCGGGCCTGGGCCTGCTGGAAACAGGAACCCGACTGGAAGAAGTTCCTGTTCGGGCCGGATTCGCCCGTGCCCAATGCCCGCGACCTCACCGACCTGGTGGGTATGCTCCGCTGGTTCGTGGGCTTGGGACGCAAGCCGACCTTCGAACGCTGGACCTACTGGGAGAAGCTGGACTATTGGGCGGTCTACCTGCTGCTGCTGCTGGTCGGTGTCTCCGGGTGGGTCCTCTGGTATCCCAATCTGTTCTGCTGGGTTTTCCCCGGTCAGTTCCTCAACGTCGCCGCCGTGCTGCATGACCATCTGGCGCTCGGATTCGCCAGCCTGCTGCTCATCATCCACTTGTTCAATGCGCATCTGCGTCCGGAGAAGTTCCCGATGGATCTTTCGCTGCTAACCGGTTTGGTCAGCGAGAATCATCTGCAGGCGGCCCGCCCGGAGTTCCTGGAACGGATGCGTCGGGAAGGCAAGCTCGAACAGATGCGGGTCGTCGTGCCCCCCCGGCGCAGACTCCGGCCGGTGATTCTTGTGGGCACCGTGGTCTTCACGTTGGGATTGCTCATGTTGCTGGCGATTCTGCTGGCCTCCTTAGGGAAGTGAGATGATGGACGAAAACGATCCGGTTCGTTCCCCGCCATCGGCGGTCGATAAGCCGCCCACGGAGGCCGGCGAGTCCGCGCCGTGGAATTCGTTCGCGACCGGGACGAGGTGGAAGAAGGTCCGCTGGCTGGCGGCCCGCGGCGTGGCTTTGCTGGGGAGTTTCGTGCTGCTGTTGGCGACCCTGACCGGCTTCGCCGGTTGGTACACGTCCCGGCCCCAATTTTGCCGCAGTTGTCATATTATGGAGCCGTACTACCTCTCCTGGAAGCAGTCGACACACAAAGACGTGTCCTGCATCAAGTGCCATTTTCCGCCCGGCACCGGTGAAAAGGTCCGGGGCAAACTCCTGGGGTTGGCCCAATTGGCCAAGTACGTCACCGGAGGGAGTGGTCCTCGTCCCGGTGCCGCCGAGGTCCCGGACGCCAGTTGCCTACGGTCGGGCTGCCACGAGACGCGATTGCTGTCCGGGCGATTGCAGTTCAAAGGCATCCCTTTCGATCATCGGCCGCATCTGGAGCAAATGCGCCGCGGGAAGACGCTGCGCTGCACGAGCTGTCACAGCCAGATCGTCCAAGGTAGCCACATGACCGTGACGACGTCCACCTGCTTCCTGTGCCATTTCAAGGACGGGCACCTGAACGAAGGTCTGGGCACGTGTACCCGCTGTCACCAGATTCCGGAGAAGGAATTCGACTTGGGGGGCGGCGTGACCTTCAGCCACAACCTGGCGTACGAGCGGGGCGTGGACTGCGCCAATTGCCACGGCGACCTGATCCGCGGCAAGGGCAACGTGCCCCGTGAACGCTGCAAGGTCTGCCACAATCGCGAGTCGGATCTGAAGCGGGTCGACGATCACGACTTCCTGCATCGGATGCATGTGACCGACCACAAGGTGGACTGCCTGAACTGCCACCTGACGATCGAGCATGCGTTGGACAAAGACAAGCTCGCCCACGCAGCCTCGGATTGCTCAGCCTGTCATCCGCAGCACCACCAGGAACAAGTTAACATGCTGCAAGGTCATGGCGCACGCACTATCTCTCCGCGCGCCGGCGGCATGGCGGTCATGCGAATCGCCTGCCCTTCCTGCCACAGCATCGACGAGACGTCTCCGACCGGAACCGTGTTGCGGAAGGGTTCCGTCAATCGTTGCAACGAATGCCACGATCCGGCCGCGGCGGAGCGGCTGATATCCTATCACACCACGTTGCGGGCCTCGCTGACCGAGATCGACAACGGCGTCGGCCGCATCCGCACAGCCTTGGCCACCGCCGAACTTAAGCCGGACCGCTCCGCGGCCATCACCGCCGAGCTGGAAAACCTGCAGCACGACTTGGTTTTTCTCCGCGTAGGAAACGACATCCACAACATCCACTACGCCAGCCAGCTCATTCACGCCTTGGTGGAGCGTATCACGGTGCTCTGCCGTGAGCTGAAGATTGAGGAACCGAACGTGGTTCTGCCCGAAATGACCAAGGGCGGCCAACTCCTGCCGACCGAATCGGAATCGAAGCCGGGTGAAACCCCGAACAAGCCGGACGAGCCGGCCGCCAAACCCGACGAATCGCCGACGATGCCGGACGAGCCGGCGGCAAAGACTGAAGAATCCCCGGCCAAGCCCGACGAACCGGCGGAGAAGCCGGACGAACCCGCCGAGAAGATGGACGAGAAGCCGGCCCAACCCGACGAAAATCCGGAGATGGAACCGCCGGCCAAGGCCGAGGAATCGCCGAACCCCGAACCACCCCCGAAGACCGAAGCCGCGCCGGACGCAGAGAAGTAATCGCGAATCGTGCTAGACCCACGACAAACGAGGCATGCTTGTTCGAGGCTGAGAGCCACCGCTGCTTGCCTGGGAAACCAAGGAATGAATATCGTCCAATACGCCGTGTCTAGCTTGAAGTCGTGGTTGCGCTCGGGTTCCGTTGCCGGCTTGCTGCTGCTGATTCTGCCTGCGACCCCGGTGGCGGCGGCCGAGGAAGGCCTCGCCGACGAAGACAATATGTGCATCGCCTGTCACGGCAACCCGGATGTCTGGGAGAAGGACACCCTGCGGCTGTTTGTCAAGGCGAGCGATCTGGAGGGCGACGTCCATTGGCAGAAAGGCATCCGCTGCAACGACTGCCACGGTGGCAACGCGAAGACCACCCAAGTCCGCGAAGCCCATGCCATCGAAGACGGCTTCCGGCAAATCGCCAAGCCGGCGGATCTGCCCGGCTTCTGCGGCTATTGCCACGCCGATGCCGAGAAGATGCAGAAGCAATTTAAGTCGCACGGGAAAACCGACCAGGTGGCGCAATTCTGGGACAGCTCCCACGGCCAACACTTGAAGAAGTTCGGCGAGGACAAGACGGTTGCGAACCTGACCACCTGCTGCGGTTGCCACCCCAAGCACGCCATGCGGGCGGCCGCCGATCCGCTCTCTTCCGTGAACCCGCAGCACCTGACTGAAACGTGTGGCAAGTGCCATCCGCATGAGCAGGTCGGTCTGCTGGCTAGCGAGCACAGCGCGCAGGCCTTCCAGCAGCGGGTCGTCAAGGACTCCCAGGGCGAGCGGCGACCGCCGACGTGCCTCGACTGCCACTGCCAAGACACGCGGGGCCAGACCGTGCACGGCCTGCGGCCCGTGAAGGATCCGCAATCGCCCGTGTTTGTGGATCATCAGGTCGACGGCTGCGGCAAATGCCACGTGGACCAACTGAACTTGTATCTGGACAGCGTCCACGGCCATGGTCTGAAGCAATCCGGGTTGCAGGGCAGTGCGGTCTGCTCCAGCTGCCACGGCGCCCACGCGATTTATGCGGCCCCGGATCCCAAGTCTGGCAAACTGCCAGATCCCAAGTCCCCGCTCTCACCCACCCAGGTCGCGATTACCTGCGGCAAATGCCACCGCAGGATTGAGGCGACGCTGGAAAAAAGTGTCCACGGGCGCGGTAACGGTCCGGGAGGCGCTACCGAGAAGCCCTCGCCGGGCGGCGACGTCCTGCGCAAACCGAGTTGTACCGATTGCCACCCGGGACACGATCGGCCGCGTCCCGACTCGCTGCGATTCCGGCTCGCCGTCTCCAACACCTGCGGGAATTGTCACGCCAATCTGTCGCGCCAGTACGGGCTCAGTTTGCATGGCGAATTGTCGGAGGTCGGCTACGGTCCCGCGGCCAACTGCTCCGACTGCCATGGCGCGCACGACATCTTGCCCGTGGCCGACCGCGCGTCCACGGTCTCGATCAGCAAGCGGCTGCAGACCTGCCGCAAGTGTCACCCCAACGCGGCTGCCAACTTGATCAGTTTCGATCCGCACGCCGATCATCGGGATCCCGAAAAGAGTCCCGTGTTGCACGCGGTGTACTTGGTGCTGATGACGTTCCTGATCGGCACCTTTGCCGCGTTCGGCATCCATTCGCTGCTGTGGCTGATCCGCAGCTTGATCGACGTCCTGCAGCACGGGCGGCCCAAGACCTTCGTCCCCGGCGCCGTGGCCTACGTGCGATTCAACGTGATGCACCGGATTGCCCATGTCCTACTGCTGATCTCTTTCCTGGGCCTGGCCGCGACCGGTCTGCCCTTGAAATACAGCCACATGCCCTGGGCGCAGCAGCTTGCTTCCTTGCTGGGCGGATTCGCTTCGACCAGCGTCTGGCACCGCATCTTTGGCTTGGTGAACGCGGTCTGCGTGGTGGTCTACGTGATCCATCTGCTCCACCGGCTGATTACTCGGCCCGCCGACGGGGCACCGCGGCACAGCGTGGTCTTCAGCCCGGACTCGCCGGTTCCCAACAGCCGCGATTTCGTGGATGTCTTCAAGATGTCGCGGTGGTTCTTTGGCCTGGGGCCGAAGCCTACCTTCGAACGCTGGGCCTACTGGGAGAAGGTCGATTTCTGGGGTGCGGCCGCGGACAGCGTGATTATCGGGCTGACGGGGCTGATCCTGTGGTTCCCGAACGTGTTCTGCACATTCCTGCCGGGCGAGGCGGTAAACATCGCCAAGGTGATTCACTCGACGCAAGCCCTGCTGGCCACGGGATTCGTGTTCGCCATCCACTTCTTCGGCGTCTGGTTGCGGCCGGAAAAATTCCCGATGGACATGGCCATGTTCACCGGGCTCGTCAGCGAGCACGAATTCCGCGAGGAACGCCCCGACTACTACGAGCGGTTGCAAGAGGAAGGACGACTCGACCAATTGCGGACAGTGGTGCCGCCGCGCCGCGTCTTGTGGTTGGTGACGCTGACCGGCTACTTGGCCCTGACCATTGGCACAGCCCTGCTGGTGGGCATGATCGCGGCAGCCTTCACGAGCTAGTGACAAACGGTTTACGAGTGGTTCGGCGTGCAGACGTTCCTTAGGAGCCGCGTTGCTGCGAGCCATGGCCAACAAGTAGGGTACATCAAGCTCCGCGCCGATGCACCTTCGGAGCGGCCCTTCCGAGCGGACCTCATGGCGACGGTTTCTCAGCTCAGCCGGACCATCGGCGCGGAGCTTGATGTACCCTACGGCTCAGGAGTTCCTTGGGAGCCGGCAATCCAATGCGTTCCCAGGCCGAGCCTGGGAACGCGGGTTTCCGAGATCTTCACAGCAGTGAAGCTGACGCCGCTCGCCGGCCCCCGACCGACCCAAGCTTGACTCCCGTAGATCCACAGGCGACGATACCGTAGCTCGGGATCGGAACTCTCGGCTCGGCCTGACTTGTTCCAGGAGCACTCTGCGATGGCCTTTGTCTCCGGCTGTGACCACGACGTCTTCATCAGCTACTCACGCGCCAATAACCACGCGGATTGGGTGACGCGATTCCATAAGCAATTGGAAGCGCGGTTGCGAGAACGGGTTTCGGCGGAGATCGACGTCTTTCGCGATCCGGAACTGTCCGGCAACCAAGGGCTGACCGACGAACTCAAACGCCGCCTGCGCAGCTCGGCGGTCGTTGTTGCCGTGGTGTCGCGGAGCTACCTGCAGCGGCCGTGGTGCCAGCTGGAGATCGACGAATTCCGCAAGGCCGCTGGCCAACGCGGTGTCACCGGTTGCATCTTCCCGGTCCGATACGACGACGTCCGGCCGGCCGAATTCCAGCATCTGCTGGGCAACGACTTCCTGGGCTACGAATTCTGCGGGCCGGTCGACGACTCCGGGCCGGTCGTCGAATTCGCCGCCGACAACGAACCGTTCAAGCGAGCGCTGCTGAAACTGCGCAACGAAATCGCGGGCCAACTCGAACAGCTCCAGAGCCGTGCGGCCCCCTCGCCATCGGAAGATCAGAGGCAGGGGCTCCTCCCGACTGCGGCGCTCAGCGATCGTCCGGTCGTGTTCCTCGCCGAGCCGCCGCGGGCACTGGCCGCCCAACGCGACGAGCTGGCCGCCTTCCTGAAGGAAGGCTTCGGCATGGACACCATCCAGCCGGGCGCCAATTTCCACGAGCGCGACGGCTACGCCGAGTGGTACACCGGGGAACTCGGCCGCGCCGACCTGTTCGTCCAACTGCTCGGTCGCCAGTTTGAACCGCATGACGACGAAGCGATCCACAGTTGGGATCGCTGGCAACACCAGCAGGCCGTCGCGGCCGGTCGACCGATCCAGCGCTGGTTCAACAAGTTCGACAAGCAGGGACACCCGCTCGACCTGCAGGATCTGGACGCCAACCAGCGGCAGTTCGTGACGGAAAGCGGCGTGTGGGATCACGATTTCAAGAAGTTCAAGGACCGGGTGCGCGACGAAGTCCAGCGATTGGCCCTGGACCGGCGGCAACGGTCGCGTGCCTCCCAGTCTGGGGGCGCCAAGCCGCTGGTCGTGATTCGCTCGGACAAGTCGGACAAAGCCTTCGTCAAGGAATTGGAGGCAACGCTCCAGCAGCTGAATTGCGAAGCGGTGCGCGTGCCGGACAAAGACATCGCTTCGCTGGACGAGTACGCCCGAGAGTTTCCGGCCAACGGGCTACTGCTCGTGTACCGCGAGTGTCCTGGCCGCTGGGTGCTGAAGCGGTTGCAGGAACTGCGGAGTTTTCTGTGCACCGAGTTGGGCCGGCGTTGGGCCTGCGGCTTGTGGAATCAGCCGCAGGACGAGGAAGACCCCATCTCGTGCAGACTCGACGGAATCCTGGTGATCGACCCGCGCGACGAGCGGACCCTGCAGACGTTTGTGGCCGAACTGCGGCGACTGGGCGTCGCGACGGAGGTGACGCCATGAGCCGGCCGATTTCCCGCTTCACGCAACCGATTGCCTCGCCGTATCCGGGTCTGCGGCCGTTCCAGCCGCACGAAGCGCCGGTCTTCTTCGGCCGTGACGAGCATGTGGCCGACATGCTGACGATCTTGGAGGACCAGCGTTTTCTGGCGGTGGTCGGTCCGAGCGGCGGAGGCAAATCGTCGCTGGTCCTGGCCGGCCTGCTGCCGGCGCTGGAGCGTGGTGCCTTGCTGACAGCCCGTTCCGACGATTGGCGGTTCGTCACGTTGCGTCCGGGGGATGCGCCCTATCGCCGTCTGGCAGCGGCCGTCCACGAGTATCTGCCGCGGACCGCGGAGGGCGAACCGGCCGCGTCCGGTTTCCACGACGGCGACGTGCCGCTGACCGAACTGGTGCTCCGCAGCAACCCGCGCGGGTTTGTGCAGACGCTGCACGATGCGGCCGTGCCGGAGAAAACGAACGTGCTGCTGCTGGTCGATCAGTTCGAGGAACTGTTCCGCTTTCGCACGCCCGAGCAGTCGGGCACGGCCGGGCAGGCCGCCGAGCGGCGAAACGATGCGGCCGACTTCGTGCAGTTATTGCTGGCCACCGCCCGCCAAGTCCAGCGGCCGGTCTATGTGCTGCTGACCATGCGCTCGGACTTCTTGGGCGAGTGCGACATGTTCGACGACTTGCCGCAGGCGATCAACAAGGGTCAGTACCTTGCGCCGCGGCTGAATGCCCGCCAGCTGGAACAGGCCATCGTCCGCCCGCCCGAGCTGCCGCAATTCGCCGGCCGGGTGCAGCCGGAAGTCGTGCAGCGGATTGTGAACGATATCGGCACCGCGCGCGACGAACTGCCGATCGTCCAGCACGCCCTGCATCGGGCCTGGACCGCCGCCATCGCCCGCGCGCCAAACATCGCTCCCACGCCCCGGTACCCCGGGGAGAGGGTTCGGGAGAGGGGCACAGCAGCAAATGCCGACGCAATCCCTCCGCCGCTCCCAACCGCCCCCGCCGCGCCGCCGCCCGCCCCGACACCGCGCACAACCCTAACCCTAGACGACTACCACGGCGTAGGCGGCATTCAGGACGCCCTGTCGCGCGAGGCAGATCGGGCACTGAGCGAATGCCGAGCAGCCAGTCTGGAACGAGTCGCCGAATGGGTCTTTCGCGGGTTGGTACAGCGCGGAATCAGCGGCCAGCACGTACGCCGGTCGGCCACGATCAAACAATTGGCCGACGAGGCGGGTGCCACGCCCGAGCAGGTGATCGCCGTCGTCGAGCCCTTCCGCCGCGTCGATCGGTCGTTCCTGACCTCCTCGCCCCCCGCACTCGAACAGCTCGACCCGCACACGCCGATCGACATCAGCCACGAAAGTCTGATCCGGCAGTGGAAGACGTTGCGCGACGACTGGCTGCCGAAGGAAGACGTCGCTGCCGACCGCTATCGGCGACTGGTGAAAGCCGAAGGGGATTTTCGGCGAGGTGACGGGGATCTGCTGTCCAAAATCGAATTGAAGCGGCTGCGGGACTGGTGGCAGCATGAGCAACCGAATCCCGCTTGGGCGCGGCGTTATGAAGCGTGTGGTCCAGACTCAGTGGCCGGCGACACGTTTGGCCACGTCGCCGGGTATCTGGAGCAGAGTTGGCGGCACCACCGCATGACGGTCATCGTGAGCTGGAGCTTGGCGGGCGCCTTGGGGCGGAAAAGCTCCAGCAACTTCTCGAACCGCAGAATCCGACACCAGATGCCAAGGCCGACAATCTGTCGCCACCGCAGCGACTGCACGCGTTATGCGCCTTGGCCGCCTTGGGAAAACCGCAGGTCCGCGATTTGGTGGACTTCGTCAGAGATGGCAAAACACCGACAGCCGATTGTGCGAATGTCGTCATCGCGCTGCGTCAGGCACCGGACGCGGCAATCGAAGAACTCAAGAACCGAGCGGCTGCTGCCGAGAAGCAAAAGGATTGGCGCGAGAAGTCCCGCTACGCGATTGTCGCGTTGCACCTGGGCGATGCGAGCCTGGCCGCTGGAATGTGCCAGTTAGGCGAGGATCCAATTCAGCGGACGATCTTCATCGATGTGTTTCCCACCTGGCATGGGCGGCTCGCCGACTTGGCCGATGTGGTCGAGAAGAATACCCCGGAAAAGGATTTCCCTTTGTTGTCTGCGTTGTGCCTGGGAACTGGAGGCATTGCCAAATCCGATGTGCCGGAGGATGACTTCCGCGAGTGGACGTTGCGATTTGTGCGTTGGCACCGGCAGCACCCTGACGGCAGCGTGCACAACGCGACGGGTTGGGCCTTGCGGCAGTGGAACGCCGAGCCGCGACTCGAGGCCAGCGAGCCTTCCGTCGAGCGCGGCTGGTTCATCAACGAAGTCGGTCTGACCCTGGTCAACATTCCTGCTGGCGAATTCCGCCGTCGCGACGAGGATGTGAAAGAGGGACCGTGGCAGGACGTCACCCTCACCAAGCCCTTTTTCCTAAGCGACCGTGAGATTTCCCTGGGAGATTTTCGGAAGTTCGTGGACGAGAAGCAAGTGGACTGTCCGTCGGGGGCCAGGATTGTGAACTGGGAGAAGACAGACGTGGGAATAAGAAGTCCGACGGGAAAGCATCCGGTGCAGAACGTCTCCTGGTACGGCGCAGCGAACTACTGCAACTGGCTGAGTTGGAAGGCCGGGATTCCGGAAGACCAATGGTGTTACATCGAGTTGGACAAAGCCAAGGAAGCTGGCAGGATGAAGGTCCGTGCCGGTTTTCAGCAATTACACGGCTACCGACTTCCGACGGAGGCCGAATGGGAATACGCGTGCAGTGCTCGCACGACCACAATGTGGTCGTGTGGCGACGACGAGAGCCTGCTGCCACGTTACGCCGTTTATCAACGGCACCAGACCGACGTGTGCGGTGCCCGGCTTCCGAACGGCTGGGGCCTGTTCGACATGCAGGGAAATGTTTGGGAGTGGTGTACCGATGGGTACGGCAAGTATGGGGAAGAGGCAAAGGTGCCCGACCCGCCGGGTTTGGCCGAAGCCGCGCCCCGGGTGCTCCGGGGCGGCGGCTGGGACTGCGGCGGCAGGGACTGCCGGTCGGCGTTCCGCTACGGGAGCGATCCCGGGCTCCGGTATCTGGGCTTCGGGTTCCGGGTGGTCCTAGGGCGGTCAGACGCGAGCTAAGGAGGGGGCGCCGGAGCGCAGCCGGGAGCGGAGGCAGGGCAGGCGGAGCAGGGCGCAGCCCCCGCCTGCCAGGCCGTAGCGGAAGGCGCAGCGCAGGCCGCGCGGCAGTGGACCTGCGTGCGGTCCTTCCGGACAGTGTCTATGCGTCTCCCCTCTAAACCGTGCCGAATGCCCCCGGCTCGCCCGGGTGATCGTTACGCTCCGCGCTACACCACAGCGCGTGCGCCCCGCCGAATGCCCCCGGCTTGCCCCTCGTCGTTATACACAAGTTCTTCGCCCCGATAGGGGCAGCCACATGACAGCCCAGGGCAGAGCGTAGCGGTGTTAGCCGCGCAGCGCCGCCCTGGGTACGGTATCGAAGCAACCTGGTAGCCCTGAAAGGGCGAAACAAGGCGGTTCCTCTCACTCGCATTGTTCTTCAGACGTGACCAAGGCTTGTTTCGCCCCTTCAGGGCTAGTGTTCTCAGTCCGCCCATAACCCAGGGCGGCGCTACGCGGCGAACGCCGCTCCGCTCTGCCCTGGGCTGCTATGTGGCTGCCCCTTTGGGGCGGAAGAATTGTGTATAATGCCCCCGGCTCGCCCCGGGGGGCACTTAGGCTCGCCGCTACACCGCAGACGCCGCGTGCTGAAGGAGGTGTGTGCGATCAGCAGAACGCGCAGCTCTGGCAGTCCCGAAGGGACGCCCCTCTGCCAGCCCAGGCCAACGGCCTGGCAGGGACTGGAACTGGCGCGGTGCGGTGGGTTGACAGGGCCGCTATCTGTCCGGGAGAATACGCCCACCTGCGTGGCCCACGCACTTCACAACCCGCACCTTAAGGCCCCGTCCATGCATGCTCCACAGCTTGAGCAGAACGACTCATCCGCCGGCGTTTTTCAGGGTGTTACCGCTTACCATTGGCTGGTCGTCCTGATCGCCTCCAGCGGTTGGCTGTTCGACTGTATGGACCAGCGGATCTTCACGCTGGCGCGGGAGCCGGCAATCAAGGAGATGCTGCCCGTGGTGCCGGCGGCGGCCGGCGAAACCGCGCCGGAGAAGAAACAGCGGGACGAGGCACGGGACGCCCGCGTAAAACTCTGGGGCCAATGGGCCACGGCACTGATGATGATCGGCTGGGCGACCGGCGGGATCATCTTCGGCATGATGAGCGACCGCTGGGGTCGGGTGAAGACGATGGTGGCCACGCTGTTGGTCTATTCCGGCTTCACCGGCCTGTCAGGTATTTCCCGGACCCCGCTGGAGTTCGTCGCCTTCCGCTTCCTGGTCGGGCTGGGAGTCGGCGGGATGTTCGGCGCCGCGACGACGCTGGTGGCCGAGAGCGTACCGGGCCGCTTCCGCGCGCTGGCCCTGGGTTCGCTGCAGGCGTTGTCGGCCTGCGGCAACATCCTAGGTTCGCTCTTAAGCATCCGGATTCAGCCGGGACAGGCCGATTATCGGTGGGGTTGTTCCGGCTGGCGAGTCATTTTCTTCGTGGGCATCTTGCCCGCGATCTTGGTGGTGCCGATCGTGCTGGTGCTGCGCGAACCGGAGAAATGGAAGGCGGCCAAGAAGAAGGCTCAGGAGTCGACCGACCAGGCCCACCAGTTCGGCTCGATCCCGGACTTGTTCCGGCATCCCGTTTGGCGGGTGCGTCTGCTGGTCGGCGTGTGCCTGGGATTGGCGGGCATGGCCGGACTGTGGGGCATCGGTTTCTTTTCGCCCGAACTCGTTTCGACCGCCCTCAAGGGAGAACCGCAAGCGGTGATCGACAGCGTCCGCGGATATGGCACGGCCTTGCAGGACGTCGGGGCGTTCTTGGGGATGGTCACCTTCACGCTTGTCGCCGCGTTTGTCGGTCGCCGACTGGCGTTTGGCGGTGCCTTTGTGCTCTGTCTGGGAGTCACGATCTTCGTGTTCAATAACCTGCGCAGCGGATCCGACGCTTACTGGATGTTGCCCCTGATGGGCTTTGCCCAGTTGTCGGTCTTCGCGGGCTATTCGATCTACTTTCCCGAACTGTTTCCGACCCGTCTGCGTGGGACGGGGGTCGGGTTCTGCTACAACACGGTGCGTTATCTGGCCGCGCCGTTCCCCTTGCTGTTGGGTTACGTGAATGTGCTGCTGGTCGAGCAAGGCGTGAGCGATCCCTTCCGCAAGGCCGCGACGCTGCTGTCGTTCATTTTCGTGCTGGGGCTGGTAGCCTTGATTTGGGCACCCGAAACCAAAGGCCAGCCGTTGCCGGAGGATTAGAGTCGCCACCGGGAGATGCACGCACGGAGTAGGTCAGGCTTTCCAGCCTGACGTCACGTAGGTCAGGCTTTCCAGCCTGACGTCAGGCTGGAAAGCCTGACCTACTTGGTTGCGGCTCCAGGCCGCGTTAGGGAATCGCCATGCAGAAGAAAACCGTCCGCAGTGGTCTGGTGGGCGCCGGGTTCAGTGCCGCCTTCCACTTTGAAGCGATCAAGAAGGTCTACGGTACGAACGTCGACGTGGCCGGCGTCTACGCCAAGGACCGCGACATGGCCCGGGCCTACGCCGAGAAACGCGGCATCCGGGTCTTCGAGTCCCTGGAGCAGTTGATCGAAAACGTCGATCTGGTGCACGTCAACACACCGCCCTACGCTCACGAAGCGGTGTCCGTGGCGGCGTTGGCCGCCGACAAGCACGTCATCTGCGAGAAGCCGCTGACCGGCTACTTCGGCGACGGTTCGCCGGATTTTCATTGGGACCGCGCCGACAAGGAAGTGGCGTTGCAGGCAGCGCTGGCCAGTGTCGAGCGGATGCGGGAGGCCGAGCGGAAATCCCAAGGCCGGCTGATGTACGCCGAGAACTGGGTCTACGCGCCGTCGATCCGGAAGGAGAAGGAGATCCTGGAGAAGACCGGCGGGCAGATCCTGTGGATCCACGGCGAGGAATCCCACAGCGGCTCGCACTCGGTGGACTACGCCCACGCCGCCCGCTGCGGTGGCGGCGTGCTGATCGGTAAGGGCTGCCACCCGCTGACGGCGGCGCTGTACCTGAAACGCGTCGAAGGCTTAGCCCGCGACGGGAAACCGATCCTGCCCCAGGCCGTGACCGCCCGCGCCCACGCCATCACCAAGATTGCCGACTTCCGCGATGAAGGCCACATTCGGCGCGACTACTACGACATCGACGATTTCAGCCTGATCCACGTCATCTTCGAGGACGGGACCCTGGCCACCGTCTTCGCCTCGGACATCGTGTTGGGCGGGATTCACAACTGGCTGGAGGTCTGCGCCAACAACCATCGCACGATCTGCAACATCAACCCGAACACGGCGATGCAGACCTACAATCCGCGCGAAGAGAACTTCCAGGACATCTTCGTCCTGGAGAAGATCGGCACCAAGCAGGGCTGGGCCTGCACCAGCCCCGACGAGGACTGGTTCACCGGCTACCCGCAGGAGATTGAGGCGTTCTATCGCTGCGCCGCGTACGGCGACCCGATCGAAAGCGACATCCATCTGGCTGCGAACGCGATTTCCACGATTTACTCAGCGTACCTCTCCGCCGCCCGCCACGGCGCCGAGGTGCCAGTCAAGGCGTATCGGTAGAAGCGGAAATCGAAAAGACCAAACCAGAAGACATCCGTGCTCTGGCTCTGCCACCCGGCGAATCTGACTTAACGAGGCCCACATGCCATCCTACCCTCAAACGCTCGATCGCTTGGTGTCCCTAATCCGCGAACGCCGTCACGATCAGACGATGGCCGCGTTGATCATCGATTCGCCCTGGCTACCGGGCTATGCGGGCGTCGGCACGCTGGACTTCTACTTTGACCCTGCCACCTGGATTCGGGCGCACGAGAAAACCGTGCAGGACTTGCCGGGCGTGGCCTTCGTGCCCGGCTCGTGGGTCGAGTTGGGCATGACGGCCGAACCGAGCGGCTGGGGTGTGCCGATCCAGTGGTCCCCGCATCAGCCGCCCGGCGTGCACCGCTATCCGGGCGACCTGGCAGCGTTGGCCGACGTACCCACGCCCAATCCGGAGACGGACGGCCTGATGCCCATCATCCTACGGCAATACGAACGGATGAAGCAGCCACTGGCCGACCTGGGCCTCGCGCCGCGGATGGCCGCTTGCCGGGGACCGCTGGCGATCGCCGCACACCTGCTGGGCGTGACCGAGATGCTGATGGCCACGCAATTGGAGCCCGAACTCTGCCAGCAGTTGTTCGACAAGACAACCGAGTTGTGCACGGCTTGGCTGCGGGCGCAGTTGGACCGCATGGACCAGCCGGTCGGCGTGCTGGTGTTGGATGATCTGGTGGGCATGCTGAGCCCGGACGACGCCGCCACGTTCGGCTTGCCTCGGCTGAAGCGGATCTTCGACCAGTTCCCGGGCCTGATTCACATCTTCCACAACGACTCGGTCAACGAGAAAGTGTTCCCCGGTCTGGCGACGATCGGCATGGACGTATTCAACTTCTCGCACGAGACGGACTTGGCACGGGCGCGCCAGTTGCTCGGCCCGGACATCGTGCTGATGGGCAACCTGGCGCCGCTGCAGCTGTTGGTGCGAGGCACACCGGACCAAGTGCGTCAGGCCACACGGCGGCAACTCGACCGACTGGCCGAAGTCGGCCCGCTGCTGATCTCGGCTGGCGGCGGTGTGTCGCCCGGCACGCCGATCGAGAACCTCCAGGCGATGTGCGGGGAGTTGGATTAGTGCCCCGCCTACCAGCCGGTGTATAACGTCGGCTTTCGCGTGCTGGTCTGGCCCAAGTCGACCGTCCCGCTAGCCACCGCAGGACGATGAGCAGCAGGATTCCCCAACCCTAATCTTTCACCCTAATCTGCGGTGCACACTGCACTGCCGGACGCGGATTTGGCGGGGAATTGCGCATATCGGCCGGAACGGCACAAAGGGTCATGCGTGGCTAGCGGCTACCCAGGCGGGATTCCCACCCGCTGGTCACCAAATCATCTCCAGTCCGCACGTCCATCCGTTGGTTCGCTACGCGCCGTCTCCCGAGCCGCCTCGGTTGTTCCCTACTCGTCGCTGCGAAGTTTGGTGCCCACGACGGCGACGACCATCAAAGACGAATCGCCCTCGTAGGGCGTGGCCTGAAAGCGGATGTCATTGGCGGCGGCGATAGCGCTGAAGCGGCGAAAGGCGGCAAGTTCCATCGCGAATTCCCCGCCGGATGCGCCGTAGTCAGTCATGATCTCAGCGATCGTCACCGCGCGGACCCGAAATTCTCCCGGGGCCAGGCCGCTGTCTTCCATAAACGACGCGACGGCCCCACGGCTGTCGCCGAGGAAGCAGGCGTTTTCATGGTAGCCATAGCATTCCTCGAACGGGTCGAAGCCGCTATAGCCGATCACGGTCTTGGATTCTTTGTATGCCATTGGATGCGAACGATAAAACTGAGCGACGGGGCGAAGCTCCGTTCGCTCCAGCGGCTGGTTAGGAAGCCGCATGGCCGTGTCGAAAGGTTCTGACCAGCCGAGACACAAGGCTGACGATTCCCATAATCCAACCCACGGGATACGGCACGATCAATAGCCCCCACCACGCGGAATGCCCACTCCCTCCGCCAATACCTCCCACCGCGCTCAACGCAAACATCGCACCCACCCCGATTGCGATCAGGATGAAAATCCATATCCAGTAACTGAGCAACCCGCATTTACCGTGGCTTAGGAATGTGCCGAGCGTCACGACGGCGCTGCCGGGAAGAATAACGAGCGATCCTTCCAACGGATCAAGAGCGCCGATCAGCATGGCGACACTGCCGACAGTGAGCAGCATGCGTGACCAAAGTTCGCGTGTTTTCATAAATGCTTCCCGATTCAATTCGCCCGCCGCCCCGCGCCATTCTCGAGCGCGTCCAGCGGGTAAACGCTCACTGCTAACGAAGGGCAACCTAGTGTGAAAAATTCGGACTGTCAAGCACTTACGGCAGTTCCCCCCAGGATTGGGTTCGCACTATTTATGGGCAATAATGCTGCGCGCGGGACATCTTGTCTAGGCACTCGTCTAGGTGGGCGCAGGTACGCCGCCGTTTCTGGCGGCAGATCCCGCAGCATCGGTAGGCCCGACCGTGGCTAAGACCCCTGTCACGGAATGAAGTTGGAGCGACCGCCACATGAGGTTCATTTCAAGCCGTCGAGGAAGGCATGCAGCTTGTCGGGCCAGTCCTTCACGTCCGGTGGCAGCACCGCCTTGAGGCCGAACCCGTGGCCGCCGTGTTCCGTCTTGGTAAAATCGCACGGGACCTTGGCCTCCTTGCAGGCTCCGGCATACGCGATGGAACTCGGCGCGTACTTATCGTCTCCCGCGACATAAACGAAGGCGGGGGTCTTCACCGGCGCCACCTCCTCGATCACCTTGCCGTCCTTTTCCAAGTAGGCTGGATACATCAGCACCGCGAAATCCGGCGGCGTGCCCGCTGCCGTCGCGTGCGTCAGCCGCGCCGCGAGATGCCCGCCCGCCGAGAAGCCCATCACGCCAATCTTCCTCGTGCTAAGTCCAAATTCGCCACCGCGCGCTTGCAGCAGCGTGAGCGCTGCTTTCGCATCGGCGATGGCCAACTCGCGAGTCTCCCTGCCAGCGCTGACATGATACAACAGGACCGCCACGTCGTAGCCGAATTCGTTCAGCTTCTTGGCCACAAAGTAGCCCTCATGGTTGATCGCGAGGATACCGTAGCCACCGCCAGGGCAAACCATGACGGTGCCCAGTGCTGGCTTCTGCGCCGTCGGGAAAAGTTCCAACGCGGGCGTCTCCACCTTGTGAATACGGTCAATGCCGTCCTTGCCCGTTTCAGCCACGGGCGAAGGCACGCCCTCCTTGCCTTCGAGCGAGATGCGGCGAATATCAGCGGCCTGGCCAATGCACAGGCCAAGTACGACCAACAAAACTGGGACGATAACGGTGATGCGGTTCATGATGGTTTCCTATCGATTCCTGAATGCTGAGAACAAGAACGATCCCCTGGTGGTCTCTTTCATGTTTGACTTCGGTCACTTTCCAAACGCAGCCATGGCGGTCTTAAGGAACCGCGGATGAATCTTCTCCCCGTCGAGTCTACAGGCTTATTACGACGCAGGAAAGACGGAATCGGCGAATGGCGATGGCCGCGGGCCGCGTATGCACGACTTTGTTGCCGAGCTTTTCGCCGCTGGTAACTGCCACGCGTCGTCTGGTCACGGGCACGAACGTTTCGAACGCCGCGTATCGACCGTGGTAGCATGCCACCGCTTCTCCCCACAGGACGGGCAATCGATTCGCCGGGGAATCACAGGGCTGGGAAACCCACCGGGATTGTGGCACAATACCGTATCCGATCTTTAGCACCGACTGTCGGAGCCGCCCGTGGAGGATTTCACTTCCGAAAGGACCACACATGAATTCCGCGGACGAAGACGATGGCGATTTCGGTCTCTGGGATGGCCAGTGCCAGGCCTGCGATGCTTACGGGCCCGTCAACGACCTGAGCCTGTGCGAAGCATGCGCGGGCAAGTTGGAGCGGGACATGATTCGCCAACGCGATTGGGCGTATTCGGCCACTGCGTTCGGCTGTCCGCCGGAGCGACTCGAAGAGCTACGGGCCCAGGTGATCAGGGAGTACGGCGAGCGTCTTGAGCTGATCGCCCCGCCGTCGTCGGACAGGCCTCCGTCGGCAGCGCCTCACCGCCGTAGCGATCGAGAACGCCGGAGACGGCGACGCCGGAAGTGACTCCTGCCGCCGGCGCTCGTCGCCAGGGGGTGGTGTCTGCCCTTCGGGAAGAGGCAGAAAGAGTGCTGGCAGATTCGCGTTCGGTTGCTCGAATCGGCCGACGTGCCTGGATCGATCTGCTCTTGTGCGTGCCGAACAACACCAATCGGCCGGTTGGACGGACCATCGTCCACAGAGTTTGCCCAGCCCCAAGACGTCCTTTCCCTTGAAGAAGCCACCCGAAAAAAGGCGAGGAATCCAACACAATGCCTCGTCGCCCGTGCCCAGGAAACGCCAGGAGGCTGAACGCTTCTTGCGCGAAAGCGCGGATTGATCACGTACAGAAGGGACTGAGACGATGAACACAGCCAGCGGAAAGATATCCTACGCCTTCCGCAGGTCGGCGATCGGTACGGCGACGCCGTCAATGCGGTTGCCTTCCAGCCGAAGGTCGCGGGTCTGGGCCGAGATCCGGATGCCGGTCCGCTGTGCCGGCCCGCGCGTCTCCCGCACCTCGTTTCCGGCCAGCGTCACGCCTTCGGTCGAACCCTGCACGTCGATCCCGGTGCCTGTCTCCGGGCCGCTGTCCTCAATGCGGTTCCTCTCCGCCACCGCGAACCGTACGCCCCAACAGAAAAACAAGCCGATCAAGTTCTGCCGCAGGACATTGTTCCGCATGATCGCTCGCTGTGCCCCTTGGATCGCGTGTTTTGCTATGAGTGAGATCAACACTCTTCTTCACTCGGCTGCGTCTTACTTGTTCTTGTTGGTATCGCGGACATTGCGCCCTTCGTTGGGCAAATCCGTGTAGGGAGGAAGGTCAAAGGTTCGACCGTCGCTGAGGACGCGCGGGTCTTTGGCGTCCGTCAGGATTTTGAGCAGACGCGAGGCAAGGTCGGTTCTTTGCGAGGCGTAAGCGGGCTCGCCGACGACGTTGACTATCTCGTCTGGGTCCTTGCGTAGGTCGTACAACTCCTCGACCGGTCGCTTGCCGAAGGCGTAGTTGTAGTGCCACTCCCAGTCCTCCTCGCCGAACTGGTTGACGAGCCACGTCTTGGTCGGGCTGGCATCCATGTCGGCGAAGGCGGCAAAGGTATTCTGAGCGAGCGCCGGTATCTCGGCTTTGCTGGTGAAGTTCGGGTTGCCCATCGGCCAGCGGTCGGGGGCGAAGTTGCGGATGTAGAGAAAATCGGCGGTCCGAAGCGCGCGGTGCGGATAGGGGAGATTGCCGTCGCGCGCGGCAGCGACGTGGCGTTCGCGTCCAGTGACCACCCAGGTGCGGCTCGGATCGACCTGCCCGGACTTGTCCGAGCGCAACACATTCATGAAACTGCGGCCGGTCATCACGTCGGGCGGTTTCACGCCGCCGGCTTCGAGGAACGTGGGGGCAAGGTCCATGAGGTTGATGAAATCGTCGATCACGCGTCCCGGCTTGATGCCCGGCCCGCGGGCGATGAGCGCGACACCGACGCCGTGGTCGTAGAGGTTGCACTTTCCGCCTGGCACGCCGGGCATGCCGTGGTCGCCGCTGATGATCACGAGCGTATGGTCGAGCTCGCCGATGGCCGCAAGTTGGTTGAGCAGCACGCCTACGCCGGCATCCCACGCCTGGATTTCGCCCATGTAGTCGGTGTAGTCAGCGCGAACTTCGGGCACGTCGGGCATGAATTTGGGCAGCTTGCCCTTGAGCTTGTCGGGATCGAGGCCCCACAGCGCCTGGCCGGAATCCTTCTCGTAGGCTCGATGTGTGAGGGTGGGGCCAAACCAGTAGCAGAATGGCTGGCCGGGTTTGCGGTTGGCGAGGAAGGCCTCGAAATTGTCGCGCACCTGGCCGAGGATTTTGTCCTTGGCGGCGGCGAAGGTCCGGCCTTCGCCCACCAGCCTGGTGGCGTTGGAGGAGAACCGGTTGAATTCGCGTCCGGCCTTTTCGTAGGCATATTGTTGGCCTCCGTAGGGAGCATCGGCCGGGGCGCCGGGACTCCAGACCTTGTAACTCTTGCCGATGTGGTAGCCAGCGTCGCGCAACAGGAGCGGGTAACTCGGAATGGACGAATCCCACACCGCGCCTTGCAAGATGGCGCCGCGGCCGGTGCGGAAGAAGTACTGGCCAGACAGCAAAGAACTGCGGCAGGGCGTGCAGCTTGGCGCGGTGACGAACGCGTTTCGGAACAGTACGCCTTCGCGGGCCGCACGGTCGATGACGGGCGTCTGGAGCACCTCGTTGATCGACGGCCGATTCTCGATGCTCGTGTAGACGTTGGCATACCGTCCCCAGTCGTCCGCGAAACAGAACAGGATGTTGGGCCGGGCGGGTTCGGCGCCCAACGCCTGGGACACGAGGAGGAACAGGGCCACGAAGCATGCGAATAGCGGTTTCATCACGGGATGCCTATCTTGGCTGGACGCGGGAGTTAACGGGCAGGTTCCTGCCACGGCGTCGCGCCGCCGCGCTGAACATGGGCGCGCAGGACACCAGCGAGTTCATTGAACACTTTCCGGCGTGTGGCCGCAAGGTTCTATGTTTCCCTAATCTGTCCGAAAAACGGCTGTCCACGGATCACGAGCAGCCCGCGGTCCGACAGGCCGAGCCAGTCGTAGAGGGTGGTCACCGAGACGCCCAGGCGGCGCGCAGCTTGGCTGGCCGAAAGCATGTCGGTCGGGTCGTCTTGTTGCCGGGAAATCGCGGAGATAGACTGTCCCCGTTCGCCAAGTTCGGCCCAGTGAAGCCTGATCGCCGGTTTCGCGCGCCGTGCTTGCACGCTCCCAAAACGCAGAGGAGGTCGACGCGTGGAATACGTACCCTTGGGTGGACTGAGTTTGGTCTGTGCGATCGTCTCGGGAAAGTGGGCAATGGAGCTAGGCTTCGGCCAGGTCAGCCAATTACTGTGGGGTGTTTTCGGCCTGGTCACAGGCCCGCTTGCATTGCTGCTCCTTTACGCGCGGCTGATCCGCGCGAACAAGGGTCCTGGCGGCAAGGTGCTGTAGAGCGCCCCTGCGATTCCGACCGGATACAATCGCGCTTATGAGCGAGCAACGCGACCGCGCACCGAATGCAGGAGCTGCGGGCGGATTTCAATCGACCCACTGGAGCTTGGTGCTGCGCGCTGGCCATCGGGAGGATCGAGAGGCGGCCCTGGCTGCATTGTGCGAACGGTACTGGTATCCGCTGTATGCCTATGTGCGGCGGCGCGTGGTCGACGTGAACGAGGCGCAGGACTTGACGCAGGAGTTCTTCGCGTGGCTCTTGGAGAAAAACGCCTTGGTTCATGCTTCTCGTGAGCGGGGGCGGTTTCGGAGCTTCCTGCTGACGGCGGTGAAGAACTTCCTGGCCAACCAATGGGATCGGACGAAAGCCCGTAAGCGCGGCGGAGGCATCCAACGGTTGTCGTTGGACCTGGACTGCGGGGAATCGCGCCTGCACCTGGAACCGTCACACGATCTGACCCCGGAGCGGCTCTTCGAACGGCAATGGGTCATGACGCTCTTGGACCTGGTGATGCGGCGGTTGCTGAACGAGTACGAGTCGTCAGGCAAGGCGGACCAGTTCGAGCGGCTCAAGGGAGCCATGACTGGCGATCGCGATCGGCTGCCCTACGCCGCTGTGGCCGCTGAACTAGGCATGTCGGAGGAGGCAGCGCGGCAGGCGGCCAGTCGCCTGCGCAAGCGTTACCGCGAACTGCTGCGCGAGGAAGTGGCGCAGACGCTGGCCGAACCAGGGGACGTGGACGACGAGATCCGGAGTTTCTTCGAGGTGCTCGGCGGATAGCCGTGCCAGAGGGCACCACGGATCACACGGAGGACACGGATAAGCTGCTCCATGCGACGACGCTTCGGCGCACGGACGGCAAGGGCAGCAAAATGCTTTTGCATCGTTTTCCATCATCCGTGCTATCCGTGTTATCCGTGGTTGATTTCCCAGGCGTTCTGTCCCGGAAAACTGGCGTCACGTTTTCTGCGGTTTGCTTTAGAGCAGGGTAGAGGCCTGAACACGAAAGGAAAACTGCTATGACCGAGCCGACTTTGTGTCCCCAGTGCCGCAGCGAAATCCCCGCCGGCTCGCCGGCTGGCCTTTGTCCTAAGTGCCTGGTGTTGGCCGGCTTGGAAAGCCAGCCTCCCGACGATCCCAAGCTTCAAGCCACCCAGCCTTCGCCTCCGGCAGCGTCTTCGGGCTTCGTCCCGCCGACGGTTCAGGAGTTAGCGTCCCGCTTTCCGCAACTGGAAATTGTGGAACTTCTCGGCCGAGGCGGCATGGGCGCGGTCTACAAGGCTCGGCAAAAGGAATTGGACCGGCTGGTGGCCGTGAAGATCCTCCCGGCCGAGATCAGTTGCGACCAGGCATTCGCCGAGCGGTTCTCGCGCGAAGCCCGCGCCTTGGCCCGACTCAGCCACCCGAACATTGTGGCCGTCTATGACTTCGGCCGGACGGGCGACGGGCTATTCTACTTCGTCATGGAGTACGTCGACGGTGTGAACTTGCGTCAGGCGATCCAGTCGGGCAGCATGTCGCCCAAGGAGGCCCTGGCCATCGTGCCGCAGATCTGCGATGCGTTGCAATTCGCCCACGACGAAGGGATCGTCCACCGCGACATTAAGCCCGAGAACATCCTCGTCGACAAACGCGGTCGGGTGAAGATCGCGGATTTCGGGCTGGCCAAGCTGCTGGGCCAGGCGCCCAGCGACGTCTGCCTGACGGGCACGCAACAGGTCATGGGCACGCTCCGCTACATGGCGCCCGAACAGATGGCTGGCACCAAGACCGTCGATCACCGGGCTGACATTTATTCGTTGGGCGTGGTGTTCTATGAATTGCTGACCGGCGAACTGCCGATTGGACGGTTCGCCCCGCCGTCGAAGAAAGTGCAGATTGACGTGCGGCTGGACGAAATCGTGCTGCGGGCGCTGGAGGAAAAGCCGGAGCAACGGTATCAGCACGCCAGCGACGTGAAGACCGGGGTCGAGGCGATCCGCGACTCCGCTCCGGCTTTATCCCCAACGGCATGGACTCCAACCTGGACTGCGATCTTGCTGCGCAGGGCCACCGTGCTGACCCTGATGTTGATTACGCTGGCCGAAGCCGCTTTCCTGGGCCTGCAGGCGGGTTATCTCGCCGGGGCCGGCTGGTACTTCAAGCAGGAGTTGCTCTACAACTGGCTTTCCACGGTGTGGTGGACGCTTACCGCTGGGGCCGGAGCGTGCCTGTTCTGGGTGTGGTATCTGCTGGCGAAGGCGTCGGACATGCCCCCCAGCTTCGCCGACTTCTTTTGCGTTATGCGCGGGGATCCGCCGGATCCCCGGACCAAGCGGCTGTCGCTGCCAGCGGGCGTCTTCTTCGCGGTCTGGGTGGTTGCCGAAGTGATCGCCATGACCACACTCGGCGACGCGTGGCAGGCGGTCGTAGGCAGTATTCCATTTGTCGTCGTCCCGTACCTGGTGCTGGCGGCCCTTTGGTGGACCTACCGTCCGCAGGCTGGCGCGGCGCGAGGTCAGGCCGGGCCTCCGGCCGAACCAGCGGTGCCGACCGCACCACCGGTCGCACTGCCGCAGATGCTGGCCGTGGCGGTCGGGTTGGTACTCGGCATGCTCTGCGCGACTGTCGGCCTGCTGCTCGTCCCCGCGGCGTTCCTGTCGTCCGAGGTGGGCTCGGGGTCATTCTGGGGCTGGCTGGGAGGTGCCTTCGGCTGCTTGGTTGGCGGACTGGGCAGCTTGGCCGGCTCATGGAACACCTGCCGGCAGCTCCGCGGTAAGTGCGACTTGATGAAGCTGCCTCGCTGGACCGGGCTGGATATCGCGTTGGCCGGATATGGCCTGCTGGGCCTGCTCTCGGTCGTCGGGGGAATCCTCGCCAAGGCGGGCCTTCTCGGAGTCCTGGAATCGCAGGCGGCGCAGAGCACTTCCTATGGACTGTTGTTGCTGGGCGGCCTGATGGTCTTCCAGGCGGCCCTGTTCCTGATGTTACGAGTTCCGCTTGTATTCTCGGGGGCGAGTGCGGACGTCGCCTCGTCGCGGCAAGGCGAGCCATCGGGTGCCGTGATCGCCTTCGCCGGGGTAACGTCGGCTCTGTTGCTGCTGGAACTTCTGCTGGCGATGGGCTGGCGGTCCGCGCACGTGGGACGGCCAGGTCAGGATCCGCCGGTCGCCGAATCAGGAAACGTGTGCCGAACATTCAGTACCGATGAGCCGACGTTATCCAGCGCCGTGACGGCTATGTCCGATGGAACTTGGTCCATCGACTGTCCAGCGACAAAGACGTTTCACCTGTTCGAGATGGTGTTCGAGCCCGACGACTTCGAAATGCTCGAAGCCGACGGGAAGAACTGCCTGCTCCACTACCAGGCCAAGCTTAACGCGGCGCGACTGCAGGGTTGCGCTTACTTGGAGATGTGGTGTCGTCTGCCGGGAAGTGGAGAGTCTTTTTCGCGCGGGCTGGACAGCGCCATCTCGGGGCCGAATAACCAGTGGACACAGACGGAGACGCCGTTCCGCCTCGAACCCGGCCAGCGGCCTGACCTCATTCGACTCAATCTCGTGGTGGAGGGCCAGGGCACGGTGGGGCTCAAGGACGTGGAATTGCAGTTCCCCGCGGAATCGGGCGCCAGACCGGTCTTGACCGCGGCCGAGGTGCGGCGCCGGATGGCTAAGCCAAAGATGATGCGCCTGGTGGAGTTCTACTTCCGGGATCATCCGAGCGAACCCACCGACGGTGTGCAAATCACCGACCGCGAAACCCTGCAGTGGGGGGAAGTCGCGACGGCGGCCAACGGCGACCGCACGATCCGCTACCAATTCCGCGCCACAGGCAGTGATGCGCAGATCCGGGTCGTCACCCTGGATTTCACGTTTGACGCGCAAGACCGTTTCGCCTCTGTCAAGGAGGTTGGCACGGAACTGACTCGGAGAAGGTCGGATTTGCCCGCCAAGGGCGAACCGTCCGGACCGTCTGCCGCTGGTGCGGCTTCAACGCCGGCGCCAGAGATAACTGCCACCGACATTCTGCGCAGGATGGGCGAGAGCTATGCTGCTCTCTCCACTCTTTCTGCGTCGGGGCAAGTGGTCTCCGAAGTCACTCCGTCAGGCGGAGGCGAAGCGACATCGACGAAGCACACGTTCACCGTCAATCTGGGGCGACCCGAGTATTACCGCATCACGTGGGGCGTCGCCAACGACCCGAAGCCCACTGGGCGGGATACAGTATGGTCGGCGGGGGATGGCCACAAGGTAATGCTGGCGGGCACGAGCGGTACTTTTCCCAACCGGGAGGCGGCCTTAGCGATTGCCGGTATCTTCCGCGGTATCCCGCGCAATGTGCTGCTCTCGCTTTCCAAAGACGACTTGCTTTTCGTCCGCCACAGAACGCCGCCAGCCGGTCTTCAGACCGTGCCGAGCTTGTTCTTCAAAGACGACGCGAACGGGTTGATCCAATCGCTCAAGAATCCGATTCTGCTGCCGGACGAGACGGTTGGCGCCGAGGCCTGCCACGTTGTCGCCGCGGATCGAGCAGCTGAAAAGGTGACGCTCTGGATTACGAAGAAGGGCTGGCTCCTGAAGAAGATCCAGACCAAGACCGGCCCGGATTCACACAAAGGAACGACACCGGAGGCCGAAGAACTCAGCGACGAGAGCTTGAAGAAGCTACTCAAGTCGCTCGGTCAGGACCCCACTCCCGAAGCGGTCAATAATCTAAGAAGGCAAAAGGCCGAGGCTCGAAGAAGGGCTGCTGCGACTCCTCCGTCGACTACGACCAGCACGATGATCTATGAGACCGTCGCGGTGAACGAACTGATGATCAAAGAAGACTTTGAGTTTTCGGATTCAGATTCTTCTCTTCGCCCTGCCGATGGCTCAAATTCGCCAGCGGCAACCGGGAAGCCTTCGTCGGCTTCGCCTCCCAAATCGGAAGGCAGCGCTGACCTGAGTCCCGCGGACGCAAGACGGCTGATTCCGGAAGCCGCATCGATGACCGACGCCGACTTCCAGAAGCTGGCCGGGGGTGGGGACGAAGTCGAATCTCCAAGCCAAGTAGGAACATTGAACACCAGGAGGAAATCCATCCCATGACCACAACCCTGAGAACATTCACCACCGCCGACCCCACGATTACGAGAGATGTTGTCGTGGACGGCAGCGCGTGGCTGGCAGCCTGCACCAAGGCGCAGACCTTCCGGCTATTTGAGGTCCCCGCGCCGGGCGTCGAAGACTGCACGGTACTTTACCGAGCCAAGCTCAAGACCGAAAACTTCACAGGCCGGGCGTACTTAGAGATGTGGTGTCGGCTGCCGGGCCGCGGCGAGTTCTTCTCGAAGGGGCTGAACCAAACCGTGACCGGCTCCAATGACTGGGTGTCCTGTGAAATCCCGTTCTTGTTGAAGAAAGGCGAGCCACCCGACCTGCTTCGCCTGAACCTCGTCGTCCAAGCTGTCGGCTGGCTTTTCAAGAAAGCCGTGTCCGGCAAATTGTGGATCAAAGATGTGCAACTGTTGCGTCAAGCAGGCCGGTAGCTACGGTAGCAACGCTCACCAAATAACTTCCTCATTCCAACAAGCCAGCCGTTGATCGCTGGCCGAAGGTTCCGGTTCTGCGTGTTGGATGCCACGGGCGCGCCCCGTGGTGGCTCACGTTTCTCGCTACACCAGGCGGCTCAACTCGCCCGTTCCTCCCCCGCCTCGCCCGCGGCGGCTTCGCCGCCGCGGGCGAGGCGGGAGTGGGATCCGCGTGTGGGTAACAAGAAACGGAAGTATCCCTCGGGCAAGCCCTCGTCGTTGTACACAAGTTTTT
>JAPLNJ010001228.1 GCA_026692885.1 Planctomycetota bacterium | reverse complement strand
GTCCGACCGAGCGCCCACTTGTCGGCGCGCAGCAGGGCTCCGGTGGCGAATCAGCTGCCCGGCGGATAGCATGTCATTTCACCCACCAAAGGAACCTGACTGTGAAGCACCGAGGTACAATCGTCGCATTCTGCTGCCTGCTGGCCTTTCCGTTCGAACTCCCGGACAGCGACGCTCGCCGCCCACACACACTCTACAAGCGAAAGGCAAGAACCGTGAAGAGATCTCTGACCTTGGCTGCTGTCGCCCTGTTTGGGCTGCCACTCGTTTCCAGTGCAGAAACGACGAAATCCGACAGCGAAACCATTGTCTCGCGGCATAAGGCCGTCTTCACAAAACCACCGGTCAACATCCCGTCAGCCGGCGCCGTCGATGCCCCGCTGCTGGGCAACGGTGACACCTTGGTGGCCATCGGCGGTGGACCGGGGAAGCTGCAGTTCTACATCAACAAAAATGACCTGTGGACCCTGAATTCCCACGGCGGTTCTCCTCGCCCTCTGGCCAGACTCGATCTCGTCTTCCCCGAACTGCAGGACGCCTCCTACCACATGGAGCAGGACCTGCTCACCGCGGTCACGACCGGACGCTTTGAAAAGGGCGGGCGGACACTGGCCCTGGAAACTGGCGTGATGGCGACGGACAACCTGCTGTGGATCAAACTCCAGGCGGTGAAAGGCGTCATCCAGGGCACTGCCCGGCTGTCACTCCCCGACCGCGTACCGCCCCCACTCTCCGGAGGCTCAGGTCGCATTCAGCTCGGGCGGGAACAGTATGACAAGGGCCGTTGGTACCTGGACGGCGCGCTCGACGAGGTCCGCATCTACGGTCGCGCGCTATCCGCGGATGAAGTCAAAACCTTGGCCGACAGGGGCGAGGTTGCCGACGGTCTGGTACGCCACTGGGATTTCGAGGGCTCGATCGATCAGGGCATTGCACACGGTACAACGTCCTTCGTCGACGGTGTGCGAGGCCAGGCCCTGAAATTGGACGGCAAGACGGGATACATCGATTCCGACCCTTGGAAACCCGGAAAAGCCGTCACGGTGTCGGCTTTCGTCAAGCACAACCGCGATTTGGCGACGGCTTACATTCTCAGTCAAGGGGAGTGGAACAAGCATTGGAGCCTGGGACTTTCGGGAGGCAAGCCGCGATTTGCCATCGGGGACGTCTTTGTCCAGGCGCCGGAGCCGATCCCGGGGGGCCAATGGGTGCACTTAGCCGGCGTGTGCGACGGACAGGATTTCTGCCTGTACGTGGATGGGCGGAAGACCGCGGAACTTAAGGAATCGCCAATCCCGGACCAAGCGAGTGGTGTCCAGGTTGTCCAGCGCTGCTTTGAAAAGGACACGCCGATTCCGACGGGCGCCGCCTGCGGATTGCGCAACCTAGACGGAAACGGTTCCTTCGCCGTCGAACCCGGCAAACCCGTTATGCTGGTCGCCGCGGTAGACAGCATCTTCAACGACAAGGATTTTCGGGCGGCGGTCGTGCGACGCGCGCTGGCGGTTGACCATGCTCGTCTGGCGGAACTCCGCCACGCGCACGAGGCTTGGTGGCGCCGCTTCTGGAACGCATCGTTCGTCGAGATCCCGGACAAAGTCCTGGAGCAACGCTACTACCTATCCCACTACGTCATGGCCAGCGCCAGCCGCGATCCGGAATTCCCACCCGGCCTGTTCGGCTGGGTGACGACGGATTTCAGTGCCTGGGGTGGGTGCTATTTCTTGAACTACAACTTCGTAGCGCCCTTCTACGGGCTCTACGCCGCCAACCACATCGAGCAGGCCGATCCCTGCAGTCATCCCTTCTTTCACGTGGCCCAGAGAACGGAGAACGACGCGAGCGTCCGGACCGAGAGCGTGGCGGGGATCTATCAATGTCGCACGATTGCCCCGTTGGGGTGCTGCCACGCGGCCGGGCGGGCCTTGGGCCGCGGCGGCCAGTCTCCCGAACAGAAGAGCAACGGTGCCTACTCCTGCGTACCGCTGGCCATGCAGTGGTACGCGACCGATGACCTTGATTTCGGGAAGCGAGCCTACCCGTACGTGAAGGGAGTCGCGACCTTCTGGGAGAACTGGCTCAAATTCGAGGATGGACAGTACAACGACTACTTCGACCCGATTCACGAGGAGTCCGGCGACGATGTCAATGGACTGCTTTCCATTGGCCTCGTGCGGATGGTCTTGAACCTCGCTCTGGACATGAGCCAGGAACTGGGCGTGGATGTCGACCGCCGCGAAAAATGGAGTCATATCCGCGATCATCTGGCCCCGTACCCCACTTGCACGGTCCGTGATCTTCCGGAGACGTTCTGGCCCAAGCACCTGCCGCGGAACGACGAGACTTTGAATCTGCCAATCTTCCGCTACACGGAGAAAGGCACACCCTGGTGGCAGGACAACACCCTCGGCATCCAGCACATCTATCCGGCTGGCGGCCTCGGGCTGGATAGTCCGCCGGAACTTCTGCAGCGCGCCCGCAACCAGATTCGGGTGATGAACCGGTGGGTTGATTTCAACGGCATGAACAGCTTCTACGCGGCTGCGGTGCGGGTGGGATGCGATCCGCAGGTCATCTTCCAGGAAATGTCGTCGATGCTGGAACAGTTGGCTTGGCCCAACGGCATGATCCGTGGCAATCCCCACGGCATGGAACACCAGAGCATCGTGCCGAACGCGATCCAGGAGATGCTCCTGCAAAGTCACGAGGGGGTGCTGCGATTCTTCCCCTGCTGGCCGCGCGAGATGGACGCGCGGTTCGGCACCCTGCGAGCCCGCGGCGCGTTCCTGATGTCGGCCGAACTTAAGGATGGCCTGGTTGGCCAGGTGCGCATTGTGAGCGAAAAAGGCCGTGACTGCACCGTGCAGAATCCATGGCCCGGTCGACAGGTGAACCTGGTTCGCAACGGCAAGAAGGCTGAAACCGTCCGCGGTGACCGTTTTACCTTGAAGACGGCGGCGACAGAGATCATTGCTTTGTCGCCGGAAGTTATGGGAGGCACGCGATGAGTGCTTCCTGTCAGACAGGTGCACTGCCGCTACGGATCGGACTATTCGGGATCGGAGCGAGGATGGGAAGAACCATAGGACAGATCAAGGTGACTGCGGGGTTGTTTGGGATGTATGAAACTTCGGCCTACGTTGCTACGGCGCGAAGGAGACCGCCGCTCCCAGTCACAGCCTGCTGGGTGATGTCTTCGATTTCCGTCGGCAGGGTGCGAAGGAAGTCGGCAAGGGGTACGGACTGTACCTGAAAGACTCTCGTCCGCAGCAAAGAGTGGGGGGCCCTGCGCAAAGTCCTGGTCGAGCCGTCGAAGACCGATGTACGACGGCTCTCCGAAGCCGCCGAAGTCGGGCGATGTACGACGGCTCTCCGAAGCCGCCGAAGTCGGGGCCCCAGACGAGACCGACGGGCTCGGAGGCCCGTCGTACACGCAGGGGTGGCCGGCCGGAGCCCGCAGCGACATCGAGGTCCAGGACCCGCTCGGCAACCTGCGGACCGACGTCCGCTGGTACGTCTTCGACAATGGCCGGGCCCGGTTCCTGGGAATCCTGCCGGACCGGGCGATGGGCAATCCGCCTGCCGAGGCGCTGGTGGTGAAGCTCAGTGCCCAGGCTCACGTCTACGACGTTCGACGCCGTCAGTACCTGGGCCACACCGATCTGCTGCGTACCGGCATCCTTCCGGCCGAGGCCAAGCTGCTCAGAAGAAGCCGAACCAGACAGGTTTCTGGGTTCGAGTGTCAATAATCAACTGGGTTTGGGGGCGCTGGTGCAGGCGTACCGAAATCGTTTTGCGGCGTGAGTGACGTCGTTCATACGTTTCTTGCCAACCCGCGTCGGTCGATGTGACCGATGCAGGTTACTGTGACAACCGTCCCGCGCCGCGAGTTGGAAGTGTTTGGCGACGACTGATGAACAGAAACAGACGTCCGTCCGTCGATTCACGACCAAGCTCGCTGCGGAGAAGTCCGGACAGACCGTCAAAGCACTTCTGCATGTCCGGTCTGCGGCAGAGACAATAAGCTGATCGAACGGAACCAACACACCTGCTGGCGCGAAGTCTTCAGTTCTCACACAGCAGGCAGCGGCCGGCGTAGTATCGTTCTTGGGAGTCGTCGGGGTGACGCCGAACTCAATCAGCTGGTGTCGTCCTTTGCCTGCAGCGCCTGAGGCGCGAGCGTTCCGTCTGTCGCTGCGCCGGCCCGATAAAAGCGTTTATCCACTACCCAGCTGGCAGCACATGCAGACGCTAGATGAACGGTGATTGACACCTGCTATTCCCAGCAATTGAATTAGTCAAGCATCTCTGGAGCTTCGGGAAAACGTGAATGGTAAAACTCGGATATCGTCTGAGGTGAACATCTCGACCAAAGGAAAACTCGGTCTCCAAAATGGGCCTTCGCCATAATACAGCCCCCGGTTGAGTTCGTTCGGATTCTATCTACGCGTCCGTTGTGAAGTTTGGTAAGCCGAATTCCAGACCGGTCCCATAGTGTAATCCCGTCTTCTGATCCGATGATCAGACGCTGACCATCGGCCGTGGGTATGATGATGGAGATAGGCGACTCCACCCGAAAGATCGCTCGCTCTTCACCGAGGTCACTGAAAAGATGGGCCACAGAGTCTACAGGATGTCCGCTATGGGGTATGACGACCACTTCGTTGGAGGGCGTAACTGCAACCTCGTGTGACCAAGTGGTGAGTCTCTTGAGAGACGTGCCCGAAATGTCCAACAGCTCCGCTCCTAGGCTTTCAACCAAGACCGTTTCGCCATCAGAGAGGAATAGTGCTGTAGAAACATAGACGTCCTCACCTCCTTTGAAGGCGGCAAGCAACTGGCCGTCGAGTGACCACAGCCTTGCTCCCGTTTTGTCCAAACCGGCGGTCAAGATATACTTGTCGCTTGGAGAGAATGATGCGCAGGTCATTGCTCCGCCATCTGAGTGATGTAGGCTCGCTTTGAGGGCGCCAGAACGGTCCCACAGGTAGGCGGTGTTATAGGCGGTAGTCAGGATAAGCTCTTGAGTGTTGGAAAACCTGACTAGGCCCACGTCTTTGGGGTGACGAAACTTGGCGATCGTCTCACCTTGGACCGTACACAGGGTCGCGGTATCGGAATGACCGCCGAGCAACAAACATCCTCGCTTATCGACTTCGACGCGAGCGATATGCCGCTCATGAATGAATTCATTCTTCAGAATGGCATTGAGGTCGTAGATACATATGCGTCCATCGGCATGCGCGAGAATGACGCCCTCGTCTTCAGGGAGGAATTGAATGTCGTTGAGTCCTGGATAGCCACCAATGACCAATGGCTTTTCTTGCTCGATCCGGAACATTCGGACGCCCCCGTCCTCGCAGGAGCTGAAGGCCCATTCTCCGCCGCTGGAGATGTCAGCTCCAGTCACGCGAGCGTTGTGCGCCAGTACGCTATTCTTACGGCCGTCAACCGACCAAACCTCCAGAGAACCCTTGGTGGGAAGGCCTGGGTGACTTTGGTGGGTGTTGCAACGAGCAACGATCCTAGTCCCGTCGCCTGATAGATGAACCGAGTTGATGGGTTGATCCGTTGTAAGGAGCGTCGGAGCAGACACCCGAGTCTGATGGGATCGAACGCGTTTTCTGAGGTTATTTAGGATCGAGGAAAATGGAATCCAGGTCGGATGCTTCTCTAAAGTGTCTCGTTTCTGCGGGGGTTCCAAAAGATCGTAAACACTCAGTCGCTCTCCAAGTCCTGCCGCAAGGCGACACTGTTGTAGCGCAATTCCTGGCGGATTCTCGTCGCCAGCACACTCAACTTCGGCCAACAACTCTCCTTCGATGGTCCAGACATACCCCTTAAATCGATACTCGGTGCAAATTAGCCATTTCCCGCTGTTGTCGAACCAGACTCGCTGGAGTTTCTCATTTCCCTGAGACATCTCTCGGATCGGGTGCCCGTCGATGGAGAAAAGTCGTATCTTCCCATCCCAACTTGCGGTAGCCAGGATTCCACCATCTGGTGAGCATGCGACCCCGCCAACGTGCCACATGTCACTGAGTCGCAAGAGTTCTTCGCCTTTGAGACTCCACAGTCGGGCGGTCCCGTCTGCTCCTCCAGTGAATATTCGCGCGCTATCCGAAGTAAAGGCGACGTCCTCAATGGTGTCATCGTGGTCGATTTGCCCCATGCGCTCACCACTTCGACGATAGATTTGGGCTTCGCAGTGTCCAAAGCCCCATCCTGTTCGCGTCACAAGGTATTCTTCGCTGGGCGAGACGACTGCATCGACATTTTGGTCTTTGGTTTCGATCCTTGTTTGTGCTATTCCATCCAATTGTCTTACGACGACGTAGCCGGGTCGGCGTTCGAAAGCGCCATGCGCAGCAACGAACGCTTCACTTCGAGGTAGACGCCGAACGGACCGAGCGGGCTGAGGTTCAAAGAATGCCCCTTGTAGCGGGTGGTCTCGCACCTCAAACAGCAGCCGCTGGGCGAACAAATTGTGGTTCTTGCACCACGAGTCCCGGGCGAGGCGAAACGCTTTGGGAACGTCACCGCCTTCCCAAGCTGTTCTAGCCAGCATTGCGAGCATCGCGCCCTCTTCGGCCGCTTTGGCTCTCGCGGTCTGTCTATATTCCTCTTGAAAACGGTCAAGTACGCGGGCAAATGGGAGATCCCAGACTCGAGCAACGATCCGACTTGACTCCACCAAGAGGCGGTCCTCCCACTCTGTCTGGTCGTCGAGCGGCCGAAGATCGGCGACTAAATCGTCAGGCAAGAAGATGTCCGGAAATACTTCAGAAGGTGGCTGGTCGATCCAGACGCCGAGCGGTCGGCGATCCGGGCGATGCCCCTGGAAGCACCGCCACTCAAATTCAATCCAGCGGGGTCTCTCGGCCGCATTTTTCGATGCCAAGACGAGGAGTTCCGCGCTTCTTTGGACGTTCTCCTGGATCGTTGTCGATACGGTCTGACCTAATTCAAAGTCCTCCAGGTCTGTGCACACTTTGAAGCGACGGGATGAATCGTCGGGATGTCGATGTTCCTCCAAGGTTCGCTTCAAATTCCGAAGCAGGGAATAGGGCCGTCCCGCGATACTAATGACGCGGTCCTCCCGGACATAGCTGATGAATAGATCAAATACATATTTCATGCATGACATCCCAAAACCGGAGTTGCCCATTAAAGACGAGGGCTCATTCGTTTCTTCTCTTTCAGGTTCCGGCCCACCGAAATACTATCGCAAGACGTCATTCCCAACAAGCACAAGGCAAACAATTGGAATAACAGGCTGCTGTACGGTGGGCGGGCCGCTCTCTGTTTTCGGCAAGCGTCCCGCCCCCCGCCGGTGAAACTGGTTCGTTATGCGTAACATGAGTAGTGCCTGATGTCGCTCGTCGACTGTTACGATTTCCGTACAATTAAGAAACGCAGTTGGCGGTCACAACCGTAAGTTGCGTTGAAGTCACCCGATACGTGGAAAAAGGCCGTCCCACAGCCACGTGAGAACCCAAAACGGTGGTGGTTGGTTGACGCAGACAGGCTGCGCGTGGCATTCTATCCAGTCAAGTGTCGGATCGAATCCGCGTCTCGCGGCGCGGGAATCACGACCGCAACTGCCGGACAGGCACGGGCTCGGTGTACCCAGGTGGATACGGCGTGGTCGTGACCCGAGTCAATTGCGCAACCGACGCATCGGTCCGACACACCGACGCTGCATAGACGCGTCGAAACCCCCGTTCCTCAATCCTTCATTTTTCGGCTTCCGACGGCGAGTTCATGGCACTTCCGCACATCCCCGTACACCGCAGTGCCCAAAAGCCATCTCACAATTCAAGATGCCGAAAAGACGTCCGCGAGTGGGGTTCTCGGTACGCTGGGGCCCGACGGACGCGGCCGTCTTCTGGCGAACCGAGCCGACGGCGTCTCGCCCGACCCGCGGGACGATGGGCCGATGCGTCGCGGCGTCCGACCGCAAACCACGCGTCAGCATAGCGGATTCGCTAGCCGGTCGCAACATTCTGCGCCCGACATTCTGCGCCCTCCCCAGCAGTCGGCATCGTTCGCGCGCACGGAAGCCGGTTCGCTGCCGTGTCATGGGTGCGGCGCGAGCGGGGAGCCGGAAGGCCGCGATGGCCGCTTCGGCAGGGCAGACGCGTCAGTCCGTGGAGATCAGAATCCGATCAGCCATCATTCGGTTCCACGTCCACGAACAACTGGGGGCCGCTCAACTCGGCTTCATCAAGTGCTCGCCAGGCTTGCTCGTCGTAGTCGAGCTGTCCGGCCATCAATGTCAGTTCGCGGAGCCGACACGTTCGCAAGAACTCCCGGGCGGCGCGGGACGCAGCGTCGCCGCAGTCGGTGGCCTTGGTCCGTTGGCGTAATTCCAGGAGCTCCCGCTCGGTAAGGTCGAGTGCGATGTTCATTGACATGGCTGTCGTGCTCCCTCTCGCGTATTCCCCAAGCGGGTCCACTGGTCGCCGCGTCGGCCCGGCTGCAATTGTGTGCCCTGCTCGACCCGGTTAGCCAGACCTGCTGACTCGGCCGCCGTAAGACCGGATTCTGAGGATGCCGTCAACCGCTACTCCAACTCCGCTGCTCACCGTTTGGCCCCACCCTGCCGCCTATTGAGTCCTCGGTTGCCAATGGTATGGGAGGGCGAGCCTAGGGTGATGCAAAGTTGGGGTTGGCGCAGGAAAGCAATCGGGCAGGTATTGTTTACGGATATTGTTTACGGAAGTTGGGCGGCAAAGACGGTGGATATTCCTGGTGTTCTCGCCCCAAAAGGGCCAAACAAATCAGCGGCACAGCGTCGCGGCAACAGCCGCAGAGCGACTAGCGGGTAGGGATTCTATTCGGGTTGGTGGATCGTCGTCAGCGGCACGGACAGCAGCGTGGCGTACTTCCCGTCGTGGAAGCCCACCAAGCACCGTTCGGGAAATCTTTCCGATGGCTCCGTGGCTTAAGCTTCCAGGTTGCGGTATAAAGTGGCATCGAAAGCTGGAAGCTTACGCCACTTGTTTCTCGAACCGTGCTAACCGGACTTTGCCCGGCACGCGGATGCCCAGCCGTTCCAGCGTGCGCATGAGCTCGCCAAGAGAGGACAGGACCCTTTTGTGCGAAGCACCCTACGGGCCCTTCCGGCAAGAGGGTCCTGTCCCCTTTTGACGAAGGAGCTTTCACCATGAGATCAGCTTTCGCGTTGTTCGCCGCATTCGTCGCCCTGTCTTGGGGCTCAACCTTGGCTCAGGCAGCGGACCCCGACATCGTCCTTGCCGACTTCGAGGGCAAGGACTACGGCGATTGGAAGACCGCCGGTGAAGCGTTCGGTTCGGGACCGGCGCAGGGGACGTTGCCGCGACAGATGGAAGTCAGCGGCTACCTCGGCCACGGGCTGGTCAACAGTTTCTACGGTGGCGACAAATCCACCGGCACGCTGACGTCGCCGGAGTTCAAGATCGAGCGCAAGTTCATCACCTTCCTCATCGGCGGCGGCGCCCATGAGGGCCAGACGTGCCTGAACTTGCTCGTGGCCGGCAAAGTCGTGCGAACAGCGGTCGGGCCGAACGCGAGTCCGGGTGGCAGCGAGGAATTGGCACCGGCGTCGTGGGACGTGGGCGAGTTGGCCGGCAAGCCGGCGCAAATCCAGATTGTAGACAACGCCACCAGCGGCTGGGGGCACATCAACGTTGACCAGATCGTGTTGAGCGACAAGCCGACTGCCGCCGTGGTGAAGCTGGTGGCGCAACAGCGGGAGTTGACGATCGAGAAACGGTATCTGCATTTCCCGGTGAAAAACGCGCCGAAGAAGGGCAAGAAGCAACGCGTCGCGGTGCTCGTGGCTGGCGAGATTGTGCGCGAGTTCGAGCTGGATTTGGCGGATGAACCGGATTGGTTTGCGCATCTGGACGTGATCGCGTGGCACGGGAAGCAGGCGACGGTGCGCGTGGAGAAACTCGCGGAGGACGCGAAGACGCTGGACCTCGTCACGCAATCGGATGCGATCTGGAACGCGGACCAGCTGTACCGGGAACCGCTGCGGGCCCAGTTGCATTTCTCACCGCGGCGCGGCTGGAACAACGACCCGAACGGCATGGTGTTCGCCGACGGCGAGTATCATCTCTACTTCCAACACAATCCGTACGGCTGGCCGTGGGGCAACATGCACTGGGGCCACGCCGTCAGTCGTGACATGGTGCATTGGGAGGAACTGCCGATCGCGATCTATCCGTACAAGTTCGGCGACTGGGCCTTCAGCGGGAGCGCCGTCGTGGACCAGACCAACACCAGCGGCTGGAAGCAAGGCGATCACGAGTTGATCGTCGCCGCTTACACCAGCACCGGCCGCGGCGAGTGCATCGCGTACTCCAGCGACCGGGGCCGGTCGTTCCAGGAATTCGAGGGCAACCCGGCCGTCAAGCATGCCGGCCGCGATCCGCGTCTGCTGTGGCATGCCGCATCAAAACAATGGGTGATGGCCGTGTACGACGAATTCGAGAAGGAAAGGTACATCGCGTTCCACACGTCACCGGATTTGAAGACGTGGACGTTCCAGAGCCGGATCGCCGGGTTCTTTGAATGCCCGGACATTTTTGAGTTATCCGGCAAGTGGGTCCTGACCGCAGCCAACAGCGACTACATGGTCGGTGCGTTCGACGGCAAGACGTTCACGCCCGAAACGTCGAACTTGAAGGGGCATCTTGGCAGAGGTTTTTATGCGGCCCAAACGTTCAGCCAGGAACCGAAAGGACGCGTCGTCCAGATCGGCTGGCTCCAGACCGCCACACCAGGCATGCCGTTCAACCAGGCGATGTCATTGCCGCTGGAATTGAAGCTGCGTCAGACCGCCGACGGCCCGCGTCTGACGTGGCAGCCGGTAGAGGAACTGAAGGCGCTGCGCGTCGCCTCCTACCGCGGTGACGACCTCTCGAAATGCCGCGGCGAACTGCTAGAAGTGCGTGCCGAGTTCGAGCCGGGCGACGTGACGTTCACGGTTCGCGGCGCGACGATCAGCTACGACGTCGCCAAGCAGGAAATCGTCGTCAACAACCACCGTGCTCCCGCGCCGTTGGTGGACGGCAAGCAACGCCTCATCGTGTATATTGACCGCACCGTGCTGGAGGTGTTTGCCAGCGATGGCCTGAGCTACATCCCGCTGCCGTTCGTCCCGCAGCCGGAAGATCAATCCGTCGCGGTGGAGTTCGCCGACGGCAAAGAGAAAATGACATCGTTGCAGGTGTACAAACTGAAGTCGATCTGGGAGCCGGGCACAAAATGAAGCTTCTCCTCATGTAACCCACCCTCCTCACCTTTGCCGTCCTGCTGCTGGCGCCCGCCACCACCGCGACTTGTGCCGCGGGCACACCCTTCCAAGATGCAGTGGCTGGTTGGCATTTTGGCGATGACCAGGATTCGGTGCAACGCCATCGGTTGACCATTCACGGCGCGGTGAAGTTGAACGTGAGATTGGAAGGTGCGGAGCGTGCGGCGTCGTTGGCCCGGGGCGGCGACGTGGGGGTGCAGGAGCTCACGTGTTGGAAAATGAAGTCGCTTTACACGGAAGAGTAACCCTATGTTGAAACTCGGAATCCGCACGAATCCGACAATCGCCCTGCCGCGGGCGCCGTTGGCAAGACGCACCTCGCATCTTCTCGCGATTGTGTTGCTGACGGTGCTGGTGTCGCCGTGCGGAATGGCAGCCGGTTCGCAGCTGTTGGAAAACACCAACATCAAAGTGCGCATCGCGGAGGGAGGCGGGTTGATGTCGGTCGAGAACTTGTTGACGTCGGAGAGCTATGCGTTCGGCTCCGATGTGTTCGTCGTGGCGACCGACCTCGGTGAGTTTTCGAATCGGGATGTGAAGCCGGCGAGTGTGACGGCGGACGCGCGAGAGATCGAGTTTCGTTATGAGTTCGGAGCACCGGGCCATGCCGCGAAGATCGGCATCAGTCTTGTTTACACGCTTGGAGTTGAAAGCGGCTTCTTTCGTCGATTCGTGAAGATCGCCAATCCCGGCGAGACGAGGCTGGAAAGGCTGACGTTGGGCGGCACCACATTCACGCAGCCAGCGAGTGAAGTCGTGCACTATGTCACCTTCATCGCCGCGCCGACGGTGGAGTTCATCCGCCATGACAACGGCGGACTCTTTACCGGCATCGAGAACCCGTTCTTCCAAGCCGATCTCGATAAGTCGGGAGTCGCTTTGAGCTACGAGCCGGGATTGATCCTCAAGGCTGGCGAAGGTTACACGAGCGAGCCGCAATTCATCGGCGTGTATCGCAAGTCCGGGGTGATGGTCGCGGATAGCGGGCGGGACTTTCGCTACAATGCCAACGGCTCCGGCTACAAGCCGATGGATCGAAATGAAATGCGGGCGATGCGGGTCTTTGCCCTCGATTACCTGGCGCCGGCGCAGAAGCAGTTTCTCAACATCAATTACCAGTTCTTTCACCCGCTGCCGCAAATGCCGGGCACGGAGAAGGACAAGGACTATTTCGTCAAAACCATCGACACTTTCGCCGCGATTGGCGGAGATATGATTATCTTCAAACCCCTGCATCCCTATCAGAAGCCGACCGCCGAAAAAGAGTTCTGGAACGTGCTGCCGGACGACACCAACGCGGTGGCCCGGCAGATTTGCGACTACGCCAATAGCAAGGGCATCTCCTACGGGTTCTATATGGGCTGCGCCGCACATGGTGGGGAAGGCAATGCCGCAGGTCTCAATTTCCGACCGGACAAACCGGAGTGGAAGAAAAGTGACGCCGCCGGATGCCGCGCTCCTGACAACTGCCTGGCCTGCGACGACTATTACCAGTGGTGGTTCACCGCTCAGAACAACACCATTCAAAACTACCACCTGAGTAACTGGAGCTGGGATCCCAGTCTCGGCTCCGGCATGAACTGCCATGATGAGTCACACGGCCACATTGCGGGCAAAGGAGCCTACAAGGGTTGGCGAAACTGCATCGAGCTGATGGGGCGCTTGAAGGCGGCGAATCCCGGCCTGTTCATCCAGGGCTTCTACGGCACCAAGAACTTCGGGCTCTGGGGCCTGAAAAATGTGGATCAGCACGAGGTTTATAACGAACAGACCATCATCGTCAGCACGCGACACAATCAGATCAGCGATGATCGCCAGAACGCCGACGGCCTGCGTTTCCAGAACAACTGGAGCATGCGGTTCCGCTTCACGCCGGCCGTCACAGGCCATGCGCTCGTGCATCGCATCAGCGAGGGCGGATTCGATCCGGAACTGATCAAGGCCTGGGATTACGCGGGCTGGAAATACAGTTTTCTGTCGTCCCTGGCCATCTCCGGGTCGGTCATGCCGACGATCCTGCCCTTTGAGACAAACTTGGTCCCTGGCTACGTGGAGTTCTACCAAAAGTGGCTCCGCTGGGCCAAAGACAACTTTGAGTATGTCAATTACACCGAGCCGTTCGGCGAGCAGGTTCAGCCCGGCGCCGTGGACGGTTATGCGCGAATCAAAGGCGCTCACGGCTTTGTCTTTCTCTTCAATGGCAATCCTCGCGCCTCCGAGATCAGGTTTCAGGTCGGCGACGAGATCAATCTGCAAACACCGGGCCGCTACGAGTTCGCCGAGCTCTATCCCTCGGAGGCTCGCAAGGTGGTGCTTGATGCCGATGGCAAATCCATGTTCGAGCATGGGGCCACCACGCGCATCATCGTCCCGGCCAATTCCTGTTATGTTTTCGAGTTGAATAAGGTTGCCCGCAAGAAAGAGCCGGTTCTGCTCGGCGCGGCGGGCAACGTGACCGCGAATGGCGGCGCGCTCCGGATTACGGGTGTCATGGGGAAACCGGGCCAGCGTTTGCCGATACGAGTCCGCCTATTCAACTCCGGTGACGTGAAGAGCGTGACTGTGAACGATGTTCCGCAGAAGCTGATCACCGCAGACGGCGAGATCTCGCTGGAAGTGCAGTTTGCCGGAGAAAAGCAGGTGCGCGAACTGGATGCATGGAAACTGGCCGATGGCCAATCGTTTGCATTCCCAAGCCACGCCGGAGCCACGGCGATCAAGCTCTCGACGACGTTCACCCTTGATTCAGCGTTACCTCAGCGTCTGAAAAAAGCCAGACCAAAGAACTTTGCCGAGATGGATGCAAAGATTGCCCACTGGCAGGATCCGGAGAGCAAGAAGCGACTCTCCTACAGCTATCATAACTTTGTGGGTGCAAGGCCAGGACGATTGTGGCTGATCATTCCCTTTCTCAGGCGGGCCGAAGTATTGGTGACGCTCAACGGCAAGCTTGTGAGCCCCGTGCTTTGGGATGGCCCATCCAGTGCCGCCTATGTCGATGCAACCGATCTCCTCAACTACGGAACGGAGAATCGGTTGGAGCTATTCTTCCAATCGCTCGACGCCAACACATTCATGGGGCCTTTTCTCCTGTATCCGGACGAGGCGGAGACAAACCAAGTTCTCCAGGAGGCTCGGAGCGCGGAACCATGCGTCATCTACAAGACACCCTTGGTTCCCGCGCCGCCGTCCCGCTACTGCAGCGGTGAAGGACCGACGGTAATCGAAGGCAGAATGATGGGCAAGGTCACACTGACCAACGCAGCCGAGCTCCGCGTGAAAGTGAATCTACCACCGGAGAAGGTACGTCGGGTCATGTTCTTTGAGTCCGGTTTTGACTGGATGGGCCAGCACGGGCTCTCCTATAATCCGGAGACCCGCTGCTGGGTCGGCAAAGTGAAGCCCGGTGACAGGGCCCGGATTCAAGAGCATGAAGACATCTATGTTTGGGCCGAGGATACCGATGGTCTCCGCAGCGAGTACTTTCCCGTCAAGGTGGGGTGGGATTTTGTCCGGCGTCCCCCAGTCCAAGGAGTCATTGAAGGGGAAGGCTTGCGCGTTGTGTCGGTAAGCCGGGGCAGGGTCGCGCCCCAAGCAATGGGATCATACGTGGGCGACTGGAGCAACGACAGCCAATTGGTATGGTGGGGTGGATTGAGCAAGGGCGATTCATTGGTCTTGGAGATTCCCCTGGAGCAAACAGTTGAGTGCGAATTACAGTTGCATCTTTCCAAAGCGCAGGACTACGGTATTTTCAGCTTCCAACTCGACGACGGACCCATGAGCGATACCGTGGATCTCTACCATCCGAAGCTCTTAAGTCCTTCTGTCCTCACGCTCAATCCCATGAAGCTGACGCAAGGGAAACACCAACTAAAAATCATCTGCCAGGGAACACATCCCGCGTCAGCGAATACCTTGATCGGCATGGATTATGTGACGTGGAAAACGCTGGTAAAATAGGATAGTTCTTCGCGTTTGCGACTCTGTTCCAGCCACTCGACAGCGCTCGGGACAGGCAGGATCAAGCTGCAGGTTCTGCTCGACCGGTCGCTGATGGATATTGTCGGCGATGACGGGGAGATCTACATCACCACCACTGGCGCCGGCACGAAGCTGGACGTGGACAAGGTCTCGGTCACAGCGAACGGCGGCAACGCCAAGCTCGTCGAGTTCGATGCCCACGAACTGAAATCGATCCGGAATGCCGCCGCCGAACAATGAAATCGAACACCATGAAACACACCCTCACGCTCCTCATCGCCCTGTTGCTGGCACCGCTGGCGATGGTTCGGGCGCTTGATCCGGATCCGAACGGCGTCCTGCTCAAGCCGATCCCCGACCGGCTGATTGTGCTGACGTTCGACGACGGTCCGGCCAGCCATGCGACGGTGGTCGCTCCGATTCTGAAACCACTCGGCTTCGGCGCCTCATTTTATGTCTGCAACTTCGATTCGTTCAAGACGCGCAAGGACTGGTATCTGACCTACCGGCAGATGGTCGCGATGGACGCGGACGGCTTTGAAATCGGCAACCACACGTACGGGCATGGCGGAGGGTTGGAGAATTATCTACGGATGGAGGATGAAGTGGTGGCGCATCACGGCCCGAAGATGACGACGGTCTGCTGGCCGATCTACAATGTGGTCTGGCCGATTTGTCCGGATCTCGCCGCACGCGGCTACACGTTTGGGCGGGGCGGTCATGAGCGTCCTTACCGTCCGACGGTGGACAATCCATTCGATGTGCCGTCCTTCTCGGTTACGGATGGGCTACCGATCGAGACTTTCATCAAGCATGTGCAGCAGGCCTGCCAGGGCCGGGTGGTGGTGCTCACCTTTCACGGGGTTCCGGATAGGGAGCATCCGCCGGTGAGTCTGGAGCCCGCGACCTTCAAGGCGATGATGCAGTATCTGAAGGTTAACAATTACCAGTGCATCGCCATACGCGACCTGACGAATTACATCGATGTGGCGAAGGCGGCGACGCTGCCGCACACGGCCCATGATGCAAGAGGGGCGCCGCCGTTGGGAAGCCTCAAGGACGAAAAGCCCTTCGTCGCTCCTCTCTCGAAGGATATTCTGGAATTCCGTTTTCCTGATCTGCCTCCGGCGCATGTTTCCAAAACCAGCATCCGTCTTCAGGTTCCCTACGGGACTGATGTCACGGCGCTCGCGCCTACGATCAAAGTGTCCGCCGATGCCGCCGTGACCCCGGCGTCCGGCACCCGTCGCGATTTTTCCAAACCGCAGACCTACACCGTCACCGCGCGGGATGGCTCGGCCAGAAGCTATGTCGTGACGGTGAAGACGACGGCCATCAGCCAGGCGAAGGAGATGCTGACGTCCACGCTGCCGGGCGCGCGATCCACGGCCATGTCCACAAACCGCATTGGCGTCACTGTGCCGATGACCACGGACGTGACGGCCCTGGCCCCCACGTTCACGCTGTCGCCTTTTGCCACGGCAGTGCCCGCTTCTGGCACGGCGCGGGATTTCGCCAGGCCGCAGACGTACACCGTCACGGCGCAGGGTGGATCGTCACAGATTGTTACGGTGGCCGTGGTCAGGAGCGACAAGCCGAACGCGTTCTCCTGGAGCAAAGCGGAGGGCGGCAACTGGAGCGATGCGGCAAGGTGGTCGAACGATCCGGCCAACGGAGCCGCGCCAGCGAGCGCGGGTCAGTCGGACTATATTCTGAGCTTCAACCAAGGTGGCGCCTGTACGGTGAAGCATGATCTGAAAGCCGGGTTTCTGCTGAACCAGCTCGTGCTGGGAGAGCGGTCCGGGGGATTGGTCGTGACGGGCAACGGCCTGACGTTCGACAAAGAGCGTGCGAATGATATTCCGCCGGCGATCCGTGCGAGTAAGTGTCAACGGGTGGACATCAACGTGCCCGTGACGCTTCAGGAGGATCTCACGGTGATTACCTCGCCGGACAAGGACCCCAATTGCTTCATCAGTTTCAACGAAGCCATCTCCGGTCCCCGTGCCCTGATCCTGAACAGTTCCGGCGATTCCGATGTCGCTGGCATCAACTTTCACGATGTGCATTTCGGGATACTGCAAATCAACAACGCGAACACCTACAGCGGCGGGACGTTCATCAACGGCGGGAAGATCAACGTCCGGAAGACGGACGGCCTCGGAACCGGCACAGTGACACTCGACAAGTTCGGCACCTTGTCCGCTGAGGGCAACCTCACCAACCCTGTGATCATCCATCAAGGCACGCTCTTTCATTGCACCTTGAGCGGTCCCATTACGCTCAACGGAATCGCGAATCTCATCGGCAATTGCACGCTGTCCGGCGGGATGAGCGGAACCGGTGGCTTGACGATGCTGGGCAACAATGGGACGTACCTCAACATGGTGCCAGGCGGCACCGTGACGCTCCTTGGTACGAACACCTACACCGGGCCGACCACCGTCTTTCCGGGCTCGCTGATTGTGAAGAAGGCTGCGGGACTTTACAACGGCGACACCGCGAAATGGACGCCGGCGAACGTCACCATCCACAAAGCCGCGACGCTGCGACTGAATGTCGGCGGCCCCGGCGAGTTCACCGGCGTACAAGTGGGCACGCTGCTCGGGAACCTCACGCGCTCGATGAATGACAACGGGTTGATGGGCGGATCGTTTCTCTCGCTCGACACCACCAACGCCACACAGCCCGTGATCATTTCAGCTAACCTCGCGGATTCCAAAGGCCCCGGCGGCGGCCCGTTTCTTTTCAAGAAATGCGGGCCGGGCGCGATGCAGCTATCCGGCAACAACACCTACACAGGCCGGACGGTTCTTGAGAGCGGGACGTTGAGCGTCTCGTCGCTCAACAGCTTCACTCAGGGAATGCGCAAAGCCAGCAGCAGCCTCGGAGCGCCGACCGACATTGAAAGCGGCGAGATCGTCATCGGCGAAGAAGGCCAGGACGGCGACTGCGCCCTCATCTACACCGGCCCCGGGGAAACCTCCGACCGCGTGGTGAATCTCGCCGGAAAATACGCCACCGTGACGTTCGACCAATCCGGCACCGGCCTGCTCAAACTCACCAGCGCCTTCCTCATCGCCGGCTATGACGCAAACAAAACCATCGTACTCACCGGCAGCACCGCCGGCACCGGCGAACTCTCCGGCACCATCACCGACCCGCACGACCGTGCCGGCAAAGCCACCACCGCCATCAGCAAATCCGGCACCGGAAAATGGACGCTCTCCGGCGCAAACACCTTCACCGGGCCGACCACCGTGAAGCAAGGCATCCTCGCCATCGCCACCGAGCGCAGCCTCGGCGCGAACCCCGAGATCACCATCGCGAGCGGCGCGACGCTGGAGCTGAACTTCAAAGGCCAAATGAATATCCGCACATTGACCCTCGACGGGAAACCTCAGCCCCCGGGAGTGTACTCCTCGGCAAACGCAGCCGACTCCATCCAGGGAGCCGGCACTCTTAGTGTAATGCCGTGAGAACACTTGTCATGAAACGCACCATCACCCTCCTCGCCGCCCTGTTGCTCGCACCGCTGGCTGCAATGCACGCTGCTGATTGGAAACCCGTGCCGGGGCACATCATGACGGAATGGGCCGGCAAGGTGAATCCGAATAATCCTCTGCCGTAGTATCCGCAGCCGCAACTGTTTCGCGACAATAGTGTGAACATGAACGGGCTGTGGGATTATGCCGTGACGAAGAAGACCGATCCGCAACCGGCGAAGTTTGACGGCAAGATTCTGGTCCCGTTCTGCATCGAGTCCGCACTCTCCGGGGTGAATCGGAAGTTCACGCCAGAGGATCGCCTCTGGTATTCACGAGACTTCACCGCGCCCGCTCTGGCCCAGGGGGAACATCTGCTGCTGAACTTCGGGGCGGTGGATTATGAAGCGACGGTGCTGGTGAACGGCAAGGAGTTGGGGACCCACCGGGGCGGCTACGACGCGTTCTCCTGGGACATCACCGAGGCGCTGCAACCGGGCGCCAACCGCCTCGTGGTCGCCGTTCTCGATCCGACCGGCGGCGGCCCGTCCGGCAAGCAGCGCCTCGGCGGCGGCGACATCTGGTACACCCCCAGCTCGGGGATCTGGCAGACGGTGTGGCTGGAGAAGGTGCCGGAGAACGGCCTCATGACCTATGACCGCAAGGTCGTTAAGGCGAACGTGGATCTGTTCCGCGAGGCGCTCTCCAAGCGCGAGTTCCCCCCCGAACCCACTGTCAAGGCACTCCTGCCGTCTCTCTCCTCTACGCCGAGTTCCCCGACGCCATTTCCTGGCAAGGGAGCTTGTCTTTCGCAATAAGCAGCAATGAAACCAAAATTTAAAACGATAGGAACAACCATGAAACCCACCCTGACACTCCTCACCGTCCTGCTGTTGGCACCGCTGGCCGCGCTGGACGCCGCGGAGCCGCTGACGGTTATCTCGGATTTTGAAGGAGCCTCGGTCAGCCAGGTTGAGATCGACGGGACTGCACGCAGCATCAGCTTCAGGCCGGGCGGTGATTCCGGTCGGGGCTGGCCTTGCTGGTGGTATTTTCGGGTCAACGGCATCACTCCCGGCGAGACAATCACGCTTCGCCTGCGTGGCAACAGCCCGGCGGAAACAAAATCCACAGCCCTGGCCGCCATCGTGCGCGAAGCAACCGCGTTTTCCATGCCGGCGCAGGCGACGTTTTCCCCGGATGGCAGAAACTGGCGGCAAACGGAGACAGGCACGAAGGAAGGAGACGTGATGACTTACACGATCAAGGCGGATGCGGCGTCGCTGTTCGTGGCTTGGGGACCGCCTTACACGCCTTCCACGGCAGCGGCGTTTGTGCGGGCGATGAGCGAAAAGTCGCGTCACGCAAGGGTGGAGGAACTTTGCCGCTCGCGCGAAGGTCGCAGCGTGCCGATGCTGCGTGTGCAGGAAGGCGGGCGCACAGAGTCGCAGCGTTTCGGCGTATGGGTGCAGGCTCGGCAACACGCGTGGGAGAGCGGATCGAGCTGGGTGGCGCAGGGGTTTGGCGAATGGCTCGTGAGTGATGCGCCGGAGGCGGCATGGCTGCGGCAGCACGCCGAAATTCTCCTGGTGCCGATCATGGACATCGACAACACCGCGACGGGCAACGGCGGCAAGGACGCGCAACCGCACGATCACAATCGCGATTGGTCGGAACGGCCGCATTGGAATGAAGTTGTCGCTGCGAAGGAGAAGGTCAGCGCGCTGATTAAGGAAGGCCGCATGGACGTCTTCCTCGACCTGCACAATCCCGCGCCGGGCGATCCGAGCTTTTTCTACATCCTCGAAAGCAGCACGCTGAAAGAGCCGATGATCGGCCTGCGGGATCGCTTCATCGCCCTGGCCTACGAGCGCATCAGCAAAATCCAGCCGCTCATTCCCATGAGCAACAAGCCGAAGACCACCGGGGCCGCGTATCATCCGTTGTGGCAGCAAATCAGCGCGAACTGGGTGAGCATGAACGGCAATCCACACACGGTGAGCGTGTGCCTGGAGACGATCTGGAATTACAAAAACAGCAACACCGAAGGCTACCGCGCCGTGGGTGCGAATCTCGCCGCCGCGGTGCGCGAGTATCTCGCCGAACGCCCCGAGAGACGCTGACAGCGCAGCATGAGAACAACTCCTGAAACGGGGCCATGCCCCGCCGTCTGCACGACCAACGAATACAAGCATGAACAAACTCAAATCCCTCCCGCTCCTCACCGCCCTACTGCTGGCACCGCTGGCCGCGCTGGACGCTGCCGAGCTGAAACTCGCGGCTGTCTTCTCCGATCACATGGTCTTGCAACGCGACAAGCTCGTTCCTGTATGGGGTTGGGCAAATGCCGGTGAGAAAGTAACGGTCGAGTTTGCCGGGCAGAATAAGACGGCGCAGGCCGATGCGACCGGCAAGTGGCTGGTGAAACTCGATCCGCTCAAGGCCAGTGCCGAGCCGCGCCGGTTGCGCGTCGGTAATATGCCATGACGGTGGAGGGTCAGACCATCCGCCTCACGTTCGCCCACACCGACGGCGGGCTGGTAGCCAAGGGCGGCCCGCTGCAACGCTTCGCCATCGCCGGCGCCGACCAGAAGTTCGTCTGGGCCGAGGCGCGGATCGAAGGCGAGAGCGTTCTCGTCAGCAGCGGCCAAGTGCCCCAACCGGTGGCCGTGCGTTACGCCTGGGCTGATAATCCCGAAGGCTGCAATCTCTACAACAGCGCCGGCCTGCCCGCTTCTCCCTTCCGCACCGACGACTGGCCAACGCACCGCTAAACAGGAAATAAAAACATGCACAACATTACAGAACTGATCCTCGCCGCCCTGACCCTGGCTTCCACGGTTTCGGCTGGCGAGATTGCGGTGTCCAGTCTCGACCTTACGAAAGCAGTGCAAGGTAACTGGAAGGCCGTTGCCAACAAGTCCACGGTCAAAGGAAAGCCGATCACCCTGGGCGGTGTTGTCTACACCAACGGGATTGGCGCACGCACCAAGTATCGTCTGGTCATTGACTGCCATGGCACGGCCAAGCGGTTCAAGGCCATCGTCGGGGTCAACGATGAGGGCGACAAGAGATATGACAACGTCGTCTTCTATGTCGAGGACGATGGCAAGCTGCTCTGGAAAAGCCCGATCATGAAAGTCGGCAGCAGCCCGGCGACGGTCGATGTGGATCTGACCGGTGTCAAGAAACTGGTGCTCTGGTTGAGGAATGGGGATGTCCCGGGCATGGGTGGCGACGGCCCCGGCGATTGGGCCAACGCCACGATTACGTACGACGGTGAGGCTCCCGTTACCGTCGATGGCACGATCCCCCGCAAGATTCTTACGCCTGCCGAGCCGCTCACGCCTCGCATCAACGGCCCGCGGGTGTTTGGCGCACGCCCCGGCAATCCGTTCCAGTTCTATGTGCCCGTGACCGGCCAACGTCCGCTGAAGGTTACCGCCGAGGAACTGCCCCAAGGGCTCAGCTTGGATTCGGCTACGGGCATCATCACCGGCACGGCTCCAGCGGAGGGAACGTATGGGGTCAAGCTGACCGCCACCAACGCCAGGAGCTCAGCCACCCGCGAGTTGAAGATCGTTGCCGGGGAAACGCTCGCCCTCACCCCACCGATGGGCTGGAACAGTTGGAACTTCTACAATCGGCGCGTCACACAGGCGATCATGAGCACCCAGACGCAGGCGATGGCCGCCAGCGGACTGCGCGATCACGGGTACATGTACGTCAACATCGACGACTTCTGGGAGGTCCAGAACAAGGCTGAGTGGGATCCCTTGCTGCATGGGGTCGAGCGCGACCCCGCCACCGGCCGGATCAACAGCAACCAGCGTTTCCCCGACATGCAGGGGTTCGCGGACGAGTGCCACCGGCTTGGGCTGAAGGCGGGCCTCTACTCCTCGCCCGGACCCACGACCTGCGGCGGCTGCGTGGGCAGTTGGCAGCACGAGAAAGAGGATGCGGAACGCTTCGCGGAGTGGGGGTTCGATTACTTGAAATATGACTGGTGCAGCTACAACCATGTGGTCAAGGGCGATGGAAGAGGCAAGGAATACGCCAAACAGCCGTATGCGGTGATGGACAAATACCTCCGCGTCCAGAAGCGGGATATCGTCTTCAGCATGTGCCAATACGGCATGGCCAATGTCTGGGAATGGGCCTCCGAGGTCCATGGCAACACTTGGCGCACCACCGGCGACATTGGGGGATCCTGGGGCAGCATGGCAGGGATCGGTTTCCAACAGGGCGGGCACGAGCCCTTTGTCAAACCGGGCTGCTGGAACGATCCGGACATGATGACCGTGGGCACCATGGGGCACTACTCGCCGCTCGATGACGACGAACAATACACGGAGATGAGCCTGTGGTGTATCATGGCGGCTCCGCTGATTCTGGGCTGCGACCTGACGAAGATCGATGACTTCACGCACAACCTGCTCTGCAACGACGAGGTGCTGGAGGTCAACCAGGATCCTCTCGGCCGCATGGGGAATTGCGTCGCGACCCGTGGCGACATCAAGGTCTATGCGAAGGAGATGTCCGACGGCTCGCTCGCGGTCGGGCTGTTCAACCTCGGCGACGAGACCGTCTCGGTTTCGACCATCTGGGCCGAGTTGAAACTAACCGGCCCGCAATTCGTACGCGACCTGTGGCGCCAACAGAACCTCGGCAAACAGACCGACGGCTTCACCGCCGAGATCCCGCGTCACGGCGTCATGTTGATCCGCGTATCACCTGCGAAATGAAAAGGTTCAGTTCCTTCGCTTCCGTACGTTCACAGATCGGCTTTCCAGGCCCAAGACGTTGTCAGGAATCTTGGAATGCCTAGTTGCCTGTCGTTGTGGCCGGCCGTGCCGCCGGCGCCGCCGCGCCCACTTTGGGGATACCGATGCGTTTGACGTAGACGTAGAACGGGCTTCGCCATTGACCCGATGTCTCGTCGATGAAACGGCCCTCAAGTATGGACGGGCCCGCCTTCAGATCGAGGGAGAAGGTCACCCCGACCATGTCTGCGGTAACCGGCTCGTGTTGTTCAAGATCACGTTGGGCCTTCGTGGAGGCCTGCCGCTCGGGCCGGCGGCTTCCGTGGCCCGAGCATCCACCACGATCGTCATCGACGCCGCGATCACGGCTGCGAGCGCGACGAACAAAGTCTGCTGCTTCATGAATCGTCAGGGCCTCATTTTTTCTCCAACAGCGGTTTCATCGCTTCGGCCAGACTATAGCCAACCAAAGCGTACACCCTGGCGCTTCCTTGATAGTGGCAGTACCAGTTACTGACGTGCTTCTCACACTCCTCTTTGGCTTGCTGGTACGCGGCATCCTTCTGGAGCGATTTATCAACCGCCGCGTTTACGAGTTGCTCCATCTTCTTGGCATCCGTACTCTCCGGCTTGCCCTTCATCTCCTCCTTGACTTGCGCCATAACCGCTTTTCTCACCCGCCCTTCTTCAGCGCCCACTTTTCGCGGCAGTTCGTCCAATGCTGGATACCAGAAGGGAGCCGTCCGCACATAACCAACCGTGCCTTTCAGTTCCGGGCTAGTCGCGATCTTCGCCTGTGCGGCCCGGAAATCGATCATCGATTTATCCCCGGTTTCGCCGCCAACGCCCAGTTCACCCACAACTACCGGCAGGTCTGGCACCTTGAACTCGGCGCGCAGGTCCTGAACGAGATGAACGAAATTCGGGCAGTACTCAGCATACACTTGTTGCCGGATCTTCCCGTCCGCGCACATGTCGTTCCAGCCCTGGAACCAGACGAATCCGCAGAGTTCATATTTCAACCCCTTGAGCTGCGGAAAATCGGTGTCGAGCTTGTCCAGGCACTCCCGCACTTCTTTCACCAGCTTGTGATAAGACGCGCCAATGTCCTCAGGTTTGGCTCCCGTCTCGTAGGCCGGTTTGCCGGCGCTCGGGGGACGGAAATTGCTGTAGAGACTATGCCCACCCCAGCAAGTCTTGATCAGCAGAACCGGCTGCTCTTTGTAGTAATCGCCCATCTCAATGCCAAACATCAACTCCGGGCCAAACCAGTCCGCCCCCCAGCCACCCATACCCACCGTCAATGGCCGCTTGATCTTTTCCGAGCCACGCTGATACGAAACAAACACATCATCGCGCACGACGATGGAGCCATCCTCCTTCTTGATCTTCTTCAACAGGTGCCCCTGCGTCGGATGTGCTCCCAGCATGTCGAGCGTGCGGACACCACCCAACCCTTCCATGTTCGATTGCCCGGCCAGGATGAAGACCTTCACGGGGCCTTGCTTGGGCTGATCAGCGGCAGCCGCCGGCACCCCGTTCAACCCCGCGAGCATCGCCAGAGCCACCACACTGCCAATCCACTCTCTTACAACTCTCATCAGTCACCTCTTCTGTCTTGTGGAACCTCGGTCCAGAGCTACCATCTACCGCAAGCTGGGAGCTTACGCCACAGAAACCCAAGGAAGGAAGTCGGGATCAGTTTCCGCGTCCGCCCGTGCTGGCGTTTTGTCAGCCGAGGGCCGGGCCTGTCAGGGCTCGGGTGGGCCGAGGATCACGAGTTCCGCCTCTTCCAGTTCTTCCTTCCGCCGCCCGTAGCCGTGTTTCTCGATCAGCCGCCGCGCCTCGGCCAGGTCATGTTCCGGCGACTCCCACGGATATTTCTCCTCTTCTTTCCCACTTCCTACTTCACACTTCAAACTTCCAAACAGCCGTACTCGGCTGAGCCGGATGTCGGCGAGGAACAACGGCATCGGTCCGCGTTCGGCGATTTCCCGGGCTTCGTCCAGGTCGCTCTGCGCGCTCTCGGGGCCGGTGCGCGCCGCCGTGAGAAGCCGCAGCCAGGCGCGGGTGAGGAGGGCTCGCGGGAGATAGTCGCTGCGATTGGCGCGGCGGAGGCCGGACACGGCCTGTTCCATTTCAGATTTCAGATTTGAGAGGGGAGATTCCTGAAGGATCGCCGCGTACAGCGTGGCGCGGCCCAGGGTGAGGTGGTCGAGGGCAGCGCTGAGGACGTCTTTCTGCCACGACTCAACCCACTCGAGTGTCTGCGTCGCGCGCTGGGCGACGGTGTGGCAGGCTTCCAAGATCTCACGCAAAGGCGCTAAGACGCAAAGGTCTTCTTCGCGGCTTTGCGTCTTTGCGTGAGTCCTCCCCCACGCGGCACGCTCGGCGTCGGCCAAGAGCAGGTCGCAATACCGGAAGCCCGGCAGGGAATACAGCAGCGGGTAGGCGGGCTGGCTCTCGGCCTGCATCTGCTCGGCCTCGCGGAAGCGCGCCTCCGCCTCGGCCCGGCGGCCCGCCTGGTGCAGGGCGTCGGCATGGGTCGTGCGGTGGTCCATCGAATCAAACGCATCGCCGCTGCGGTCGGCGTAGGTCACGCTACGCGAGGCGTCCCCCACCGCCCCGGCCACCTCGCCCAGCGTCAGCTCCAGCTCGCTCAGGTTGCTGTAGCTGATGGCCGAGCCTTTCCACTGCTCCACTTTGACGTCCATCTCCCCCGACATCCGCATCGGCTCGAGGGCCTCGGTCAGCCGGCCCAAGGCACGCAGGCAGAAGGCGGCTTCGTTCAGCAGCCAGGCTTGACCGCTCTCAGTGATGACCGGCGACAGACGGGTCCAAGGTTGCTCGAAGAAGCAGGCTTGTGCACCCAACTCTGAACCGTAGGCCCCGAGTTTGTGCCATGTGTAGTGTTCTCCGCCGCGAAGGATGCGGTCGCGGTAAACCTTGGCAAGCGTTTCCTCTTGCAATCCCGCCTGGCAGCCGTGGGCCACGGCTTGGTAGAGCGGTTGGAGGTCTTCGAGGGTGGCGTCGGGCTTGTCCTTCGTGCTCGCGCAGAGGTGTTCGTACAGCCGCCGGTGCGCCGCCCGCCACGTGGGATAGGCTTCCAGCCTGTTATTCCCCGGATCAATGACAGGCTGGAAGCCTATCCCACGTAATTGCTTCGCGAAATACTCGCGGATCAGCGGGTGCGCATCCAGCGAGACCAACGTCCCGGCCGCGTCCCGGTTCACGGTCAGCAGCTTCGCAGTCGCCAGCCGCGTGAAAACCACGTTCCGCTGCGCCTCGCTCATCCCGACCAGCACGTCGGTCAGGCCCGGAATCGCGGGCGGTTCCAGCAACGCGGCCAGGCAGTCGCCCGCCGCGGGCCGGTCGAACAACCCCAGCAGCCGCAGCACGGCCAGGGCGCGTTGGCCTTTCGCCCCCTCGCGCTCCAACGACTGCGCATACGCATCCATGACCCGGAAGGCGTGGCCGCCCTGTTCCTCGGCGTCGGCTTCCGCCAGCTTCACGAGATCGCGTTTGCGGATGTCCCCGGCGTGGGCGTCGTGCAGGTAACTGCCGAGCAGGTTCAAGGTGAGCGCGTGGCCCCGCACATCCTCGACCAACTGCTCAAATTCGTTCAGCGCTTGTGAGCCGCCAGGCGCTAGCCGCGGGTCGCGTGTCGGTTCGGACCGGCGGCTAGCGCCTGGCCGCTCACTTCCCTGCACGCCGAGTTTCCTGAGCAGCGCCACGCCGGCGGCCAAGGACAGCCGCTTCAATACGTGCTCCGGCGCGGTGGTCTGCCAGAAGGCTTTCAAATCCGGGATCGAATACCGAGTGGTGATCACGCACAGGCCGCGACTGCTGCCGGCCAGCCCTTTGAGCAGGGCGGCGAGGCCCTGGTCCTTCAGTTCGCCTGGCGTGGGCGCGGTGGGCGCGTATTGCAGCGGCTCCAGGCCATCTAGGACGAGCAGCGCCCGCCGCTGGCCCACCAGCTGGGCCAGCCGCCAGCCTTTGTCGAACGCCCCCTGCGCACTGGCCGCCGTCTCCGGATCGCCGAAGAAGGTCAGGGCCGCCGCCAAAAACAAGTCGGACGAAGCCGCCAGTTGCTCCCGCGTCCCCTGGCTGTAGAACGACCACGCGAAAGCCGCCTCGCACCCCGGCCAGTCCCGATGCGCCAAATCGGCCGCCCACTTCGCCACCAGCGACGTCTTCCCCTCGCCCCCCAGCGCGACGAACGTGAGCACGTGTGGGCGTTTCGTTTCGCCGCTGACCGCCTGTTCCCAGGCAGCGGCCTGAATCTTCGTCTCCGCCTCGCGCCCGACCAGTTCCGCCGGGGCGTACTTGATGATGCGGGAGATGTCGGCCTCGGCCGGCCGTTTGGCGGGTTCGTCGCCAAACGTCAGCGGCGCGGCCTTCCGCTTGGCCTTGGTCTTGAGCGATCCCACAGGTCCAGCCTCCGCGCCGGCTTGGCCGAGCAGGAAATCGTACAGGCTCTGATAAGCCGCTTCCGCTGTCAGTGCGTACCGCGTCAAACTTCGCAGCGGCTCGGGAATGAACCCGTCTGCGTCCGCAGACAAGAGGACGGGGACGAACTTCAGCGTCGTGCTGCGCTGGTCATAAATCTCCTGCGTGATGAGCGCGCCTTCCCAATCCACCCCTTTGCCCTGCCCCGGAACTTCATGGCCGCGGAAACGGCGGTAGTAGGTCGCGGTGCAAATCACGAGCACGAACGCGGCGGCATCCAGTTGGTCGAGCATCCACCGCGGCCAGCCCTGCGGCGGCGCACCGTTCACATACTGGTCGAGGACGGTGTCGATACCGTCCTTACGCAAGCGTTCGGAGAGCGCGAGCACCCGCTCGCGGTGGGCGTCGGAATCGTGGCTGTAGCTGATGAAGACGGTGATTTCGCTCATCGGTGTCGGTCCCGTCGGAATCGGGGGCACGTCCGGTCGTTCCGCTTCAGGACGCAGACGTGCTCGAGCGTCTGCGAGCCAAAACGGCCGGTCTCCAGGTTGACACGTATTCTGACCCCCGCCCGGCTTTGAGACAAGGGTCCGCTGCGGTACAGATACCGCGCGCGGTTGGCATTGGGTCGTATTGCTAGTGCGTCTTCAAGGCTCAATCTTGGGGTAACCGATGCGGTGGCGTAAGCTTCCAGCTTGCGATTGACGCGATGAATCGAAAGGCAAGCAGGATGCTTACCCCACTATTTCTGCCGAATGGTTGCCCGCGCCGGATGCAGCGTCGGATGGCCTCGATCTCGCACTCGTGCTGCGGCTGATTGACCAGCGATTCATTCCCAGGGCGTATCCATGGTGGCGTTGGGCTTGCCCCAGGTCTTCTGGAGAAACGCCTCGAGGACCGGATCGCGTTTGCCCACCGCCTCGCGTTCTTCGTTCCTTCCGAAGTAGCGTGTCGTCGCGCCGGCGAAGAATTCCTTGTGGTCGCTCTTGACCCAGTCTCGCTCGGGATACGTGGTGCCCTCGACGCACCGCTTGTAGGCGGCCAGGACATCACGATCGTTGAAGGTGAGCACATGGTCGTGATACGCATGGGCCAACTCGTGCAACAGGACACTGGCCGTGGCGTCGGGGGACCTCTTGGCCAGCGATGCCGCATCGCCGAACTCGACACACTTGTGCTTGTCAGGATTGAAGTCCATGTCGAGCAGCCAGTCGCGACCCGGGTGATACTGGTAGGCCGATGTCCCGCCCCACGGGCCCTGGGTCGAGTTCCACTCGAGCCAGATCTTGACCTCGAGCAGTCTTGCCAGCGGGCCTGCGGGGATCCAGGTCTTGAGACGGAGCATGCCGTCGGTCAGGCGTTTGATGGCCGCGGCCCCTGTTTCGGCATGCTCCCCGCCGGGCAGCAGCGTGTTGTGAACGTAGCCCGAAATGTGTTTGTACCCCCCGCCGGGGATCAGCAGCACGGCCGGGGCCGGACCTTTGGCGTCCTGCGGTGGCGGGAAGATCTTCAGCGTGGGCGTATCGTCATTGTCGGTGCCCTTGGCCCCCGGCGCGCCGTCGGGCCAGAGCTTCACGTCCTGGCCATACACCGGCCCGTCCGCGACAGAAACGGCCAGCGCCACCACGCACGCGACCAGCAACAGAGGACGGACGCCGCGGACGAAGCCAGTCCCCGTTCCCTTACCCGTCAGGCGCGCAGTCCCCGACAGCACTGCCCGGGCAAGCAGGGGAGAACACCCAACATGTCGTATTCGTATTCTCATTGAAACAAGCTCCTCATTCACGGTGTAGATTCAACGCGGCCCCGGAGGCAGGTGTTCCATGAGATACCGGGCCATCAACATGCGCACGTGAACATCCGTCCCCACGCCCTCATGGAGCCCGTGGTCGCGATTGGGATAGACGAAGTAGTCGAAGCTTTTTCCCAAGGCGATGAGCCGGTCCACCAGCCCTTCCGTGATCTCGATGTGCGTGTTGGTTTCGCCCGACCCGGTAATGATCAGCAGGTCGCCGCGCAACCCCTCGGCGTAAGTGATCGGCGCGCAGGTGCGGTAGCCCTCGGGATTGTCCTTCGGCGTGCGCATGTAAATCTCCTGATACCAGGCGTTGTAGTACTGCGGCTGCGGCTTCGGCACGACCGCAATGCCCACGTGGTAAACGTCCGGCTTGCGGAACATCGCGTTGAGCGTGTTCGAGCCGCCGCCGCTCCAGCCCCAGATCGCCACGCGCGAAAGGTCCACGAAAGGGCAGAGACGCGCCAGCGCTTTCAGGCCCGCGGCCTGCTCCTCGGTCGAGAGCGGCCCCAGGCTGCCAAACACCGCCCGCCGCCACGCCGCCCCCTTGGGCGCCGGCGTGCCCCGATTGTCCATCGAAACCACAAGATAGCCCAGATCGGCCACCGCCCGGTGAAAGAGGGCGTGCCCCCCGCCGCGCCAGTCGTCCAGCACCGTTTGTCCGGCCGGCTCGCCATAGATGTACACGAAAACCGGATACTTCTTCGCGGAATCGAAATCGCGTGGTTTGATCATCCATGCGTCCATCACCACGCCGCCGCCGATGTCGAGTTGGAGGAACTCGGTCGGCCGCGTGATGAGGGGCTTCACCCGGGCAGCCAAAGTGGCGTTGTCCTCCAGCACACGCACGCTCCGATGCTCCGGCAGTTGCACCAGATCGTTCACCGGCGGCTTGTCGAAGGTGGAATACGTGTGGAACGCCCAAAGGCTGTCGGGGGAAAACACATAGCGGTGCGAGCCAGGCTGGTCCGGCGGCGTCAACCGTTCGGGCGCGCCGGTTCCATCCAGGCGCGCGCGGTAGAGGTAGCGTTGCGTCGCGTTGGCCGGCGAGGCGTCATAGTAGAACCATCCGTTCTTGTCATCCACTTGGCCGCGCGCGATCAGATCGCTGCCCGCCGGAGTGATCGGCGTCATGTCCGAGCCGTCCCGTGAGACGACATACGCGCGCCGCCAGCCGTCCCGCTCACTGATAATGACCGAGGCCCGGCCGCCGCGAACCCACTCCAGTCCTCCGTTGGTCGACATATTCGCATCCACCCAGGCGGGATCGGTTTCCGCGTAGACTTTGGCGATCACGCCGGTGCGATGGTTGACGAGCAGGAATTGCCGTGCATCCCGGTAGCGGCTCAATTTCTCGACCAGCAATTCGTCGGAATTCCCGGCCCAGCTCGCTTGGTTGAGGTAGAAGGTCCCCGGTTTGTCGGCCAGCCCGATCCAGCGCGTGGGACCGCCTTCGACGCCCACGACGCCGATGCGGAAGGTGGAAATCGGCCCGCCGATCCGTTCATAGCGTTGTTCCCGGAAGGTGCGATAGGTCGGGTCGCCGGGCACCAGGACCGCCCGTTTCGGGACGGCCGAGGAGTCGGACTGGATATAGGCGATCCATTGACCGTCGGGACTCCAACAGGCCCGGTGGCCGTTTTCGATGGTCCCCGGATCGCCGTCCTTGGTCAGCGGAATCGTCCGGCCGCTGGCAATGTCGAACACGATCAAGTCTGCGCCGCGGGTAGCCAGAAGCCGCTGGCCATCCGGCGAAAAGGCATTCGCATCAAACCAAAGTCCGGGACCGTCATCTACCGGGCGCAACGCACCCGACTCGGGCTCATACAGCCAATGGCCGCTCCGGCGCTTGCCTTCGGTGATGTCCCCGTGCAACAAGAACCGGTTACCCGACGGCGCACGCTGGAACCACCAGAGCATCAGCGGCTGCGAGCTGCCGGGGACGACGAGTTTCTCAGTGGGCACCACGACGGTGCGTTGGCCGTCGGCGGCATCGTAGCACGCGACCTCCACTACGGACGCGCCGGCCGGCGTCTCCAACTTCAGATAACCCGAGCCATCCGGTAGCCAAGTCGCAGTGAAGGAGCGTATGGCAAACTCGTCCCTTTCGTAAATCGCCTTGATCCGCGGCTCGATTTGCGCCAGCCAGCGGGCGTTTTCTTCCGCCGAGGTGCTGGCTGCTTGTGCCAGTCGGGTGAACGAGGCCGTCGCCAGGAACATCAAGGCCCACCGGAAGGCAGCAGCGCGGCAAAGGCGCAAGCCAAGGTTGGAGTGACTGCCGGAGCGGCCCGGCAACACGGTGCAGAGGGTTTCAGTTCTGGTAGTCATTTTACTTTCCGGAGATCAATCCCGAATCTATTTGTCGGCTTTGGCGTCGCATCGCAGCCCCACCGGCAAGCGACATTCTACCGTGCGTGAAGACTTGGGGGAGACTCGTCATTCGCACTGATGGCTTCACAGTATCAAATCAGCTCCGCGCGGTAAACGTAGGGAACGGTTGATACAAACGGATACACTCCGGTCGTCCGTTCCCACTGCGTAGGCGGTACAATTTGTCCGACCGCAGGCTGTCGTGGTTGGAAACCGCGACCGAGGAACTCGACGAATTGGTCGGCGAGTTGCTCAGCTACGTGCGCGCGGAAACCGCCCAGCCGCAGTTCGATCGCGAACCCATCGCGTTACGAGACGTGCTCGACGTCCTGATTCCGAAGCACGCCGCCCTGCATCCCGCCATTCAGTTCGATGTGGACGAAGGCGTGGCGGACGAGCCGGTCATCGTGGCGGAGCGAGCGGGACTGCAACGTGTCCTCGGAAATCTCCTGGGCAATGCCGGTCGGTTCGCCCAGAGTCGCGTGACGATCAGCACGCAGGCGACGGTGGGAGCCACGATCGTCGACATTGACGACGATGGACCCGGAATCCCAGAATCCGAGCGCGAGCGAGTCTTCCAGCCGTTTGTCCGCCTGCAGGGTAACTCCCCGGATCGCGGCGTGGGGCTGGGTCTGGCCCTGGTGAAACGGATCGTTGCGCAGCACGGCGGCAGCGTCGAGGCCTTGACCTGCCCGCTCGGCGGCTGCCGGATTCGGACGACATGGCCAGTGCGAGACTGACGCTAAGCAGGTCTGCAGTCGCCTGAAGGTTCTCAGGGCGACGGCGATACAGTTGGATACAATCTGATACGCTGCGTCCAACGTGTCGGGGGCGTAGTTCGGCCGGGTCAGGGCCTTGCTCTACGCTCCATGCGAACCAGAAACGTGAACGGGGACAGAGACGGGTGGTTGGGCGAGCGGCAGGAAATAACTTACCCGACTTAAGGTAGGATGGTCTTCCAAGACCGTCCCGATCGGCCTGGAAGGGCCGACCTACGGGTAAGTTATTTCCTGCCGCTCGCCTTGCGAGGCCGGCTCGGCGATAAACACGGCTGGAGACACATGGAAGTACTTGGCGAGCTTGGCCACGTTCGCCGTGCTGACGCCGCGCCGCCCCGCCAGAATATCGGTAATCACCGAGCGGGGAATCCTAGTTTCGCGAGCCACCGCGGCGTTGCTCACGCCCCGCGCATCGATCAGGAAGGCCAACATCTCGGCTGGCGAGGCATCGCGGATCGAGTGGTCCGCGGATTCGTATTGCGCCACGAGGAGCGAAAGGATTTCGAGCAATTCGCTCTCGGCCTGGGGCAGTTCCGGACCCCCACTCATCAGCCTGGCAATCTGACGGCAAGCCAGCTCGTACTCGCGCTGCGTGCGAACCGGGCGCGGCAAGTAGTCCAGAAGTAACGACTCGTATGCGGTCTTGAATACCGTAGTCATGTGACCTCCCTCGGATCAATCGTCAGCGCATTTCCGCCGTCCGCCGCTCAGAGCTGAGCACGCCCCTTCAGACAATCTTTCTTCCATTTCTGTTTGTCGTACTCGGCGTGGGTTAGAAAGTGCTTCACCCACAAGGTGCCATTTGTCCATGCGTTGGCGTAACTCACCCGGCAAATCAGCCGATACTTGTTGCCGCACACGTTGAACACCAAGCAGCACTCGACCTGATCGGTGAACGGAAGTACGGCTTGCACGTCGTGCAGGCGTTCCCACCGGGCCTGCCTGGCAGCCTTGTACCAGGCCGTCAGTGCGGACTCGGCGTCAGGATGACGCACCCCAGCATCCAGAATCGCTCGCCGCGAGATGACATTCACGCCGTGGGCTCTCCTTCCGGGGTCGGTGACGTGGTGTATTGTGTACGCAAATTGCGAACACGTCAAGGCGAGGCAGCGCAGCTAACGTGGGCTCCCCAAGCTCTACCGTGTACGTTTCAGTGTGAATTCTTCTTCGACCCAGCCCTGGGCTTGGTGGATATCGGCTTTCACCTTGCGACCCATGATGCCGAGCGGCGATACAGTTGGATACAATTTGATACAAAAAGACAACGGAATCGCCCTCTGATTTCCCCTACAATCCGCACAGGCGAGGAGAGTCCGGCGCGGCTTGAGACTCGGTGTTCGCCGGAATCGACCGCAGCGAACACCAGTCGGCGGGCGATGCCGGCGCGCCGCACCATCCTGACTTCCCTCAGACTTCGCATCCAGTGAACAGAAGGAGTCGTTCATGACGGAGCATGTCCAACCACGGGCGGGTGAAACGATCGGCCGGCGAGATTTCCTGAGGACGGGCGTGGCGACGGTCGTTGGCAGCGCCGCGTTCCGCACAGCCGTGTCTGTGGCAGATGAATCACCGATCGCCGCCAAGCAGATTGCCAAGCGACCGTTCGGCAAAACCGGCCTCGATTTGCCGATTCTGGGCTACGGAGGCGCGGCCTTGCCGAAGGCTTGGCTCAATCCACTTTCCCGCGAGGAACGCGTCGAGTTGGTCCGCTACGCCTACGACCGTGGGGTGCGGTACTTCGATACGGCCGGCAATTACCTGGAGAGCCAGTCGATTCTCGGGGAAGCACTGAAGGGCATCCGCAAGGAGGTCTACCTGGTCACGAAGGTCGAAACGACGGAACCGGACAACGTCCGCCGCGCGGTGGAGAAATCGCTCGCAGAACTGCAGACGGACTACCTCGACGCCATCCTGATCCACGGCACGCCGGGGTTGGAGCAAATGACCGTCGAGCAGGCGATGAAGATCCAGGCGGAGTTGACCAAGCTCCGCGACGAACGGGTCACCCGGTTCGTCGGACTGTCCGCCCACGGCTACTTCGACAAGGCACTGGCCTTGATCTCATCGGGCGGCTTCGACATGTGCATGTTGGCCTACGGTTACATCCCGCGAGGGTACGATCAGGTGCATTCCGCTAGAATGGTCGAACTACGGAACGCCTGCGTCGCGAAAGCCCATGAACTGGGCCTGGGGATCGTGGCCATGAAGGTGATCGCCGCCGGCATGCTCGGCGCTTGGTCGGGATACCTTGTGCCGGGGTTCGACAAGCAGCGTCTCAAGCAACTCCCCGCCGCCGCTATTCGCTATGTGCTGCAGGACAAACGCATTCATGTCCTGAACATCGGCATGCGTCTGAAAGAAGAAGTCGATGCCAACATCAAGATTCTCTCCGGCGATACCGCCTACACCTTAGAGGACCGGGCCCTGCTGACGGAATTCTCGGCCAAGCTATATGACACCGATGCGATCAGGAAGATGAGGTTTGAGTGAATCTTGCAAACCGTAAAGGAGCAACGACGATGAAGAGAATCGAAGTACTGATGACCTGTATGGCCATTGCATTGGTCGCCCCGAGTAGCGCCAAATCCGCGGACGAGAACGTCGCCACGCCCGAGCAGGCCACGGCCCGAATCGGCGTGAAGAGCACCGCTTTTCGGGGTTCTTATTTTGTTAACGGCGAAATCCACGTCAACACGTACGGCTCCCCGGAAGGCAAGCCGCTGACAACCGGGCACCAGGACTTCAAGCCGTCCTGGTCGAAGACCGGCGACAGGCTCGTCTTCTTTCGCCGCTTGAAGGACGACCCGGTCGTGACGAATTGGATCACCGCGATGTGCATCATCAACGTGGACGGCACGGGCTTCCACACGCTGAGCGACGGCACCTTCACGGATTTCAATCCCACCTGGACTCGCGACGGGTCGAACACACCCGTCTGGAACCGGAAGAACCCGGAGACGGGCGGCTTCTACGTGGTGCAGAGCAAGGTGGGCAATGTCCCCGGCCAGGAGGTCGCCGTCACGGATAAGAGGCACCACACCTGGGTCTACAGTTGCGTCAAAGACGGCCGACTTCTCGTCCAGTCGGTACACCCGCAGCAAGGCTACGGCTATTTCCTGATGACGCGCAGTGTCGGCGGGGAACCCCGCTTCGAACGCATCGACTGCGAGTTGGGGACGAAGGGGATCCTGGATCGCGTCAGTGTCTCGCCGAGCGAGACAATGGTCTGCTTCGAGTATCAAACGGGATTCAAATACAAAGACACGGGACGCACTCTTTACGTCGCTGTCTTCGACGTGGAGAAACGCACCATTACCAACGCCAAGCCGTTTGCCAACGAGGAAGCGAATCCGTCTCCATGGTATGCCTACCCGCGCTGGACCAAGGACGAAACCGCTATCGTCTACCACGCCAACAGGACCGGCAAGGGGGAACTCTTCCTGTACACCGTGAAAGGCGGGTCCACCGCGAAAGTGTCGACGAACGATAACGCCGACTACCGCTACCCCCATGGAGAAGCAACACCGAACTAGTCGAAGCAGATACCTTTCCGAAGATGGAATGTTGTCCGTGAACTGGAGGCTTTTCTGGAGCCCGGATACCGTGACGTGGCAGCGCATCCGGCCGGGAACGCATCCCCTCGGGAACTCGCCTCACGAGGGCGAAGAGGCCATGTTCCGACTTGCAGGTTCGACGAAAATGCGCTAACTTGGGCCGTTCGTTGTATGGCAGGGTGGGACGAGCGAGGCACGAGGCTGAAATAACTCCTGCAATTGGCTAACAAACGGTGAAGTTGGGTCACTCCTCATCCGTGCCCCGGCTTTGCCATCCCTGCTATTCAGGTCATGGTTAGCACGGATGGCAAGGCCGGGGCACGGATAAGAAAAGAGGAAGTCCGGGATGCCGGATAAATGCCGGTTTTGTTTCGGCTCCGATCCCAAGCCGAAGCGGAGCGACCCCGTTCCGCTTGTTTGGACGGTGAAGCAGATTGGCAGGCGTGGGTCAAGGGTTCGCCAGGACTGCCGAAAGGGGCATGGAATCGTGTTGCAGGAAATCCGCGTCCGCTTCAGTCCGTCCGCAGACAACCGTTTTCGCGTGCAGTTCACCGACGTGGCCGGAAACGCCCTGGGCGTGGAGGGCGACTTCACGCCGTTTCTCGAGGAAGACGACTACGAGAACTTGCGTTGGTATCTGGAAGACTACATGGACCTGCCGGATGGTGGAGCGGTCATCCTCTCCGAGATTGCCCAGGCCCGAAGCGACACGCGTGCCGCCGCCGCGTGGGCCAAGCAGCGCAATGACCTGCGTGCCGAACTCAAACGCCGCGCCGGAGGCGGCGATGGCCTGCCCGCCCAGATGCAGAAAGCCCTCCAGCAACTCGCCCTCGCCTGCGCCCAAGCCGGCTTCGGTCAGGCCCAGCCGCAAGACCTCGATCCCGCCGTGGAAGAGAATCTGGCCAAGCTCGATCAGTTCCCCGCCCCCTTTCCCGACTTCGTCGCGTTCCTCCGCCACCTCGCCGCCGGCCAACTCCCGCCCCTCCCCGCCTCGCTCCCCGCCGAACTGCGGCAATTCCTGGAACCCCTGGCCCAAGCGATCCGCGAGGCAGTAGGATAGGCTTCCAGCCTGTCAATTTCCTGCGTGAAAACATGACAGGCTGGAAGCCTATCCCACGTACCGACGATCCAGTACTTAGCACTCGGAACGGAGAGGACAAAAACATTGATGACAAAAAAATGTTCCTTCGGAACGTGGGATTCTCCCCATCTTTTTGTCAACCAAAACGAAAACAGGATGAACAACAAGGAATCCCCCATGAAAAGACTTTCGATCTTGGCTAGCTGTCTGCTACTTCTGCATTGTGCATTTGCCCTGTCGTCGTCGGCCAACGCCGCGGACGACATCCTGATCAACGATTTCGAGGCCGCGACCTACGGCGATTGGAAAGTCGAAGGCGAAGCGTTCGGTAAGGGGCCGGCCAAAGGCACGCTGGGCGGCCAGATGCAGGTCGCCGGTTTCGAAGGAAAAGGGCTTGTCAACTCGTTCCTCGGCGGCGACAAGCCGACGGGCAAGCTCACTTCGCCCGAGTTCACGATCGAGCGGGATTACCTCAAGTTCCTCATCGGTGGCGGCGGACAGCCGGGGAAGACCTGCATGAATCTGCTGATCGACGGAAAAGTCGTCCTCAGCGCCACCGGTCCCAACACTCGCCCGGGTGGCAGCGAGTTCCTCAACTGGGAGAACTGGGACGTCAAGCAATACAAGGGCCAGAAAGCCATCCTCCAGATCGTCGACGACGCGTCCGGCGGCTGGGGCCACATCAACGTCGATCAAATCGTGCAGAGCAACACGAAGTCTGAGAAGAAAGCGGCCTCCGCGGCGCGCAAGCCCGTCAATGAAAGTCCCCACCCGGAGAACACCCAGGACCTCAAGATCACCGGCAAGTACATCGTCTTTCCCGTGTCGAATCGCGGCCAACGGGGCCGGACGACCATCATGGTCGGCGAGACTCTCGTCCACAAGCTCGACTGTGACTTCGCGCCAAGCAAGGACGCCATCGATTGGTGGGCCTATCTCGACATGTCGGAGTACCTCGGCCAGACCGCGAAGATCGTGGCCAACGCAGCGCCCGAGATCTGCGCGATGTTCAAGTCGAGCGACGAGATCCCTCACCTTCAACCGCTCTACGACGAGGCGCTCCGCCCGCAGTTCCATTTCAGCCAGAAGCGCGGCTGGAACAACGACCCGAATGGGATGTGCTACTACGGCGGCGAGTATCACCTCTTCTGGCAGAGCAACCCGGCAGGCCGCAACTGGGCCAACATGTATTGGGGCCACGCCACCAGCCCCGACATGATCCACTGGACCGAGCAGGACCACGCGCTGCGCCCGTTCGGCGGCAAGGTCGAGAACCGCCATCCGTCGATGGCCGTCAATAACTGTTTCTCCGGCAGCGGCAATGTGGATCTACTCAACACGGCCGGTTGGCAAAAGGGCGACGAGAAGACGATCGTGCTGGCGTTCACCGACACCGGCTGCGGCGAATCGTTGGCCTACTCGAACGATCGTGGCAAGACGTGGAAGTACTACGAAAATAACCCCGTCATCAAGCACAGCGGCCGCGACCCGAAACTGATCTGGTACGCACCGGGCAAGCACTGGATCATCGCCGTTTTCGACGAAGACAAGGAGCATGGCCGGAACATCGCCATCTATTCGAGCAAGGACCTCAAAGAGTGGGCGAGAGAGAGCAACATCCCCGGCTACTTCGAGTGCGCCGAGATCTTTGAACTGCCGGTCGACGGTGACCCGGCGAAGAAGAAGTGGGTGATCTACGCCGCGGACGCTAAGTATGCGATTGGGAGTTTCGACGGCAAGCAGTTCACGCCCGAGCACGAGGGCAAGCACCAGTTCCACTGGGGCCCCTACTACGCCTCGCAAAACTTCAGTAACTCGCCCGACGGGCGCGTGGTGCAGATCGGCTGGGCGCGGATCAACATGCCGGACATGCCGTTCAATCAGACGTTCAGCGTCCCGACCAACCTGACGCTGCACACGACCGACGAGGGCCTCCGCATGTTTGCCTCGCCGATCAAGGAACTGGAGCAACTCCGCAAGCCGAACCCGCAGACGGCCGAAGGCCAGGAGATTACGGCCGAGTCGCCGATCAAGTGGGACGCGCAGGACCAGCTTTTCGACATCCTGGTGACCGTGAAACAGGGTACTGCGTCGAAGGCCGTGCTGGGCTTTGGCGAGAATCAGGTGACCTACGATTTCGCCGCCCAGAAGCTCGACGAGATGCCGCTGAAACTGCGGGGCGGCAAAGTGACGTTCCGCGTGCTGGTCGACCGTCCGATGTACGAGGTGGTGGGCGGCGGGGGCGCCTGCTTCAAGACCGCCGCTCGCCGCGACATGGGCCAGCCGCTGGGCACCATCTCGCTGACGGCCGAGGGCGGGGCGCTCACCGTCGAGTCGCTCCAGGCCTACGAGATGAACTCGGCGTGGAAGAAGAAATAGAAATTCGTGAACATGGGCAAGCGTGGTTCGACGTGCGAACCCAACGTCCCCGACCGGGACGAGATATGCTGCCCGCGGGCAGTATAGTTTTTCGATCCGCAAATCCGTGAAGAAGAAACGCCATGAACCAAACGCTGTCTTCGCGTCTCTGCATCCGGGCAGTCCTTGGGACCGTGGCTTGGCTCACGGCGGCGAGTGCCCGTGCCGAAGTCACCCTGGAATCGCTGCTCGGCGAGATGATTGACTACGCCGCCGTCGCGCGCTGGCCGCAGCCGGAGTTCACTTGCCGACAGGCCAGCAGCTACGACCGTGCGACCGTGGCCCCGGATAAACCGGGCTGGTTCGCCAACAGCGATCAGAACCAGTTCCTTCGCACCGAAGACAATCAGGGCCGCCGGGAACGCGTGATGCTGGACGCCGCCGGGCCCGGCGGCATCGTGCGTTTCTGGCTGACCACCGACAGAAACAAAAAGGGCACGCTGCGTTTCTACTTGGACGGTGCGGCGGAACCGGCGCTGGCCTTCCCCGCCTACGACCTGCTCAGCGGCGACCTGAAGCTTGGCCCGCCGCTAGTCCAGCCACATCCGGGCTACCGGCCCGACAGCAACGGCGGCAATAACTTCTACCTCCCCATTCCCTATGCCAAGCACTGCAAGATCACATGGGAGGAAGCCGGCCAGAGTTCGCGCTACTACCAGATCAACTACCGCACCTATGCGGCGGGCACGGCCGTGCAGACGTTCACTCGCGCCGCGCTGGAGGCGGCCCGGCCCGCGGTGGAGCAGGTCCAGAAAACGCTCCTGGCACCGCCCGACGAAGCACAAGGACAGAGCATGGCGACGGAAAAGGAGCTCGCTGCCGGCGGACTGAACGCGGTGCAGAGTTGGTATCGCACCGTGCTCGCCGATGGCACGCTGGTCTGCCGCTGGGTGATGCCTTACCATAAGAACGCCCGCGTCACTCTGGCGAATCTTGCCGAACAGCCAATCAAAGGCTCCCTTCGCCTGACCATCGGCCCTTGGACCTGGGATGACCGCTCCATGCACTTCCACACCGCGTGGCATTATGAAGCCGGGCTCAAGACTCCGCCCCCCAGCGACTGGAACTTCGTGAAGCTCGCGGGCCGCGGAGTCTATGTCGGCGATACCCTCGCGCTGTTCAATCCGATCGCCACTTGGTACGGCGAGGGCGATGAAAAGATCTGGGTGGACGGAGAATCGTTTCCCTCGCACGTGGGCACAGGCACCGAGGACTACTACGGCTATTCCTACGCGCCCAAGCCGGTGCACAACACGCCGTTCTGCGGCGAGCCGCGCATGGACCAGCCGATGACCCAAGGCCACAACACTTCGACCCGCACGCGCAACCTGGACGGCATCCCGTTCCGCCGCTCCCTGCAGTTTGACATCGAACTGATTTCCTGGAAACGGACCACGCTCACGTACGCCGCGACAACCTACTGGTATGCCTTTCCCAGTGTGACCTCGACCGTCAGCCCTCAGCCGCGCGAAGCCGCGTTGCCTGTTCCCACGCTGGCCGAAGCCATCGCGGCGAACGCCCCGCGGCCCAAACCGGGCGCGATCGAGTGCGAAACGATGAAGGTACTCGCGAAGTCCGGCGACTTCTTCGTGGGCGAGCAGGACATGGACCCGTTCGGCGGTGAACGCTGGAGCAGCGGCCGGCAGTTGTTGGGCAAGACCACGGCCGTGGGTGACTCGGTGGAAATCTCCTGGCCCGCTCCGGATGTCACGCCGCGCAAGTTGGTGCTGTACGCCACCCAGGCCCCGGACTACGCCACGCTGCGATTCCGTGTCAGCGGCCAGCCTGTGACCGCCGCCTTCGACGGCTACGCGGATTCTGTGCAACCTGCCCCAGCATTTCCGCTGGGCGTGTTCGTGCCGCGCGACGGCCAGTTCACCCTCCGCGTCGAAGTCGCCGGGGCGAACCCCGCCGCGAAGGGCGCGAAGCATTTCTTCGGTCTGGACTGTGTGATTTTGGAGAAACCATGACAAGTCACCAATCAGCCCGCCGCGATTTTCTGAGAACCCTGGCCGCCACGGCCTCAGTCGTCGCCGCGCCGATCTTCTTGCCCGCCACCGTGTCGGGCCACGCCACCCCGGAGGGCTGGGACATCGGGCCGTTCGTCAAGCATCAGGAACCGGTCTTGCGGCCGACGCCCGAGTCCCGGTTCACATGTCCGGTCCGCAGCCAGGAAGTCCGGTGGGAGGAACAAGACACCCATCCCTGCGGCCTCGCCAGGAGCGAGAACCTGATCGACTGGACTCCGGTCGGCAAGGCGGTCTGGCCGGGGGGAGGCCGCGAGGCCGGCGCCATCGCCCTGCTGCGCGACGACGGCATCCTGCTGATGACGCAGGGCGGCCACCACTCGCTCGGTGCCTGGGTGCTTCGCCAGGCTCTGATCGACGGGAAGGACCTGAAGACCGTGCTGAAGGAACAGAAGGAACCTTTCCTCTATCCGGAATATGACTGGGAAAAGCAAGGCTTCACCGGCCACACCACGGTCGCCAACGGAATGGTCCCCTTCAAGGGCCAGTGGCTGCTCTACTACGGCGCCGCCGACCGTGTGATCGGTCTGGCGACCTGCCCCTCACACTAACCCGACACGCGAGTTTTGAAGTTGCGCATTCGCGGCGTGAGAGGAAGCTCCCGGCGTGAGCCGGGAGAGGTTTGCCGCCCCTAACCCAGCCGCGATGGCCCGCACCACGAGAAGCCCCCGGCGTCAGCCGGTGGGAGCGTTCCCGCCCCTGCACCTATCTGGCGGCCCGCGAATAGGTGTTGGGCGGGAGACTCCGGCCAGCTTACGCTGGCGGCTTCCAATAGCTTGTCGCCCGTCCCGCGTAGGTTGAGCTGCGGGAAGCTCCGGCCAACTGACGTTGGCGGCTTCGACGATTGCTGCCAAGACGCAGCTTCACAGCTCGTCGAGGAAAATCAGAAGCTCGGCTAAGACGTGGTGTCGTCCACGAACGTCAGCTCCCGCGGCTCACCAGCGTAACAACGGTTCCTGGCCAAACTCTTCGAGGAATTCGACCTCCTCTGCGGGGACCTTGGCAACGACATGGTTCCCCACGAAGCCGAAGAAGCGTTGCCAGCCGCCGTCCACCAGTACTTCTTCCGCCTGCCAAATGTAGCCGGCACGATCATACGCCGTCGTCGGCTGGCCAGGGCGAGCGTCGCTCAGTCCCGTCGGGTTGACGGGAAACTCGGTCAGTGTCTTCCAGCGTGCCATCTGGGGAAGTATCGGCAAAGCAACGGTCCGCACCTGGGCTCCCGTCGCGGCCAATGAGAAGATCGCCCGTCCTGCGGTCACGTCGTCAGGTGTCGCCGGCCGGGCGAGTTTGTCGAGCCGAAACCGTGCCGTGCCAAAGGGGGAGACCGGTCGTGTCAGGTCCCGGCTACGATCCCGAAACGCATGGCCCCAACGATCTAAAAACGCTGTCAGGCGGGCCACCGCCGCATCCTTGCGCGACGTGGGCCAATACGGCTCGAATTCCGGTGCCCCTTCGAGCGTGCTTAGTTTCCAGGCGATGAAGTCGCCGTAACGCATCGCTGGAGGATTCGCCGGGTCCACATCATCTCTCGCGAGTGGACGCGCGATACGCTGGCTCATAGTGCTGGACAGCGTCGTCAGCTTCCACATCGACCCCTCGACCGTCAACGTGCCGAACGACTCCTGGTTGCGAAGCTGTGAATTCAGCAGTTCACGAAAGGCCGGGACGCTGACCAACGGCGAGTTGACCAGCTGATACCAGTTGTGCCCGAGCCGTTCGGACAGCGGCAGCCAGCGCGAGCCAGCGGAGAACAACTCCGTGGCCAGCCGGGACAAATCGGGATTGTCGGGGTAACGGCCCAGGGGACGGAACACTTGCAGCCCCGCAGGCGGCTCCACTTGCTCCGGCCGCAGCTCCTTCAGCCACTCAACGTACTTGGCAATGAATTCCGCGGCCCCAGCATCTGCGCCGGCCATCACCAACTGGCTGATCGAACCGTTGAGCAGCTTGGCGTACGGACCGTAGAACTTGTCCCGTTGCAGTTCGCGGCATTGCTCGATTCGGCGCCGGAGTGCCGGCAAGGCGGCGCTGGGTTCCCAGCGCGCCAGATAGAGGGTCATTTTGCAAGCCTCTGCCAGCAGGAAGATGCGGCGCGTACTGTTTGTCTCCAGCGTCGTTATTCGATCGGACCGTTCAGCCAACAATTCGCTCACGCTGGGTTGAGTGCGGGAGCGCAGTTCGGCACCCTGCAGCGGCCGGTCGTCGTTCAATTCGGCGGCGATAGGTGGGATCTTCAACTTCTGTCCAGGCGGCGGTGCAGGACGAGGAACTCTTCGCGTGATATTCTCCGCCGCCTCCAGCCACTGTTTGTCGGTGGCCGTCGCGTCTGCCAGCACCCGATACCACCGCTCGGCATCGGAAGACGTCTTCATTCTGTTCCAGAACTCGCGAACCTCTTGGGCCACCAAGCGACGCTTGTCGTCCGAAACGGTTCCCGCAGACCGGTAGCCATACTCGGTCTGCGGTCCGAAGGTGCGCGTCTTCAAGATTCCTTGCAACGCGGCAAAAGCAACCTGATCCACGCCGATCAACTGACGGGTCGGGAGGAAGCTCCGATGAAACGAAACCGATCGGGTGAGTCGGCGATCGGTCTCCAGGCACACCAACAGCGGCTCGACCGCGGCGGGCCCCTCCTTGACCAGGGCCTTGACCACCGGAGACGCTCCCAGGCTCACGCCACCCGGCTGGCCATCCTGCGTCTCCTCCACAATCTCCAAATCGCGAATCAGCGCCGCGATGCGTTCCTTGGTATCGGCAATCGGAGCGGCGTCCTGCGCCAGCACCCGTGTGACAGGAGCGGCTTTGACTCGCCGGGCCTGGTCCTCGGCGAGCACCTCAATGGCATCCAAGAACTCGAGAAACGACTGTGGCCGATGGTCGCTGTCCTGCGGTGGCTGGAAAGGGTCGCCGCTGTCCTGCGGTGGCTGGAATCCGTGCCGCGGGGCCTCCTGCTCCACCTCGGCACGCAACTTGACCAGCATCTCCGCGCTCGCCAGCGCCACCATGTCGTCGCCGCGCAGGTGAGCACACACGGCTCGATCAAAATGCACCCAGGCCCACTCTCGGACCAAACCGAGATAGGGATCGCCGTTGTCGGTCCACGGCTTTTTGGTACGAGGATTCGTAAGCTGCGGTCCCGCCTGCTTCCAGGCCCGTTCCGCGAGTGCCGCCTCGCCCAGCACGAACAACAGACAACCTCGCAACGGATGAGAGAGCTTGTGATCGACCAACGCTGCTTCCGGGAGCCAAGAGCGACTTGGCGGCGCCCGCAGTTGCTGTTCGACGTCGGCCTTCAGGTCCGCGGGCTCACCGACCGTTGCCGCGGGATACACCAAGCCGCTCCAGGTGACAACGAACCGCGGGGCATTCGGGGCATCGCCCGGCCGCAACGGAATCAACCACGCATGCGTCTTCACCAGAAAGCCGCGATTGGACCATGCGTTTCCGCACGCGATTTCGACTTCGCGGTACTCGCAGCTGCGCGGGTCCCCGAAGCCGTATCTCAACAGAACTTTGACGGCGCTACCCCAAACTTCAGGCAACTGGCTCACCGGAGGCTGCCATTCCGTGCCGGCTTGGGGCGGCGCAGGCAATTGGCAACCGGTAGACAACACGGTTGGTCGGGCAGTCGGCGGCTCTGCTGCCCGCGCCGCAGATACTAGCCCTAACAGCGACAGCACGGCCATCAGGACGCTGACTCCTCCCGTCACCATTCCTTGCAACATGGGTTAGCCCCCTCTCGCTCCAATTGCCAGACTAGAGTCGTGAATACGAAGGACGCGAACCATGACCACTGAACAGGACCAAAAGAATTACGGATCGGTTCGTGGAGCCGGTTTTCCTCTCGGGGGTTTGGAACCCCCAATACCGGGACCGCCGGGCCTCCCGCCGCTTCCGGGACCGGGGTGTGGCCGGACGCGGACGGCCGGCAGGTCCTGCTTCACTCGGGCCAGTTCGGCTTCGAGCCGCTGGGTAATCTCGACGGAGTTGGCATACCGATCCCTGGTTTCGCCGGGGTCCTGGGTGATCTGGTAGAGTGCTCGCTGGCCGTCGCTGGTTTCAATCAGCTTCCAATCACCATCAAGAATCGCGATATCGGTCCCAGCGATGACCAAGGGGCCGCGGTCTTGCACCTGACCGCTGCGGAGCAATTCCCAGAGATTCTTGCCATCAAGGTGGGAGGCTTCTTTCACGGTCACGCCCGCGGCGGCGGCCAGGGTGGGGAAGAGGTCCTGCACGGCCAGCGGCTGCCGGGTCGCGGTGCCCGCTTGGATTTGGCCGGGCCAGCGCATCAAGCACGGAGTGTGAATGCCGCCCTCGAAGACCGTGGCTTTGCCGGCGCGGAAGGGGCCGTTGCTACCGCCCTCGCGGCCGCTCGCACCGTTGTCGGAGAAGAAGACCACGAGCGTGTTGTCGCGCAGTTCCTGCTTGTCCAACGCGGCGAGGATGCGGCCGATCGCGGCGTCGAGGGCGTCCACCACGGCGGCATACGTGGCCTGTGGCTGGGAAAGACCCTGGTACTTGGCGAGATACTCAGCAGGGGCACTCAAGGGGAAGTGCGGCGCGTTGAACGCCACCTCCAGGAAGAACGGCCGGGTCACGTCGCGTTTTTCCAGCAGCCGAATCGCCTCGTCGGCGAAGAGAATCGTGGAGTAACCCTGTTCCTCGACGGTCTGATCGTTGCGTTGCCAGTCCAGTACGCCACCCCGCCCGGTATGTGCGAAGTAATCCACCTCGGCGTTCATGAAACCGTAGAAATGGTCGAAGCCACTTTGCCGCGGCGGACTTTGGGTGCCGACGTGCCATTTGCCGACGAGGAACGTCTGGTAGCCGGCAGACTGGAGCGTGCGCGGCAGGGTGGGCAGGCCGGCGGGTAGTCCCGGCTCGCGCGGGCCAAGCGGATAGACGATCCCGAAACGACGCGGCATCTGGCCGGTATAGAAAGCCGCGCGGGTTGGGCTGCACACCGGGTAGGCATAGAACCGTTGCAGTTCCAATCCTTCGCTCGCCAGTCGGTCCACGTGCGGGGTGCGCGGTACGCCCTGGTGCAAGGAAATGTCCCCCCAGCCCAAATCGTCCGCAATCAAGACCAGAATGTTCGGCGCGGTTCGAGACTCTTTGCCATCCGGCGGTTTAGCAGCGGCGGTGACCGAGGTGAGCAAGACACAGGCAAACAGCAAACGGTTCATGGTTTCTCCATTGGTAGGCCGGCTCCCACAAGACGAACGAACTGGTTGACCTTCGCGATTCATTCGTCGGCGGGGCGGGTTCTCACCTTGGGTTCATAGCTCCGTCGCTACTGGGGCTTGTCGGCGTCTGCCGTCGGCACCGCCTCAATGCAATACAGAGTCCGGTTGGAACGTAAGAAAAGTTGCCGGTCCACAACCGCAGGCGTAGCGTTGAAGTCGGAATCGTCGTCCGTGAGCTTGTTGTGGGAGACGAGTTTGAATTCGGGTTTCGCCTCGAACACGAAAGTCCCGTTGCGGCGGCTCACCGCGTAGAGTTGGCCATTGGCGTAGACGGGTGAAGCGTAGAACGGCTTGCCGCCGCCGCTGCTCGCGCCCGGCAGTCGCTCCTTGTAGATCGCGTTGCCGGTCTTGGGATCGAAGCACATGGCGAGGCCCTGGTCGCTGACGACGAAAAGATAGCCGCCCAGCACCACCGGCGTGGGCACGTAGGAGGCATTCTGGCTGGACCACAGGACATGCGTCTTCGTGACATTATCTTTGCCGCCTGCCCGCACCGCCGCGCTGCCTTGGCGCGGGAATCCACCCGTAACATAGACCACGCCGTCGGCCGCCACGACGCTGGGCGAGATGTTGCCGGCGATGTCAGTCTCTGCGAACCAGCGCAGCTTGCCGGTGTCGGGATTCAGTCCCCACAGCTCGCCCGGAATCGCGAGGACGAGGTCCGTGCGTCCGCCCTCACAGTCCACCAGCACGGGCGTGGCGAAGCAGAGTTCCAGGCTGTCGGCTTCGGCCTTCCACACTTCCTGGCCGGTGAGTCGATCGAGTGCCCGGACCGAGCGGCTCTCCTCGGCGGCGTTCACGATGACCGTGTGCTTGTACAGCACCGGACTCGCGCCCGAACCCCAACGCCGATTGCTCGATTCCTTGCCGACGTTGACCTTCCAGAGCTGCTGACCCTGGAAGTCGAATGCGAGCACGCCCGTCTTCCCAAAGAAGACATAGATCCGCTCGCCGTCGGTAACCGGGGTGCTGCTGGCGTAACCGTGCTCGGTCAGGTAACCGTGGAAGGCGTCTTCGGGCAACTCCGCAGCCACCGCCCGATCCCAAAGAATCTTCCCTGTCTGACGTTCGATGCTGAGCAGATGGCGTTCAAGTTGCTCCGGACTGCCCCCCTCGCCACCGTCGCCGTAGCCGGTGTAGCACGTGACAAAGATGCGCTGACCCGAAACGACGGGGCTGGAAGAACCGGGGCCGGGCAAGGGCACCTTCCATCGGATGTTCTGCGAATCGCTCCACACGCTGGCGGGCTGGGCATCGGTCGCGGCGATGCCAGCGCCATTCGGGCCGCGGAACTGCGGCCAGTCGGCACCTGGGGCCGGGCGAATCACTGCTATCGCCAGCCAGAATGACAGTATCACCCACTCATGCCGATGCATGGTCTTCTCCGTAACAAAACAACCGTGGGACACGACGCCAGATCAGGCTCAACCAGCCGCACGGATTTTGGATCCATGCTCCGGACGGGGCGGACGTAGTTGTAGATGCGGATCGCGTCGCCTTGCGGGCCGCGGCCCTGGGGGAAGTTAGCGGGGTCTTGGGATCGCTGCGATGTTTCTTGGTAGAAGCCATCCTGGCCAAAGAACGGCGCGCTCGGCTTGGGCACTTTGAGCAGTTGTTCTCGGTCGGCGAAGATGTTCTTCTGCCCCGTATCGACAATGCAGTAGGGCCGTACGGGACGTTGTTCTTTGGACGGCTCCTGGGCTAGGCCGGGCATGACGGCCATCACCAGCAAGAACGCCCGAAGAACGGCTACAATTCTGGTGGGTCTCACTTGGCTGTTCCTTTCGGTTACACCGCCTCAAGGCAATTCAGAGTCCGGCTGGCGCGCAGAGAGGTGATTCTCATGACGCCAGTGTACGCGAACGCATTCTCTACGAACACCTGTTCGACGAGGACGACGCCACGCTTTCGAATCCGCTCGACGCGCATGTCTCGAACCTCCGTAGTGCTCAGTGGATCCTGGTGGGCCGGCGCTCGGTTTCTTGGCCTGGGACGGGCTAGCAGCAAATCACCGTTGTTGCTACTTGGAGAGCTTTCTCGCCTTGCCCGCTCTGGCCCACCCAACGCTGTGGAGTAGCGTCAAAATACTTAACGGCGTTGGGCGTGGGGCACCGCTGATGAACAAGACACGTAGACTCGCCCGCTTTTTCCGATATAGTACGCGTACCAAATTCGAGCGCTATCTGCTCCCCACGCGACCTGCCGCAAGGCCTCAGGTGGGGTTATTTTTTCGGGAGGTCGTCGCCAAGGGGATTCGCAATGCACCGACCGCTTCGATCCATCGTCGTACTGGCCCCTGTCGTACTGGCCATCGTCTCGATCGCGTCGTCGCTGGCTGCGGCGGCTCAGGAGGTCGTTCGCTTTGATTTCGAGACGGGCGACTTGCAGGGTTGGAAAGTCGTCGAAGGGCAATTCGACTACGTGGTCTCCGATCGTGCGGAGTACCACAATGCGTATCCGGAAAAAAAGTATAACAAGCAGGGCAAGTACTATCTGTCGACCGTCGAGCAGCAGCCGGGCCAGACGTCGAACGACCGTATGACGGGCGTGATCGAGTCGCCGGTGTTCGTACTGACCGGCCCGGAAATGTCGCTGCTGGTCGGCTCCGGCACCCAGGCGGGTGCCTACGTGGCCCTGTGCACGCTCGACGGGAAAGAGGTGCTGGTCGCGCGCGGCAAGGCGCATACCGAGGTCATGCAACGCGTGGCCTGGACCGCGCCACAACTGGTCGGCCAGTCGGTGTTCTTGCGGGTCGTCGACCGCGAGACGGGCGGCTGGGGACATGTCACGCTCGATGACTTCACCGCCCAGGGCCGCCTGGATGCCGACGCCACGCAGCGGCGGTGGGCGGAACTCGCGGTCCGACTGGCTCGGCAGCGACTGGAAGCCACGCTCCGCGAAGCCAACCTGTCAGGCCTCCAGCAAGCCATCGCGGATCTGACGGAGACCTTTGCCGCCAAGTACCCGCGGGGTGCCGAATTTGCTGCGCGATGCGCACAGTTGGAAAAGCGGTTCGCGGAGACGCCACCGGAGCAATTGCCGAACCTGATCAAGGACCTGGAGACGCTGCGCCGCGAGGCGCTGGTCGCCAATCCGCTGGTTAGCGGCCAGCCGATCTTGTACGTGGTCCGCAATCAGTACAAACTCGGCGGCCATCACGCGATCGACACCTTGTTTCATACCGGCGAGATCAACACGAACTGTTTTGCCGGCCCCGGCGCGCTGAAGACCATCAACCTGGCCACCGGGGAAACCAAGACGCTCGTCACCTTGACCGAGGGCGTGGTCCGCGATCCGGAAGTTCACTTCGACGGACAGCGGATTGTGTGCGCGATGCGGCGCCATGTCCGCGAGGACTACCATATCTGGGAACTCAACGCCGACGGCACGGGCCTGCGTCAATTGACATCGGCCGAAGGCGTCTGCGACTTCGATCCGCTGTACCTGCCCGACGACCACATCGCCTTCTCGTCGACGCGCGAGCCGAAGTACAACCAGTGCAGCCGAGACATTGGGGCCAACTTGTTCCGCATGGAACCGGACGGCGCCAATATCCACCAGATCGGTAAGAACAATCTGTTCGACAATCACGGCGCGCTCACGCCCGACGGCCGGATCCTGTACGCGCGCTGGGAATACGTGGACCGCAACTTCGGCGACGCGCACGGGATTTGGACGGTGAATCCCGACGGCACCAACCAGGCGATCTACTGGGGCAACAACACGGCCTCGCCCGGCGCGGTCTATTATCCGCGCAGCATTCCGGGCACCCAGCAACTGCTATGTGTCTTCGGCATGCACCACCATCGGCTGTGGGGTGCGTTGGCGATCATCGACCGCGCGCGGGGGCTGGACGGGCGCGAACCGGTGGTCCGCACGTGGCCGGCCGACGCGATCAACCAGGTACGGGCGGGCGGTGCGTTCGACTGCGATGACTTCATCTCCGTGTATCCCAAGTACGAATGCCCCTGGCCGCTGTCGGACAAGTACTTCCTCTGCTCGCGCATGACCATGCGGCCCGGCCAGAAGTGGATCGAAGGCGACGCCCGCTACGGACACGAGATGGGCCTGTACTTGGTCGACGTGTTCGGCAATGAACTGCTGCTGCACTACGAGGAGCCGGGCTGTTACGATCCGCTGCCGCTGGCCGCACAGCCGCGGCCGCCGGTCATCCCGGCCCGGCGCGACTTCGAGAATCAAGATGGCCATTTCTATGTGGCCGACGTCTACCGCGGCACGCACATGGCAGGTGTGAAACGCGGTTCGGTCAAGAGCCTGCGCGTGGTCGAATCGCCGGAGAAACGGCACTGGTCGCCCGGCGCCTGGTTCGGGCAGGGCTACACGGCGCCCGGCATGAATTGGCACAGCCTGGAAAACAAACGCATCCTGGGTACGGTGCCAGTGGAAACCGACGGCTCCGCGTTGTTTGCCGTGCCGGCAGAGAAGTTCGTCTATTTCCAACTCCTGGACGAGAACGGCCTGATGATCCAGTCGATGCGGAGCGGGACCACGGTGCAGTCGGGCGAGCGAGCGTCGTGCGTCGGCTGCCACGACGAACGCCGCAGCGCGCCGCCGCATGCGTCAGGTCGGGAATGGCCCAACGGTCGGGAAGGCGCAGCGTCGGCCGAGCCGCTGGCCTGGCGGCGGGCGCCGAGCCGCTTGGAGGGCTGGTACGGACCGCCGCGCGAGTTCGGCTTCATGGCCGAGGTGCAGCCGGTATTCGACAAGCAGTGCGTCTCGTGCCACGATTACGGACAAGAGGCGGGACAGAAGCTCAACCTGGCCTCCGACCGGACGCTGACGTTCAATACGGCCTACACGGAACTGTGGCGAAAAGGCTATCTCCACTGCGTCGGAGCGGGGCCGGCCGAGATCCAGCCGGCGTACTCCTGGGGAGCGCGGGCGAGCCGGTTGGTTCAGGTCTTGTTGCCGTCGCGGATATCGGGAGCCGAGCCAGTGGCGGGGCATCCGACGGCTGACGCTCCCCCCTCGCCTGCGGGAACGAAAGGGCACGAGCAGTTGCGGTTGACTGCCGAGGAGTTCGACCGCATCGCGACCTGGGTCGATCTGAACGGGGTTTACTATCCCACCTATGCCAGCGCGTATCCCGACAGCCTGACCGGCCGCGTGGTGCTGGATGCGGCGCAACTGGGACGGCTGAGTCAATTGACGGGCGAGGACTTCGGCGCTCAGCGGAGCTACAGCGGCAACCGGGGGCCGGAGGTCAGCTTCGACCGGCCGGAACTCAGTCCGGTGCTGGCCCGGTTCTCGGACAAGAATGACGCACGCTACCGGGAGACCCTGGCGATCATTCAGGCCGGTCAGGCCCAGCTGGTCCAGCGCCCGCGAGGTGACACACTCGATTTCCAGCCGTGCGAGGTGGACCAACGCCGCGAGGCCAAGTACGCCTTGCGGCGGCAGATCGAACTGCGCAATCGCGCGGCGCTGCGGGCTGGCCAGAAAGTGTACGACAGTGACGAAAAGTAGCGTCGGAGGTGGTGTGCTGCGCGCCTTCTGTAGGTCAGCCTTTCCAGGCTGACACGGGCCGCTCGAAGATATCGTATTAACTCACGGTTGGGATCTTCAGTCTTTTTCCCGCACGGATGGCAGAGCCAGAGCACGGATGAAGACCGCACAAGCAGAAGATCCACGTCCTGGCTCTGCCACGCTCCGCCGCGATGACTACTTTGAGAACCCGACAGCTATTGATGCGCCAGTTCTTAACGGCATTGCTCCTCACCCCAGCCGTCTCCCCCTTGCCCCGCGCTCGCGGCTAGACGAGTTAGGTGTCCGCCAAGGGCTGCGTGGGCTCCAGCAGCGCCTGCTTTTGGAGGGTCGTCCAGAGTTCCCGCAGCTTCCCGCACCTCTGACGCGTGTCGTCATCGGCGCGTTCGAAGTCGGCACCGTAGCGCTCGACCAAGTGATTCAACAGCGTGTGGCAGGTCGTGAATCGGCCACAGCTCACTACCTCCGGCAGTTGCCGGTCGTGTTCGAACCACAGAATCGTGGGCATGTTGGCGGCTCGCTCGGCAATCTGTTGCATCTCGGTGGTCGGCTTCCGCCACTCCGGCAGATCGCTGGGCGGGCGGTACTGCGACTCGGACAGTTTGTAGATCAAGTTCGCCGCCGTGCGGTTACGATACTCGTCGCTGGAATACAGTTCTCGATAACGCAGGTCGCGGATGCTTTTCATAAACACGTCGCCGGACATCGCGATCAGCGATTGGGCGCGCATCCAGAGCAGGTCCAGCAACAGACGCAACGGCATCCGTTTCAGCAGCTGCGGCACGTCGAGGCCCGAACGCGGCAGCCGGTCGATCAACCGAGCCTTCACAATGCTGCGCGTGACCGCCAGTGCCACAACCAACAGCAGCGACAGCGCCAGTGGGAAATAGACGGTCACTAGGTCCGGCCACCACCGCACGTTCCCGGCGCGGATCGATTCCACGAGTTGCCAGCCAAGTCCCACCAGCGACGCCGTGGCGGCGACAAAGAGCAGCCGGGCACAGCCGAGGAACCAGCTCACGCGCAGACCGCCGCGCTGAGGCCGGACGGCGGTGGCCAACAGCGGCCCTTGGGCTCGTTGGCTGACGTCGGAGATCAGAATCAGCCCCACCCGGTCGGTTTCCGCGGCAGCCTTGTCCAAGCGGTCGATCCCCGTGAGCAAGCTGTCCACGCCCTGATTGTCGGCCACCCCGCCGTCCATCAAGGGAACCGCCTCGTGGAACCGATCGTCGTATTGCTCGACGAGTTTCCGCTTGATCTCCGCCCGCTGGCTCCACTGGAAGTCGTCCGGAAAGGCGAAGGGTTCAAAGCCTGCCGGAAAGCAGGACGAGGCGGCGACGATATCGGCCAGTCGCAACTCGGCGGCGATCTCCGCCGGGATGATGTGGCGACCGTTGCCGATGCGGACACGCTCGCGGCTGCTCTTTTGAAAACGGAACGGTAGTCCGGCCGCGAAGTCGGTCGCGTTGAAGGCGATTTCCCGCAAACGCGTCTCTGCTTTCAGGATTTCGCCGAACTTGGCATGTCGGAAAAAGATTCGGTCATAGACCTCGGCCTGAGCGGCGATCAGGGTCGCGGTCGGCAGCTGGCGGGCCTCCGAGCCGAGCAGTATTTGCACGGCATTGTCCAACGGCCGCTGGTGTAACTGCTCGTAAAACTCACGGTAGAACGTCGGGAAATCCTGCCCGCGGGCCACGGCCAAAGCGTAGGCGGCGCCGACAATCGTCCCACCGGAGACGGTCGATAACGCAACCACCTGGTCCAGCAGACCGCTGGCGTGCAAGACATCGAGCAGGCCCAAATGAAAAGCCGCCGCGCGGTAGCCTCCGCCCGACAGCGCCACAGCGATCTTTCCCAAAGGTCCGGTCTGAGGTGCAATCATGTCTGCCCCGGCTTAAGACATTATGACAAGCGAACAGGAATCGTGTACCCACACTGACCCGACGCACCAGCGAGGGTGGGGTTGGCGGTGCGGCGGCTTACACCCAGATTCCTGGTAGGAAGTTGTCGTTGCCACCCTCGCTTGCGCGTCGGGCGAGTGTGTCCCGGACCATCTTCCTCTCTGCCGGTTCGCGAGAAAAGAGGGGGCACGTTTCTCCCGGGCCTCCCGGATTCTCGCGTTCCCTGGCTCCCAGGCTGTGAAAAAATCAAATCGAGCGACGATGCTCGCTGGCCTTGATCATAACGTTGCGAAATGCTCGCAGTGTCGTGATCGCCCCCGAGAAGCTCCCGACGTAAGTCTTTGAAGTTGCGCATTTTGGTTCCGACGACTGCCCCACCGACCCCGCGTCGGTGGAAACAGGTTTGAAAACTATGCGGAACCCCACAAAACGGCGCCCGTTCCGCCCTTGCCGCCGGACCGCCGTCGCTGGCGGCGGTCCGGCGGCAAGCGCGGAACGGGCATGCCACGGCGCGGGCGACGCCTAGTCGCCAAACCTACCTCCACCGGCACGGGGCCGGGTGGGGACCATGAAAATGCGCAACTTCAAAGACGTAAGTCGGTGGGAGTGTTCCCGCCCGGTGCCTAACCCGGAGCCCTATATCCGACCGGCCCGACTCGCCGGCTGCCCGCCGCCTCCGGTGGCGGGCAGCTGGCGAGTCGGGAGCTTCTCGGACGGGACCGCCTAGCAGTGACGGCATTTCGCAGTTAACGTCGCACGTCACTGCTCCAAGTACTTGGCCAGGGCCCGTGCCAGATCCCGGCCGAAGGCCCGGGCGGTGTCGGCGTTGACCTCGTCGCCTAACGCATCGGCGTAGGCCAGTTCCAGACTGGCGACCAACCGGGCGTCCGGGAAAGCCTCACGGGCCCAGTTGCCGAAGGACTTGCCCTGACGTGTATTGGCGTTGGTGTTCCAGGCCGTGCCGAACGGCAGGCAATCCTTGGCGCGAAACCGAAGCGGGCCTTGCTGCGTCTGTTCCAGCACGGCGGCAAAGCGACATTCCTTTTGCCACAAGCCCTCGTCGGGCGGACCGACGAAGTACGCCCGATCGTTCCATTCGCCGCGGATGTGGGGGCAGTGCAAGTCGAGCGCGGCGACGACGCGGCCGCCCGGCGCCTGCCCCCAACGCTGCAGCGCCGCGACTTCCGGATACAGCGGCTGAGCGTTGTAGTCGCGGTTGTGATCGTGGGGCATTCGCAATTTGCCCTGGTCGCCGTCGGCGACGCCGTCCCGGTCCATGAACGGGACGGCCACGACCTCCCAACGCTCGCGCCAGCGGGCGCCGAGTTCGTCGTCGGCCAGGACCGCCGACAGGAAGCCTTCCAGCGCGTAGGTGGCCAGCGACTCACAGGCATGATGTCGCGAGGTCAGCAGCACGAGGCCCCGGCTCTGCGCGCGATCCAGGCAGCCGGCGTGCAGCCGTTCGACGGCCCGTCCTTTCCGGCTACGGCAGAGTTCCTCGACCCGCAGTGCAGGCTGGTTCGCGTGGTCGGCGAGCCACGCCCGCAGGTGGCTCTCGGTGTAGGGCGGGCAGAAGGCGTAGTGGACCTCCGACTTCCCGGCGGGCACGCGCGCCTGGAACGACCACGTCTGTCGGCCGTCGACGCGCGCGGTCTTGACCGCAGCAGCACCCAGCCAGCGCCAGGTCGCGCCGGCATCCGTGCTGACAGCTGGCCCGCGCACGCCGATCGGGTTCTTGTCCGTGAACGTGATCGTCAGTGGTTTGTCGTCCGGACCCCGTAATCGTAGGTTCCAGTAGAACCACCATTCGCCGCGTTGCGTATCGCGCTGATCCGGTGCCACAGAAGCCGTGTCGTCAGCCATCCGTGTCACCACGATGTTGCCGCCCGGAAAGTCGGCGTCCACTCGAAACGCGTCGTCGGCCGACAACCCGTCGGCCGACAACCCGCGGGCCACGACCGGCACGAGCACGAAACAGAGCGACAACGATCGCAACAGCGTCAGACGACCTTGGCAAGGCGGGGTGGGCATCGGATGGATCTCCTGGAATTGGAGCGGTAATTATAGCAAGATTGACTCCGCACGCGAGTTGCGTCAAACTGCTGGGGTCTCGAAGTGGATCGGATGGTCGCTGGTTCTGGCCTTAGGGCCAGAGCGAGAGGAAAGTCCGGGCTCCGCAGGACAGGGTGGTCGATAACGACGACCGGCCGTGAGGCTAGGGATAGTGCCACAGAAAACATACCGCCGATGGCTGCCGGAACAAATGTGTTCCTGTAGCTCAGGTAAGGGTGAAATGGTGCGGTAAGAGCGCACCAGCAGTCGAGGCGACTCGATTGGTTTGGTAAACCCCACCCGGAGCAAGACCAAACAGGGAGCAGGCGGTGCAAACCGCCGCGAGCCGGTCCGGCTCGCCATCGACTCCCGGGTAGGTCGCTGGAGGCGCCGTGCAAACGGGTGTCCTAGAGAAATGACCATCACCTCGCGCTGCGAGGTACAGAACCCGGCTTACAGATCCACTTCGAGACCTTATTTCGGAGGAACGCGCGGCGTAGGTCAGGCTTTCCAGCCTGACTCCAACAACCCGATGTCAGGCTGGAAAGCCTAACCTACAAGGAGATGTCAGGCTGGAAAGCCTGACCTACAAGGAGACGTCAGGCTGGAAAGCCTGACCTACCTGCCCCGCTCGACTTTGCGTGAAAGGCAATTCCCATGTGCTCGTGTGGTAACGCTGCCCGTGTTGGTCCGGCAATTTGGTTTCTGTTGACGACGGCCATGGCGGCGACGTGCTGGCCGCCGACCGCGGTGTGTGCCGAACCGAAGACAGTCATCAGCCGCGAACAGATCGAGGCCGATTGGCTGCGTCAGGAAGTGGTGCGGAACCTGCCACCGTCGAACGGGACAGCCGTGGCCGCGGTGACGGTTACTACGCAACAAGATGCAGCTGGCGGCTGCGATGGTGTCAAGCAGGGCACTTACGGATTCCATACCAACGCCGACGCCAAAGCGTGGTGGCAGGTGGATCTGGGCACGTCGCTCGCCTTGGACAAGGTGCTGATCTACAACCGGTGCGACGGTAAGGTCGAAGATCGCGCGGCGCGGCTCCAGGTACTGCTCTCGGAGGATGGCAAAGCCTGGCAACCAGCCTACCAGCATGACGGGAGCCTGTTCTTCGGCCGCCCGGATACCCTGCCACTGACCGTGCTCTTGAAGGCTGCGCCGGCGCGCTTCGTGCGAATTCAGTTACCGGAGCAGCAGTATCTGCATCTGGACGAGGTGGAAGTCTACCGCGTCGGTAGTTCGGAGAATGTCGCGCGTGGCAAGCCGGCCGACCAATCGAGCGCGAGCCAGTGGTCCGTCCTCCACGGTCCCGTTCCCACCACCCAGCCCGCCGAGATGATCGTGGCCGCGCCCCTCAACTACCCGCTGCCCCAAGTCGTGGAACGCGGCCTGAAGCTCGCCGAGAATCTGCGCATGCTCGGGGTCAACGTTGCTGGCCAAGTCGCTGTGCTGCAGCAAGCCGTTGAGGCTTGGCAGAAGTTGCCGGCGCAGGCCGGCTCGGCGGGAGCCTCGCCCTCCCAGCCTGTTGCGGCAGATGCCACGCGGCGGCAGCTTTATTTGCAGGCCCGCTGGGCGGTGCGCCAGCTGACGCTGGCCAATCCGCTGCTGGACTTCGAGGATCTGCTGTTCGTGAAACGCGCGCCGGGCAACTTCACGCACATGTCCGACCAGTACTACGGCTGGTTCTCGCGGCCCGGCGGCGGGCTGTTCGTGCTGGAGAAGTTCAAAAGCGACTCGCCCCAACTGCGCTGTCTGAGCACCGAACTGCCGTTGGGCAACGTGCTGCGGCCCGACTTGTCCTACGACGGTCGCAAAGTCCTGTTCGCACACTGCAAGTACTATCCCGGACTGGCGGCCGAGCCCGACAAACTGAACAAAGCCAATGTGCCGGAAGACGCGTTCTACCATCTTTACGAAATCAACCTCAATGGCACCGGCCTACGCCGGCTGACGCACGGCAAGTACGACGATTTCGACGGTCGCTATCTGCCGGACGGCCGGATCATTTTTCTGTCCACCCGTCGCGGACAATACGTGCAATGCGGCAAGGCCAGCGCCGCCGAGTGCATCGACGGCGCTCAGCCGGACAGCTACGTCCGGTGCGGTGGCGACGCGTCACGGCCGGTGGCCGTGTACACGCTGCACGCGGTGGACGCGGACGGCGGCAATCTGGTTCAAATCTCGCCGTTCGAAATGTTCGAGTGGACCCCCAGCATCGACCACGAAGGGCGGATCCTGTACTCCCGCTGGGACTATGTCGATCGTCACAACATGCCGTTCATGAAGTTGTGGTCGACCTTACCGGACGGCACCAACGCCCAGATCGTCTGGGGCAACTTCGTCCGCAGTCCGCATTGCAGTTTCGAGCCGCGCGCCGTGCCGAATTCGCACAAGATCGTGTTTACCGCCTCCGGGCACCACGCCCACACAGGCGGTCCGTTGGTGTTGCTGGACCCACGGTTGGGCCCTGATGGCGTGGAGCCGCTCACGCGACTGACGCCGGAAGTCTGCTACCCCGAAGCCGAAGGCTGGCCGCAGACCTATTTCGCCGGTGCCTATCCGCTGTCCGAGGAACATTACCTGGTGTCCTGGAGTCATCAGCCGCTGCCTCCCGGCACGCCGCGACCGCAATGGGGTATGCCGGGACCGATGAATGATCTCGGTTTGTACCTGTTCGATGGCTTCGGCAACTTGAACCTGCTGTATCGCGATCCCGACATCGGCAGTGAGACGCCGCTCCCGATCAAATCGCGAAAGCAGCCGCCCCGCCTGCCCTCGCCGGCCGACTGGGCCGACTCGCAGGAAGGTCGGATGCTGTTGGTCAACGTGTATGAGGGTCTGGGCTCGATCCCGCGCGGTTCGATCCGCCAGCTGCGACTGATCGGCGTGCCCCCCAAGACGCATCCCGTGATGAACAGTCCGAGTATGGGCGTTACGAACGACGATCCCGGCAAGTTCGTGCTGGGTACGGTGCCCGTGGAAGCGGACGGCTCGGCCTATTTCCGCGTGCCGGCCGGCGTGACGTTCTTCCTGCAGGCGTTGGACGAACGCGGCATCGCCGTCCAGACGATGCGGAGTGGCACGTACGTTCAGCCGGGTCAGAGCGCTTCGTGTATCGGCTGCCACGAGCCGCGCACGACTTCGCCGCGGAATGCCACGTCACCGGTGGCGATGCGTCGTGAGCCTTCGAAGATCACGCCCGGGCCGGCCGGCTCCTGGCCCTTCGATTATCAGGTCCTGGTGCAGCCGATGCTGGACCGGCAGTGTGTCTCTTGCCATCAGCCCAAGGGCCAGGATCCGCAGTTCGATCTGACGGCCGAGAAGTCCTACGCCGCCTTGCTGGACTACGGCCGGCCCAGCCTGCGCCAGCACGTCCGAGCCCGGTACGGGGAAGGCCGTTCGCTGGTCGGCGCCGGCGCCGCGGGCACCAACCCGTTGATACCGCTGCTGGAGCAGGGCCATTACGACGTGCAGCTATCCACCGAGGATTGGAGTCGGCTGATCAACTGGATGGATAGCTACGGCCAGCGACTCGGCTCGTTCGACAAACAGCAAGAGCAGCGGTTGATCGAGCTGCGGCAACGCCTGGCCGCGATGCTGGCGGAGTAGCGTAGCGTTTCCTGCGCGGTCCTGCCTTACAGGAACCGGTCGAGCACGCGTCGGCTATGGGCGTCGAGTTGTCGCGAATCGGGGATCAAGTACCGGATTCCGTGGGCGTCCACCAGCGTCACTTGACCGGCCTCGTTGCGGTGGACGTCGCTCTCGCTCTCCAACTGGAAGACCGTCACACCGCGGTCGGTCTCGACTTTCCACTCCGTCGGTTCGGTGTCGGGCGGATCGTTTAGGATCCGTCGAATGAGGGGGACGAACTCGCGCTGAGATAGTTCGATTTCCAGCGTCTCCCGGATTCCCGGCGGCAGCCCGTCCAACGCGGGGAGGTACACGATCTCCCGGCCTTGGCTGTCGCAAATCGAGATGGCGTGCTGCGGGTCCGAGATGGGAAAGGCCCGCACAGCTTCGACCCCAACGTAGCGGTCTCCCGTCTCATCCGTGAGCACCAACCGGTCCCAACCATCGCGTTCTAAGGAAAAACTGCCTACCACGGTTTTGTGATCTTCCATCGGTTGCGACGTCCTTTGCTTTGACCAAGTTTGCGTTGTCGGTTAAACGGCTCAATGTCAACCGCAAGCGGTCCAATTGTACAGCGCCACTTTGCCGATTCTGATGAGGCGTAACTGTCCGCCTAGAGACAAATTAGGCCCCCGCCGAGCTTGTCTCGAATGGTACGAGGTTAAGCATAAGTCGTTATTATTCCGCCACTTTCCCCACTGGGCTTGCCCCAGTGGAAAAAGGGTTCGGTCACTAACAGCGGCCCCCACCACCTTTATTCCCCTTCGCCGCATTCACCGCCGCCTGCGGCGGC
>JAPLNJ010001227.1 GCA_026692885.1 Planctomycetota bacterium | reverse complement strand
GGGCAAGCCCGGATGGGGACCAGACATGCCAAGCTGGAACAAAAGCCGGACCAGATCTCACCATGGCAAGGACTCTCCAGGATACAGTTTTGCGCGGCCCAGTCCCGGGGCTGCTGCCCGACCGGCCCTACCTACTGGAACAGTCCTTGCGTCGTCCGCTCCGCAACCTCCGCTGCCCGGATACCCGGCTACGCCAACAGCTTCTCGGCACGCGGGACGCCCGACCGCGAGTAGCGCACTCGGAGACTCGTCGTTCCTACGGTGAGTCTGTCGCCCGGCAGAACATGCGACTGCGCGACGTGGAATCCGTTCACGAAGGTGCCTTCCCTGGATCCGAGATCCCGAACCCACAAGACGCTGTTGACCTGATCGATCTCACAATGGAAGTCACTGACCGTCTCGTCATCTAGCCGAACGTCCGCCCTGGGACTGCTTCCAATCCGGATCGGCAGTTGTTGTCCGCAGATCTGCCATGCGTGGTGGCCTTCATCAAGGCTGACAAGTCGAATTCCCATAACAACTTCCAATTCCAGTAACCCCTTCCTGAGCAACGTGCACGGTTCTGTCGCATCCGCTCCCGGCACGAACAGACCCAGCGGGGATGACGTCGCCAGGAGCGGATGCGACAGAACCCCGTGGAACAGCGTTCATTCTCGCGATTCAAACGCGCCGGAACATCGGGGAACGAGCGATTTACGCATGGTGGATTCCACTAAGGGGACGCCCTTCCAAAGCAGGCCGCCAGTTTTGGCACGGGGCCTTGATCATAAGGTGGCGCAAAACGCTAGCAGCGGATCATCGTAACCCGACGTGTCAGCGAGGAAACGCCACTCTTCCTCGCTGACGCGTCGGGATACGACGCGCAACCTTATCGCAACCTTATGATCAAGGCCCGGCACGGAGGTGAGACCAGTGACGCCGAATCAGGCTGGTTCGCGTCCTCGGCCACGCCGATCTCCAACTGGTAGTGCCCGTTGGGCCGGTATTGACCTCGCGCTGAAAGCGTGGAAAGATCGTGGCTTCAGCAGGCATTTCCGGGCCTGCTAGAGGAGCATGACCATGGACGACTGGGCCAAGAAACTCAACGCCTTCCTCCAGTTCAACGAACGGGACATCCTCGACAATCCCGGTAAGGTCAGGCAGGAGGTCGCCAAGGCATTTGCCGAGAGCGAGTTTGAGAAGTACCGGATCGTACAGGATCGGCTGTTTGAGTCAGACTTTGATCGTCACATCAAGAGACTGCTAGAATAGGGCCAGGAATCGCCTCTGAACGAAGCCAAAACCAGAGCCGAACATATCAACCCCGCGCTGGCAGCGGATCATCGCAACCTTATGATCAAGGCGGGACACGGCCGGATACGGCCTAGTCAACCCGCCCGAAATCGGTCAAACTACGCAACTTAGTCGAGTTGACCCTCACAGCCTAGGAAGAGAGACGAGAACTGTATGAGTACGATTGTAGACATTCACGGTCGTCAAATTCTGGATAGCCGCGGCAATCCCACGGTCGAAGTTGACGTGTCGTTGGTCGACGGTTCGTTCGGCCGCGCGGCGGTTCCGAGCGGTGCCAGCACGGGTGCCCATGAAGCTTGGGAACTGCGCGACGGAGACGAGGCGGTTTACATGGGCCGGGGCGTCACGCACGCCATCAACAATGTGAACACGATCTTGGCCAACGAACTGGAGGGCATGGATGCGTTGGACCAGATCGGCATCGACCAGAAGATGATCGCCCTGGACGGCACTCCGAATAAGAAAAATCTGGGCGCCAACGCGATCCTGGGCGTGTCCTTGGCCGTGGCCAAGGCGGCGGCTTTGTACACCAACCAGCCCTTGTACCGCTATCTGGGTGGCGCGAGTGCCCGTCTGCTGCCCGCTCCGATGATGAACATCGTGAACGGCGGCCAGCACGCCGACAATTCCGTAGACGTCCAGGAATTCATGGTCATGCCCTTGGGTTTCACGCGGTTTAGCGACGCGCTGCGCTGCGGTACGGAAGTTTTCCACAGCCTGAAGAAAGTGCTCAGCAAGCGGAAGCTGAACACATCGGTAGGCGATGAAGGCGGTTTCGCCCCGGACCTGGGTAGTAACCGGGAAGCGCTGGACCTGATCCTGGAAGCGATCGAGAAGGCCGGCTACCAGGCAGGCAAGCAGGTCTACATCGCCCTGGATGTGGCGGCCACCGAGTTTTACGACGCCAAGAAAGGCCTGTATACCATCGACGGCAAGGAGATCGACTCGGCGGCGATGGTCGACTTCCTGGCCAACTGGGCGGAGAACTATCCGATCTGCTCGATCGAAGACGGTTGCTCCGAGGACGACTGGGACGGCTGGAAGCTCCTGACGCAACGCTTGGGCGCCAAGGTCCAGTTGGTCGGCGACGACCTGTTCGTGACCAACACCGAGCGTCTGCAACGCGGGATCGACCAGAAGATCGCCAACAGCATTCTGATCAAGGTGAACCAGATCGGTACGTTGACCGAGACGATCGACGCGATCAAGCTGGCCGGCCGCAACGGCTACACCAGCATCACCAGCCACCGCAGCGGTGAGACCGAAGACTCCACCATCGCCGACTTGGCGGTCGCTTTGGCGACCGGCCAGATTAAGACCGGCTCGGCGTCGCGCAGCGATCGCATGGCGAAGTACAACCAACTGCTGCGGATCGAAGAGGAACTGGGCGACACGGCCCAATACGGTGGCCCGCTATTCCCGAAGAGATCGTAGCGCGGCCCGTGAAGTAGTATGGCTCTCCAGAGCCGTGCATGAGCGACTCCGCAGAGGTGAGTCGCTCCCGATTTGCCGGATTTTGACGGGGTGGCGATGGCGGGTCTGACAGACGACGTCGGGAACGGATTCTGGCACACACCGCGAAGGCGAGCAGGGGGCTAATGCCTTCGCACGGAGATCCCCTGTGACACAAGCCTGTGAGGAAGGTTGGGCTGCCGATGAACCGCTCCGACAAACCGGCCGTGGGAATCGATCTCGGCACGACCTTCTCCGTCGTGGCCTACTTGGATCGCGACGGCCGACCGCGGACGATTCCGAACGAGGAAGGCGAACTGATCACGCCGAGCGTCGTGTTCTTCGACCGCTCCGGGCCGATCGTCGGCCGCGAAGCCGTCCGCGCGGGTGTCTTGGAGCCGGCGCGGGTCGCCTACTTCGCCAAACGCGATATCGGTGAGCGGCAGTACAGTCGCACGATCTGTGGACGGGAGTTTCCACCCGAAGTGATCGAGTCCCTGGTGCTGCGGAAGCTGCACCACGATGCCTGCTTGAAGCTGGGTGAGTTCAGCCAGGCTGTCATCACCGTGCCCGCGTACTTCAACGAACCGCGGCGTAAGGCCACGCAGGACGCCGGACGGCTGGCCGGCTTGGAAGTGATCGACATCATCAACGAACCGACCGCGGCGGCGATCGCGTACGGCTTCGAGCGGGGCCTGGTCACGGCCGAGGGTACGGGCGACCGCCGCGAACGCATCCTGGTCTATGACTTGGGCGGCGGGACGTTCGACGTGACACTGATGGAGATCGACGGCGCCCACTTCCGCGCCGTGGCCATCGCCGGTGACGTCTACCTGGGCGGCATCGACTGGGACCAACGCATCGCAGAGCATGTGGCGAAAATCTGCCGTCAACAGACGGGCCTGGACCCGCAGGCCCAACCGGCCGATCGGGAACGCCTGCGGCACGCCGCGGGTGAAGCCAAACACGCGCTGACGGTCCGCGAAGAGACCGTCATCCCCTTACTCTGCGGCGGACAACAACTGCAGCTGCGACTGACGCGGGCGGAGTTCGAGTCGTTGACCGGCGACCTGCTGGATCGTACGCGGCTGACCGTGCGAAGATTGCTCAAGGACGCCCAGTTGGCGTGGAGCGATCTGACGCGTCTGCTGCTGGTCGGCGGGGCGACCCGCATGCCGATGGTCCAGCGGATGCTGGCCGAGGAATCGGGCCTTGCGCCGGATCGCTCCCTGTCGCCGGATGAAGCGGTGGCCCACGGCGCTGCGATCTATGCCGGCTGGCTGCTGCGCCGTGGCGAGCCGGCGCTGCGCGGCATGTTGGTGCGGAACGTCAACGCGCATGCGCTGGGCGTGTTGGGCGTCGATCCCGAGACGGGCCGGCCCCGGCGCAAGCTGATGATCCCCCGCAACACGCCCTTGCCGACCGCCGTCACGCGCTCGTTTCGCACGCTCCGAGACGGCCAGCAGGCCGTCTTGGTCCGCGTGGTCGAGGGCGGCACTGACAGCGGCGCGCACGCAACGCAAAGCGGCACGTGCGTGGTCACGGATCTGCCGCCGGCGCTGCCCTCGGGCACGCCGGTGCACGTGACGTTCCGGTACGGCCAGGACGGACGGCTCGCCGTCCAGGCGTCTTTGCCAGGCGTCGGGCGCCAAGCCAAACTGACCATCGAACGGGCGTCCGGCATGACGGAAGGGCAAATCGAGAAGTGGAGCGAAGTGCTGCGGGCCGGCTTACCGGCGCCGGCCGAGACAGACGTGAACGTGGCTGGCGGTCAGACGCCACTGTGGACCCCTGACGCGCCGGTCGCGGCCGCCGTTCCCGCGGACCACGGGGTTTCGATCGCGGACCTGCCGGTGGCCCTGCCGGACGAGACGGAGCCGAGTGACGACGGATCAGCGGGCCCACCTCGTCCCGACGGAGAAGAACTGGACGATTTTCTGAGCGGGCTGGGCAAGTAGCCAGGACCCAACGGTTTTTGCGGGCTGTCAATCGAGTGCGTCGTCAAGGCTTAATCTTGAGGTGACCGATGCGGTGGCGTAAGCTTCCAGCTTACGTTTGACGCGATGAATCGAAAGGCAAGCAGGATGCTTACCCCACTTCTTATTCTTGAAGACGAACTAGCGTAGGGTGGGCTGTGCCCACCACAAGTAGCTGTAATTGGTGGGCATAGCCCACCGTACATCTTGGTATCAGGCCATGACCGAGTTCGATCCGTACTACAAATGGCTCGGCATTCCGCCCGCGGAGCAGCCTCCGGATCACTATCGGCTGCTGACTTTGTGCCGCTTTGAGCCGGACCCGGAAGTCATCGAAGCGGCAGCCGAACGCATCGCGACGTTTCTGCAGACAGTCGCCACGGGCCAGTATGTGGCCGAATCTCAGCAGCTGCTAAATCAAGTCGCAACCGCCCGGCGCTGTCTGCTGAAGGCCGAAAGTCGCGTGACCTACGACGCCCAGTTGCGCGCTCGGCATCCCGACGCCGTTCCCATTCCGCCGCCGGCTCCGCCTCTGCCAGCCGCCTCGGCAACCCGGCCGCAGCTAGGCTCGTCATCCGCCCTTGGGACGCCGCGCCGCGTTCGTGTGGCCGCGTCGCGGCCAGCGCGGCCCTTGGTGCTGGCGGCCGTGGGCGGTGCGCTGACACTGGTGTTGGGACTGGCAGCGCTCGCTTGGGGTCTGCGCGGAAATTCGCAGTCCACTCCGACGCGTGTGAAAGCTGCTGAAAAGTCTTCGCCGACAACCGCCGCGTCCGCCGCCAAGCCCGCGCCGCCAGCCCCCGCGTTCCCGCTCGCCTTCCAAGCGGCACCGCCCAACCAGGAACTCGACGTCGTTGGCTGGCGCCCGACTCGCTCCTCAGCAAAACTGCGGGTGGAGAAAGGGGCCTTGGTTCTGGAAGGCACCGGTGCGGCGACCACGGATTTTCGGCCGGTCGAGGGACCGGTGACGATCGAACTGAAAGCGGGTGGTGAAGGAGCCGGCCAGGTCCGCGTCCTGTGGACGGAGATCGGCTTGCCGGAGTTCACGCCGGAACGCTCGGTCGAGTTGCCGCTTGCAGCCGGCTCCCAGTGGCAAGAGCTGACCGCGCTGTTGCCGGTCCGCGGCAGGTTGACGGGCCTCCGCATCGACCCGCCGGAAGGGCCGAGCCTGTTCGAGTTGGACTGGGTGCATATTAGAGATGCGGCTGGCAAGACGGTCAAGGAATGGGGTTTCGGCGCGAGCGCCGGCAAGCACCGGAAAGCCAGGTCTTTTCGCTAGCACCAAACGGTTTCTTGGGCGATTCGCATAAAGAATGAGATTTGACGGTTCCGTGAATGGGATGCCACGGGCTTGCCCCGTGGAGGCTCCCGTTTTCAGCTACAGAAGACGCTCCCACGAGTCACCCTCCTCCCCCGTTTCGCCCGCGGCGGCGGAGCCGCCGCGGGCGAAACGGGGGAGACGCGGAGTCGGGCCTGCGTGTAGCAGAAGCGGAACTATCCCTCGAGCAAGCCCTCGTCGTTATACACAAGATTTTCGCCCCGATAGGGGCAGCCACATAACAGCCCAGGGCAAAGCGGAGCGGCGTAGCCGCGTAGCGCCGCCCTGGGTTATGAGAGGATTGAGAACACCAGCCCTGAAGGGGCGAAACAAGCCTTGGCCCATCTGACGAACGATACGTGTGGGACTACCGCCTTGTTTCGCCCTTTCAGGGCTACCAGGTTGCTTCGAACCCGTACCCAGGGCGGCGCTCTGCGGCTGTCGCCGCGACGCTCTGCCCTGCGTCCTTGGGCAGACAACGCGTAGCGTCAAAACACTTGCGTTCCCACGCGGAGCGTGGGAACGAGAGAGGCGTGAAGATGTTCACAGCAGTGGCCCTGCTACCGCATGTAGTGGCCGCCGTTGACGTCGATGGTTTCGCCGGTCGTGAACAGACTGTCGATCAGAAACGCAATCACCGCCGCAATTTCCTCCGCTGTGCCGTTGCGTTGCAGTGGCGCAGAGGCTCGAAACTGAGCCAGCCTTTCCGGCGACGTCACGCGATCGTGGAAGGGCGTCTCAATCACGCCTGGCGCCACGGCATTGACGCGGATGGTCGGAGCCAATTCTTTGGCCAACCCGCGCGTGAACGTATCCACTGCACCCTTGGCCGCGCCGTAAATCGTGGCGGTTGGCGCGCCGTGCCGGATGGCCACGGAAGTCACGTGGATGATGCAAGGCTGCGTCCCGCGTTCCAACAGCGGGATGCACAGCGACGACAACAGCATCGTCGAGAAGGTGTTCAGGGCGAACACCTCCTGCATCAGTTGCCATTCGAGTTGGCGCGCCGGGAGGCGGCGGATCAGGCCGCCGGCGTTGTTTACGAGCACATCGAGCCGGCCGCAGCGCTGTTCGGCAAAACCGGCGACCGCCCGGCAGCCGGCCTCGCTCGCCAGATCCGCCTGGACCAGATGCGCTGTGCCGCCCGCCGCGCGGACGGCGGCGGCGACCGCCTCGGCCGCGGCTTGCGAGTGGTGGTAGTGCACGACAATTTCGTTGCCCGCCGCCAAATGGCGGGCCGTGGCCGCGCCAATGCCGCTGCTGGCGCCGGTGATCAGGATGGTCTTGGTCATTTTGGGGCACCTTGCAGTTCGGCCACCAGCCGGTCCAGACCCGCGAGGTTCAGCCGGAGGCGGGTCTCGGCGTCCTCGTCCGTGTGATTCAGAATGCCGAGGGGACCTCGATAGCCGCTGTCGCGAATGATCTTCAGTAACGACAGGTCGAGATCGCCTTGGCCGAGGGGCAGGATCTTTTTGCCCGTCTTGTCCCCCTCTTTGGCCATCCCGTTCAGATTCAGCGCGTGCAGGTGAGGCAGCATTTTCTTGAGCAGTTCCGGAAACCGGTCCAGATGCTCGTGTCCGTGATGCAGATTATAGACGATACCCACGTTCGGCAGCTTGAGCTGTTCGATGATCGCGAGCTGGTTCTCCGGCTCGCCGAACCAGCCGCCGTGGTTGTACAATTCGACGGTGCAACCGATTTTCGCCGCCGCTTCGGCGATCGGCCGGATGCGGTTCGCCTCGGCGATCACTCGCTGCTGTTGTTCTTCCGGTGACTTGACCGGGCCACCGCCGCCCGTGACCCACAACTGGGCCCGGGTGTTGTGCCGCTGCAACAGGTCCAGAATGGTGCGGGCGTCCTGGTCCAAGCCGCCCGGGAACCAAAACGCAGTCAGTTGGATGCCCCGTTTCTGCAAGGCCGCCAGTTCGGCGTCGAAGGACGGGATATGCTCGGCGCGCCAGTCGTAGGCGAGTTGCTTGAAACCCAATCGCTGGAGCATCTCGGCGCGCTCTTCGGGGCCGCGTTTCTTGGCATCGAACGGGACAATACACCAAGCCACGAGATTCCGACGTGCGAACAAGTTCTCGTCGGCGCGAACCCGCGCGGGGTACGCCCCCAACGTGGCCAGACACATCCAGCCCAAGACCAATTGGATCGTTGCGCGCTTGCTCATGAGTAACAGCTCCTTGTGTCGAAGAACAAATAACAAAACGGACTCAACCTTTGGCAGGGTACTTTACCGACGAATGCGGCCGGTGTCTATCGTGGACCGAAAGCACCACGTTGTCAGTGCCATGCTGGTGGGGCATAATGGAGGCGCGATGCTCAGGAACGCCGGCCGTCGGGGTAGCCACCCTGCGGCTCCGCGTGGATTGGCAGGCCAAATGGTGACCCCGATGGACCAGACCGTCATCAACGTGCTCGTGATAGACGACAGCCCCAGCGACCGGCGTTTGATCCGCGAGTTGTTGTCGGCATCCCGCGACGTGGTCTTTCGCGTCGAGACCGCGGAGTTGTTGTCTCAGGGCCTGGCACGGCTGGCGCGGGGGGGCATCGACGTCTTGGTGACGGACCTGGGGCTGCCGGACAGCCAGGGGCTGGGGACCTTTCTCAGGTCCCACGCGCAGGCCCCGAACCTGCCGATCGTGGTGCTGAGCGATCTGGATGATGCGCGAGTCGCGGTTCAAGCGGTCCGTGAAGGCGCGCAGGACTACTTTGTCAAGAGTGAGTTGAACGGGGATCTCATCGCCCGGTCGCTGCGTTACGCCATCGAACGGAAACAAGCGGAGTGCGAGTTGCAGCGGGCCAAGGCCGCGGCGGAGGCCGCGAATCGGGCCAAGAGCACCTTCCTGGCCAACATGAGTCACGAGATCCGCACGCCGATGAACGCCATCATCGGCATCTCGGAGTTATTGCTGGACAGCCAGCTGACGGCCGAACAGCGGGAGTATCAGGAGATGGTGCTGGATTCGGCCGAATCCTTGTTGGCCGTCATCAACGACGTCCTGGACTTCTCGAAAATCGAAGCTGGCAAACTGACGCTGGAAGACGAGTGTTTCGATCTGCCTCTGCTGTTGCGTGACATCATGAAGTCCATGTCCGTGCGGGCCACCGACCGCAAACTGCGGCTAGACTGCAGGATCCATGACGGAACGCCGCGTTTTGTGCTGGGAGATCCCCTCCGCTTGCGCCAGGTGCTGGTGAACCTGCTGGGGAACGCCATCAAGTTCACCGAGGCGGGACAAGTGATGTTGTCCACCCAAGCCGAACGGCACGAGTCGGGACAAGTCGTGATCCTGGCTACGGTCTCCGATACCGGCATCGGCATCCCGCCGGAAAAGCAGGAAGTGGTCTTCCGCGCTTTCGAGCAAGCCGACAACTCGACCAGCCGCAAGTACGGCGGTACGGGCTTGGGGTTGGCCATCTGCCGCCGGTTGGTGGAACTTATGGGGGGACAGATCTGGTTCGAGAGCGAACCGGAACACGGCAGTGATTTCCATTTCAGCGTGCGTTTCGCGCTGCCGAGCCCGGAGCAGTGTTCCGCGGCGGCGGACGCTGGCCGAGCGGCGGTCCCGACTGCCGTGCAACCGCTGCGTCCGCTGCGCGTGCTGTTGGCCGAAGACAGCTTTTACAACCAGCGACTTGCGATTGGCTTGCTGAAGAAGCAAGGCCATGCGGTGATCGTCGCCGAGAACGGCCGACAAGCCGTGGAGCAGCTGGAGCAGGGGACGTTCGATCTGGTGCTGATGGATGTCCAAATGCCGGGCATGGACGGTTTCGAAGCCACCCGCGCCATCCGCGCGCGGGAGGCGCAGAGCGGCGGCCACGTGCCGATTATCGCCCTGACCGCGCATGCCATGAAAGGCGATCGGGAACGGTGCCTCGAAGCCGGCATGGATGCCTACATCTCGAAACCCGTGAGAGCACGCACGCTGTACAAGGTCCTGGCGGAAGTGTTGTCCCGGGCCGAGTGGGCTACCGAAGAGCCGCAGGTCATGGGGGCCTGGACGCCAGCCCCCCCGAGCCGGGTGGATTTTGTTGTGGCCCTGGAGGCGGTGCAGGGTGACCGGGAACTGTTGCGGGAATTGGCGGGGATTTTTCTGGATGAGTGCCCCGGCCTATTGACGCAAATCCGCCAGGCTGCGGCGGCGCGGGACGGCAAGCTCCTGCAGCGTGCTGCGCACACCCTCAAGGGTTCCGTGCGTTTGTTCGGCGCGCCGCAAGCCTACGACCTGTGTTTCGCCCTGGAGACGCTCGCCAAACGGTCGGTGGCGGCCGGCGACTCGCCGGCCCTGGACGCCGTGCCACAGTCCTGGGCTGTCCTGGAAGACGAAATCGAACATGTGGTTCAAGCGTTGCGCCAGTTCGTCGATCACGATCAAACGTAGGGCGGGCCAGCCGCCATTGGCGGCGGCCCAAGGTCTCCGCTCGCGGGGCGAAGGGCCGACGCCGGTTTTGCGAGCCAGCCCGCGTCTGGTGTCCCTGTCAGGATGATGAGACTCGAACGCAGCAGAGTTTATGGCTTCGGACGAAACAATTCTCGGAATGTCACCCGGCGCCCACCCGGGCTCGTCGGGCACGGAGTCTCGGAAGGACGAGTCCCTGGTGGTCCACGAGACGACGTCCCCCTGCGTATTCGCCGGCCGCTTCGCCACCCAGACGCTGATCAAACGCAGTGGCATCGCACAAACGCTGCTGGGCCAGGATCTGGAAACCGGCCAGCGCGTCGTCGTCAAGACCCTGGCCGGCGAGAGCATCTCGGCCGCGGTCCAGATGCGTCTGGAACACGAGGCCGAACTGCTGCGAAAAGTGGACCGTGGGCTGCTCACTCCGATCCTCCGGGTGGGACGCGAGCAGGGGGTCTTCTATCTGGTCACGCTGTACCAACCGGGTCAGACCTTGGAGGAGGTGTTGCGTCAGCGCCGGCTCACCGTCCTTGAATCGCTGCAATTGGGACAAGGTCTGTTCACGGCCTTGCTGGCGGTTCACCGCCTAGGCGTGTTGCATCGGAACATCAAGCCGGCCAACGTGATCGTGGTCCCCAGCGACACGCAACTGCGCGCGGTGCTGGTCGACACGGGCCTGGCCCACACGCTCCAGCTGGATGCGAGGTTGGGAGATCAATCGCTGCAGACGGTGCGGTACTTGGCACCCGAACAGGCCGGTCTGCTGGATGCGGACGTGGCCGAGTATTCCGATCTATATTCGGCCGGCATCGTGTTGTTCGAGTGCCTCGCCGGCCGCCCGCCCTTCGCCGGCCGCACCGTCCACGAAGTCCTGCGGCAACACGTGACCCGCCAGCCGCCCGAGCTGCGCGGACTCGGCTTGGCGATTCCGCGGGCACTCGATGAAGTCATTCAGCGTTTGTTGCGGAAGGAGCCACGCGAACGGTACCAAACATCGCAAGCCGTCCTGGCAGACGTGACCACGATCCTCGAGGCGTTGCAGCGGGGCGAGTCGGAGCCGTCATTCGTCGTGGGACTCCATGATTCGCGGACCACCTTGACCGAGCCGGCCTTCGTGGGACGCAGCGGAGAGTTGCGATTGTTGGACGAGCAGTTGCAGTCGGTCCGCGACGGAACGGAAGCGTTGGTGTTCGTCGAAGCCGAATCGGGCGGCGGCAAGACGCGGCTGTTGAGCGAGTGGGCCTTGGGGGTCATGCGTCAGGACGTGTGGGTCCTGCGCGGGCAGGCGATGGATCAGATCGGCCAGCGGCCGTTTCAGGTCCTGGAAAGGGCCGCGGAGGAAATCGTCAGCTCTTGCCAGGCGATGCCGGAGTTGGCTGCGATCCTACGGGCTCGCTTGGGCGATAGTTGCGAGGCGGTGGGGGCGGTCCTGCCGCAATTGGCCGACGTGCTGGGCACGGAACCGTCGCGGAGCATTGGGCCAGAGGTATTTGGCGAGAACCGCAGTCTCGAAGCCCTGTCGTTGCTGCTGCGCAGTCTGGGCAGCGGCTCGCGACCGGCCGTCATGATTCTGGACGACTGCCAATGGGCCGACGAACTCAGCGTCAAGCTGATCCGTCGCTGGCAGGGTGGCCGACGCGGCGAGAAGGACGACGGCTGCCACTTGTTACTGGTCGCAGCCTTTCGTAGCGAGGAGGTCCCTCCCGGGCACCTGCTCCGAGCCATCCGCCCGTCGCGGCAGTTGCGGCTGCCTCCGTTCAACGCCGGCGATTTGCGGCAGTTGGTCGAATCCATGGCCGGGATTTTGCCCCAGGACGCGGTGGAGTTGATCGAGCGACTGTCGGACGGAAGCCCCTTCATGGCCTCCGCCGTACTCCGTGGCATGATCGAAGCCAAGGCTTTGTTTGCGGAGGCTGGCAGCTGGCAAGTTGACCCGCTGGCCATGAACGATTTGCGTTCCTCGCGACATGCGGCAGGGCTGTTAGCGCGACGCATCGATCTGTTGCCCATGGTGGCCGTGGACCTGTTACAGGCGGCGGCCGTGTTGGGGAAAGAATTCGACCTGGAGCTGGCAGCCAATCTCGCGGGCCTGTTGTCGCGGCACGCCATGGTCGGCTTGCGCCAGGCCCAGAGCCGGCATCTCGTGTGGACCCGTGTGGGCGAAGAGCGCTGCAGCTTCGTCCACGACAAGGTGCGCGAGGCCTTTCTCGCCCGGCTGAAGGACGAGGATTGCCGTGACCTGCAGCGACGGGCGGCGCTACAATTGGAGCAACTGGAATCGCCGCCCATGTTCCAGGTGGCATATCTCTTCGACGCCGCGGGGGATAGCGCGCGGGCGTTGCCCTACGCTCTGTGTGCGGCGGAACAGGCCCGTTCCCAGCACTCCCTGGAAATCGCCGAACAACAGTACCGGATCGCCGTGCGCGGCGCCCGCGCCGCGGACGAAGTCACGCGTTTTCGCATCTCGCAGGGGCTGGGCGACGTGCTCATGCTCCGAGGACACTATGACGCGGCCTGCCAAATGTTTGAAGCCGCCAAGTTCATTGCGGAGGAAATGCCGGGGTGGCGGTTGACCAAGGCCCAGATTGAAGGAAAGCTGGGTGAATTGGCCTTCAAGCGGGGAGATATGGAAACCGCTGCCGACGCCATCGAAAAGGGCTTGCGTCACCTCGGTCGCTGGACTCCAGGCAAACATGCTTCCTGCCTGTTTCCGGCGATGTGGGAAGTGCTGGTCCAAACGCTGCATTCGTGTTGGCCGTGGTTCTTTGTGGGACGCCGACGATTGGAACATCGCGATCGAGAAGAGGATCTGCTGGCAGTTCGGTTGTACGGTCGTCTCGGTCACGCCTACTGGTTCCTGCGTGGCAAGATTCCCACGCTCTGGGCACACCTTCGGGATATGAACCTGGCAGAACGTTATCCTCCTACCCTGGAATTGGCAGGTGCCTACTCGGAACACGCGCCGGTGATGACCCTCCTCCCCTGGTACCGACGGGCCGAAGTTTATGCACGCCGCTCGCTGAAGATCCGGCAGGACGCAGGCGACACGTGGGGCCAAGCCCAGTCCTTGAATTTCTATGGAATTGCACTCTACGCCGCCTCGCGGTTTGAGGAGTGCATCAAGCATTGCCGCGAGGCGGTGCGGCTGTTCCAGCGGACGGGCGACTACTGGGAAATGAACATGGCCCGTTACCAAATCGCTGCGTCCCGGTATCACCTGGGCGAGTTGGCCGTCGCCGTCAAGGAGGCTCGCCAGTTGCATCAGTCCGGCTTGGAACTCGGAGACGACCAAGCTTCCGGCATCTCCTTAGATATCTGGTCTTGGGCTTCCGGCGGCAAGGTTCCGGAAGACAAACTGCGCGTCGAGCTGGCACGAGAACGCCCGGACAAGCAAGCCATCGCACAGGTCCTGGTGGCGGAGGGAGTTCGTCTGTTGGGGTGTGATCGGCCGGGCGACGCCATCGCGGTATTGCAGCGAGCCGGGGAAGTTGTGAGGGAGTCAGGGGTCATCAACGCCTGGGACGCCCCGGTGTTCCCCTGGCTCACCACGGCCTTGCGCCGGCAGGTGGAGTCGCTTCAGCAGGTCACGCCCGTGCAGCGGGAGGCGCTGCTGCGTCGGGCGGAGCGCGTCGGGCGCCAGGCCCTCCGGGTTACGCGGAAATTCCAGAATGATCTGGCCCAGACGCTGCGCGAGCTGGCGCTGCTGGCCGCCATGCGTGGCCGCTTACGCCGGGCTCGGCGCCTGTTCGACCAGAGTCTGGCCGTGGCAGGGAAACAAGGCGCGCGTTATGAGCACGCTCAGACCCTGCTGTGCCGTGGGCAGGTTGGACTCGAAGTTGGCTGGCCTCAGGCGGAGCACGACGTCCGAGCAGCTCAGGGCGAACTGGCCCAGTTGCAGGCTGGCCTTGAGGACCGGGGCGAGGACAGCAGCGTCTCGTCCCGCAGTCCGACAACGCTGTCGTTGGCGGATCGTTTTGATACGGTGTTGGAATCCGGCCGAAAGATTGCCGCGGCCTTGTCCCAGGACACGATTTACCAGGAAGTCCAGGACGCCGCCGTGCGTCTCCTACGCGGCGAACAGTGCGAGGTCGTCGCGTTACCGGAAGTCGCGGAGCAAGGCCCGGACAATCGCACGGCGGCCACCGGGGGTGCGGCCGGAGGCGTCGCCGCGGATCGCGGCTTCGGCCGCCTGGGGAGTCCGTATGGGAAATTGGTTGAGCGTGCCTTGCAGGCGGAACACACGGTCGTGTTTCCGGACCCGTCCGAGGCCGAACCGGGCGAACTGCTGGACGCGCTGGGTGTCCGTTCGGCCCTCGGCACCCCGATCTTCGTACGCAAACGGCCCGTGGCCTGTTTCTACGCGACGCATCGCCAGGTAGCCGGACTGTTTGCCGCTGACGAGAAGCGGCTGGCCGAATTCATCGCAGCCATCGCGGGGGCCGCCTTGGAGAATGCCGAGGGCTTTGAAGCCTTGCAGCGTCTGAACGTCATGCTCGAACAACGGGTCGCCGAGCGGACGGCGGATTTGGAGGCCCGGACCAAAGAACTGGCGCGTTCCAACACCGAGCTGGAGCAATTTGCCTATGTGGCTTCGCATGACCTACGGGAACCCCTGCGGACGATTGCCAGTTACTGCCAAATGCTGGAACAGCGTTTTGGCGAACAGTTGGCCCCGGAAGCCCGCGATTACGTGCTGCGGTCCGCGGAGGCGGCCAATCGCTTGCGGGCCTTGATCAACGACCTGCTGACCTACTCGCGAGTCGGTACGCGCGGGAAGCCCTTGGAGCCCGCCGATACCAACAAGGTCCTCGAATTGGCGTTGTCGAATCTCGGCGTGGTGATCGAAGAAACCGGCGCCACGATCAGCCACTCGTCCCTGCCTTGGGTCAGCGGCGATGTCACCCAATTGATCCAACTCTTTCAGAACCTGATCGCCAATGCTATCAAGTTTCGCGGCGAGAGTCCGCCTCAGGTTCATGTCAGCGTCGAGGAAGAAGGCGCCGAATGGATCTTCTCTGTCCGGGACAATGGCATCGGAATCGCCCCAGAGCACTTTAACCGGATCTTCAGCATCTTCCAGCGGCTGCATGGCCAGAAGGAGTATCCGGGCACGGGCATCGGCCTGGCCGTCTGCAAGAAAACGGTGGAACGTCACGGCGGGCGGATCTGGGTCGAATCCGAGCCCGGCCAAGGCAGCAAGTTCTGTTTTACGTTGCTGCGGTGCGAGTCCCAAGACGTGGTGGAGCAGGGGACCTCCGGAACGCAGAAGGCCCAGGTGTCGACATCGGAATCATGAAAACGATTCCCTACAGAAGGGGGCTGACACACCGGAAGGTCGTCCGTGCTTCGGCCGAACCGCGAGATCGCTTCGATCCCCGCAGAATTGGCGGGGGTTCGCAACGACAGGGGGTTCGCAATGGCCTCTTTCCATTGGGATAGAATTGAACGATGATTACCAGGAACGTGCGAGTTCGACTTCCGTTCGGAGGTGATTCAACATGCGTGAGACGTCAGTGTCTGAATTCACCGCGCTAGGCAGGGTCGAGATGTCCTCCAAAGGTCTGGCAGAAATGCAGCAGGACCTGCTGGCCGACCTCTATAGCGATGAACTGCCGACGGAATGCTATCAGAAATTGGCCGAATGGCAGCAGCAGTTGACGGACCCCCGGGACGAGATCGTGCAAGGAGCCGCCGCCAAGATCCAGGCCGGCATCACGGATTTTTTCGCCGACTTGAACAGACGGCGGTCCACTTCCAGTAGCGCCGAGTGGAACGCCTTTGTGAAGCTGTGCCGGCTGCATCCGCTTCGCGAGTTGTTGCACCAGGATCCTTTCACCTACCGCTGCTTCGCAAAGCCCCGCGGCTACGCGGGAGACGCGACGATGCTGGATTACATCTACGGCGTCGACGAGGAGCAAGGCCCACCCGAGGACACCACGGATCTTGGTCGACACATCTTTGCGGCCACGACCGGTTCGACCATTTGCGAAGCGGTGCGCGCGCGGAGGCGTTTGGTCGCCGAAATGATCGATCGTCTGGCGTTGGAGATTCCGCGTCCGAAACTGCTTTCGATTGCCGCCGGCCACTTGCGGGAAGCGGACCTCACCGGGGCCCTAAAGCAGCGGCGGCTGGGCCGCTGGGTGGCCTTCGACGTCGACACCGATAGCCTGCAGGAAGTCCAAAAGTGCTACGCGAATCACGGCGTGGAAGCCGTCGCTGGCAGCGTCCGACAGTTATTCGGAAAACGCCTGGGCTTGGGCGAATTCGATTTCATCTACTCGACGGGACTCTATGACTATCTCCAGCAGCCGATCGGGAAGCGTTTGACGGAGCGGATGTACGAGATGCTTCGTCCTGGCGGGCAACTCCTGATCGCCAACCTACTTCCCACGGTCGGCGAACGGGGATACATGGAAACCTACATGGACTGGCACCTCACCTACCGGACGCATCCCCAGATGCTCGACTTGGCCACGTCCGTCGATCAGACCCGCATTAGAGACATTCGCCTGCTGACGGAGGAGAACCAGAATATCGTGTTTCTCTCCGTCACGAAGAAATAGAGTTTCCTTGGAACATCTGCCGTCGCTGCACCACACGGGAGGGGTAGGCCATGAATCAAGAGGAACGCTCCGAACTCGCCGCCTCGGACGCGGCGGGGTCGCCATCCAAGGGTCTGGCAGAAATGCAGCAGGACCTGTTGGCCGATCTATACGACGATCAACTGCTCACCGACTGCTATCAGAAGTTGCTGGACGGCCAAGTTGCGGCAGGTCTGCAGGAACTGCTCGCCGGCTTGGATGAGCGACGATCCAATTCGAGCGATCTGGAATGGCAGAGATTTGTGCAGCTGTGCCTCCTGCATCCGGTTCGCGAGTTGCTGCATCAGGATCCCTTCACCCTGCGGGCCTACCAGAAAGCTCGTGACGACGCCAGCGACGCCATGTTGCTCGATTTTGTCCATGAGGCTGACGGACTTCACCCACTCGAGGGAACCTCGGACTTGGGCGTCCGGATCTTCGAGAACATCATCCGCATGCCTGTCTGTGAAGGGTTCCGTGCGCGGGCACGGTTGGTGGCCAAGACGGTTGACCAATTGGCGCTGCAACTGTCCCGCCCAAGTATCCTCACCGTCGGCGCAGGCCACCTGTGGGAAGCCAGCCTGACCGGGGCCTTGAAGCAACAGCGGATTGGTCGCTGGGTGGCCTTTGACCACGACTCAGACAGCCTGCAGGAAGTCCAGCAGCGGTTTGGGGCTATGGGAGTGGACACGGTCGCCGGCTCCGTCCGACAGCTCTTGGAGGAACCCTCGCATTTGGGAGAATTCGACTTCATCTACTCCACGGGACTCTTCGACGACCTCGAACAGCCGGCCGGAAAACGACTAACCGAACGCATGTTCGATATGCTGCGTCCCGGCGGTCAAATCCTGATCGCCAACTTTCGGCCCGAGATCGAAGGGCGGGGCTATATGGAGAGCTTCATGCACTGGCAACTGATCTACCGAACCCATCCCGATTTGCTCGATCTGGCCATGGCTATCGATCAGACGCGCGTCATGGAGATTCGACTGCTGACAGAGGATATGCATCACGTCTTGTTCCTTTGCGTCACCAAGAAATAGCCGTTTTCCAATTGCTCTGCGGTCGAAACACCAAGCGTCCCATGACTGATCCGCTGGCCTGCTCGTGTGGAAACCGTTGGACGCCCGCTGCGAGCGGCGGCGAAGACGTCACGCGGGAACTGAGCTGCCCGCTGTGTGGCTGCCGGGTGGAACTGCTCGAAGACCATGGCGACGTCCGCTGAGGAATGCTACCGCGGTTTGTGCTTGCGCAGGGGCGTCGAGATCGTGACGCAGGCGGGACAGACCAGGGCCGACCGCTGGCGGTGTAGTTCGAAGCTGGGGCGTTGGCAAACCGGACACGGAGGTGCCTCGACGGCTTCGACCAGCGGGTCAAAAACCAACTCCAGCGGCAGCGTCGCTCCCGTGGCAAGGTGGGCCACGGCGTGAACCAGCAACTTGGGCTGGCGGATGACCAACAGGTTCAATAACCGCAACCGGACGCTGAGCGCGTTCTTCCGCCGCAGTTCCGTGATGCGCAATTCGCGTTCGCGCGCCAACGCTTCACGCCGCGCAGCGAATTTCACGTCCTCGTCGCCCCGGGCGGCGGCCCGCCGGCGCTGTTCCTCCAACTCCTCGGCCAAATCGTCGTAGTACTTGCTCATCCGGGCGGCCTGGCGGTCGAGTCGCTCGGCCAGCTCCCGGGCCCGCGTGTTGGCCAATGCGGCCATGGTCCGCACGATCTGCTCGCGCGCCAGGAGGTACGCCGCACCGCGGTCGATGCCGGGAGCTTCCGGCAGCGGCGGCGAGAACCGTTCGCTCAGCCGCGATGGATCCAGCAACTGCTCCAGATGCCGCACCTGACGACCGTGGTGCAGGTCGACGGCCAGCGGCAGCACCTCCTGTTCCTTCTGGTCGCTGGTAAAGGTGGCCTCGAACCAAAACACGACCTGGGGGAACAGCAGCGCCCGCAGGCGTTGGATCTCCAGCGGCAGTGGTTCGCCCGAGGGATCCGTCAGCTTCACGGCCCGCGCGATCCGCTGCGGCAACTGGTGGGGCTGCAGATTCAGCCCCAACAAGGTCAACTCGGCGCAGCGGCCCTGTTCCAGGGCTGCCTGCAACAGCCGGTCCACCAAAGGCGTGCCGAAGCTGGCCAGCTGGGCCTGCGGGTGTTCCGGCAACGCTTCCGGGTCGAACGCCAGCCGTAGCACGCCCGGTTCGCCTCCGCCTCCGTCCGTGGCCGCCGAGAGCATCACATCATAGACCTGCGGTTCGATCTCGTCCCAGACGCCACCGGCAGCTTCGACGTAGTCCCGCACGAACTGCTCCAGCGGCGAGCGGGTGCCTTCGGTCTCCATCCGTCCCACCGACATCGCAAGATTTCCTTTCAGGCGTCCGGTGCGAACCGGGCGCCGAACATCCGGTCGTCCTGGGCGCGCTGCGTCAAATAGGCTTGCTTGGCAGCCACCAGCCGGTCGCCGAGTTCTTCCATCCGCTGCGCAAACTCCTGGTCGTCGTCGGCTGCGGCCCACACGTCGGCCACCACGTCCTGGAACTCGCGTTCCTCGTCCAGGTTCCCCAGAATCATGTCGATCTCGCCGATCACCAGTTCGAACATGCTGAGCTTGGCGTCCAGCAAGTGGAGCACCGCCGCCTCGACCGTGTCCGCCGCGACCAGATTGAACACGTGCACGTCGTGCGTTTGTCCGATGCGGCTGAGGCGACCGATACGTTGTTCGATCCGCATCGGGTTCCAAGGCAGGTCAAAGTTGCAGACGGCGTGCGCGAATTGCAGGTTCCGGCCTTCGCTGCCCGATTCGGTACACAGCAGCAATCGGGCCGGACCGCGGAAGTGGGCAATCGCCGCTTCCTTTTCCAACCGGGACAGGCCGCCGTGAAACACGGCCAGCTCGTGCCCGGCGGCCGCCAAGTGCCGGCTGAGCAAGGCCTGCGTCGCTCGGAACTGGGTGAAGATGACCATCTTGTCCGGGAATTCATGGAGCAGCGTCAGGAGTTGTTCGAGCTTGCCGTGCGCGGTCTGCGTGCGGGCCTCGTCGGCCAAGTCCAGCAACTGTCCGCTCAGGCCGGCGTCCAGCCGCGGGTTGGCGGCCATCGTCTCAAGTGTCCCGGCCGCCGCGGCGGGACTGGAACCTAGCGCCATCTGCAGCGTCAGCAGCGCCATGCGCGACAGCCCGCCGTGTCGCTCGGCCGAACGGAGGTGCTGCCGCACCAATTGCGTCACGCGGTGATAGAGACTTTGCTCCGGCGGCGCGAGGGTGACCCGGAGCGTCTTGGCCCAGCGTCGCGTGAACTGCAGCCCGACCGTGCTGCGGCGATTGCGGACCATGACTTCCGCCAGCAGTTCGTGCAACTGCCCCACATTGCGCGGCGTCAGCTTGTCGCGCCGGTCGACGAACTGCCGCTGGAACTGCTTGGCGGTGCTGAGCAAGCCGGGCTCCAAGAGCGTCACCAGATTGAACAGCTCGTCCAGGTTGTTTTGCACGGGCGTTGCCGTCAGCAGCAGCATGAACTGCTTCTGCAATTCACTGGCGAACTTCCACAGCTGCGTCGAGCGGTTGCGCAGATGATGGGCTTCGTCGACGATCACCAAGTCCCACCGCCGGGCCAGAATCGCCGCACGATGGGGTTCGCGTTTGGCGGTATGGGTCGAGACGATCACGCGGTCGTACTCGGCCCACGCGGCCGGGCCTCGTTCGCGGAACGCAGGCTCGTCGTGCGTCACGAAATCCAGCGAGAACTTCCGCCGTAATTCGCCTTGCCATTGCTCGATCAGCGACGGCGGCACGAGCACCAGGACCGAACGCACCAGACCGCGCAAGTGCAGTTCCGAGAGCACCAAGCCGGCCTCGATCGTCTTGCCCAAGCCCACTTCGTCGCACAGCAGGGCCCGGCCGCGAAACCGCCGCAGCACCGTCTTGGCCGTGCGGATCTGATGGTCCAGCAGTTCCATGTCGCGGACCAGTGGCAGACTGATCAGCTGATCGAACCCGGCATGCGTCCCCAGCCGCGCGGCGCGCAGGGCGAGTTGAAAGGCCGCGAGTCCAGCTGTGCTCGGCGCGGCCCCGATCAGCAGCGCACCGTCCTCCTGCCCGGCGAGAGTGAAGTGCACGCCACGGTCCGTGATCCATTCGGCTTCCGTCAGCGGCTCGGCTGCGGGCGTGATCGCGACCGCATATTGGCCGGGGGCTCGATACTCGAACCAGATGGCGGAGCGCAGATCAGGGGCCAAGGTCTTCAGAGCGGCGCAGACGATTTCCCCACGGTCTTTGTCCCTGCGGAACGGCACGGGCATGCCGGATGGATCGACGAGGCTCTGAAACTCCAGTTCCCCGCTGAGCAGGGGTTCGGGCAACTTCAACCGGTTAGCGGATGTGCGGTGGACCGCCAAGCGATCTCCGGGTTCCCAACCGGTTTCTACCAAGGCGACGTTGTGGGCCAACGCTGTGACCAAGTGTGCTCCTCCATGATTACTGGGAGCCCCTCCAGAAACCGGCGTCGGTCTGGGAGATCCCGACCTACGCGGGCCGGTATCTGGATCGGCTCTTCACTTCCTACGAACGCGGCAGGTGGCGGTTCGCTAGCAGCAATATAAACGACGCATGCTGCGGATGGCAACGGCAGGAATCATCCATGTGGGGCTCGTGTCTGACCAGCCGGTGCGAATCCCGCGGGTGCCCACCCCGCGAGTTCTCGGAGTGGTTCGTGCGAATCTTCTGCGAATGCGCCCTTGGCGGGCAGGGAAAGCAGCGATTGGACGCCGGCTAGCCTGTGGCCGTAGTGCAAAATCCCAGGCTCCACCGAGGCCAGCTCGGCGGGGACCTAAGTTGCTGCCAATCGTTGCCCCACCGACACGGGTCTTTGGGGAGGCACGTAGCCGGGACCGATGCGCCGCGGTCCGTTAGAAACGGTAGGAAATAGCTTACCCAACTCAATGTAGGATGGTCTTCCCAGACCGTCCCGATTGGCCCGGGAAGGCCAACCTGCGGGTAAATTATCGCCTGCCGCTCGCCTAGGCGGCGAAGTTCCAGGGAGACGTGCGGCATCACAGCACCAATTCGTCGGTCGGCCGATCAGCAAGGAAGGCGTCGGGAGTCGCTACCGGCCAAACGGGGATCGCCTCCTCGGAGTCGCTGCTGCCCAACGCCATGCCCCAGAAACGACTGAGTCCGATGATTGCTGATGCCACGGGCGGCAAGAGCCGGTTGTGGCGGTTGCCAGAGTGACCGGTCCCCCTTGACCAGGTACTACGCCGGTGTATAGTTTCAATCAGACGCCGCTGTCGCAGTAATGCGAGAACGGGCGCATGACGAGAAACAGACCGCCGCCTGACTCTCTGCTGGAATTCTTCGAACTCGAACCGTTCGTAAGGCGTTGGAAGAAGTACGGCCTTCCCGATGAAGAGTAAATGACGAAAGCTAGAAAGGGCCGAAGCATAACGGTTGCAGACGAGATGCTCGCCGGCTTACAGACGTTCGCGCACGACCTCAAGGCACTGTCGGCCGAGGAAGTCAAGGTCAAGTACCGCCAGCGCACCGTGGAGGTGGATTTTCGGCCGCGTGTCTTCGGGGCTGAACACGTCAAACAGCTGCGTAACTCGATGGACTGCAGTCAGAAGATCTTCGCGGATTTCATCGGTGTTTCGCTAGGCACCTTGCGTAATTGGGAGCAGGGCGTCCGGCCCGTCCGCGGCGTGGCGGCCCGCCTTCTCGGCGAAATGCGAATCCGTCCGGGGTACTGGAGAATCCGCCTCCGCCAGTCCTTGAAGGAACGCAAGGCTGGCTGAGAAAAGCAGTGGTAGCCACTGTCGGCTCAAAGCCGCCCTGCTCGCACATTTCAGCATATTTCAGCCCTGGCTGACGGTCTGGCGGGCGAGCCCCGGACGCGGATTCGGGTTCTCCGTCGGGGCCTTGCGCTCGGGAGCGGGTTCGTCCAAGGGAATGCCGTCCAGCGAGGGCTGGATCTTCGTCAGGTCGACCCCGAACCGCTTCAGCACCGTCGGCGCGATGTCTTCCCGAGTTCCGTTGCGATTGACCAGTTTGTCGTTGGTGGCCAGAAAGACAAATGGGGCGTAACGATGGCCGGACTCGCCCAGATTGAACCCATGATCGACTACCACATAGACCGGGGTCTTCTCGGCCAGTCCCTGTTCCCGCAACGTCGTCAGGATCTTGCCGGTCCACACGTCATCCTCTTTGATCGCATCACCATACTCCTGGGATTTCTCTCCGTGCTTGTGACCGGCGTGGTCGGGTTGGGCAAAACTGGGCGACCGAAATCCGGGCACAGCCGGAGCGACTTTCGGCGGCACGGCCTGCCCGGCCAGGGCGTCGTAGCGGGCGCGCAGCTCCTTGAGTTTATCGGGCTGGGTCTCGGCGAGGTTCGTTGTCTCATTGGGATCCTTCGCGATGTTGAACAACTCGACGACCTCGGCCGAGGATTCCTTCTCCGAGTGGAACCCGACAATGCGTCCCGTGGCTGGGTCCTTGCCGTCGTTGTGTTCCCGCGTTGAGCAACGTAGCGTCGGACAATTCGTGAAGATTCTGGGTTCTTCATCCGTGCCCCGGCTTTGCCATCCGTGCTACTCGATTCGTCCCAGGTGCCGCTCCCTTAGCCCGCGCCGGAAACCGGGAAGTTATTTCGGTGGCCAGCCTCGTGGTGCGCTCAAGTGCGCGACGGTTTCGGCTTCCCGGCGGCGGCACGTGCAGGCACCCAAGCCGGCGGCACCAATTCGGCATTCCACTTTTCCCAGTCAGCGGCCAGCTCCTTGACCTTGGCGGGCTCTTGGTCAGCCAGGTTCTTCTGTTCGCCGATGTCCTGAGCGAGGTTGTAAAGGTGAGCACCCGCCGTGCTGGCCGCGGCAGCCAGTTCGGTGAACTCGGCTCCCGCCCCGGACGATTTGACGAGCTTCCAGTCGCCCTTGCGGATGGCGATCTGCTGACCAAACCGCCAGTAGAGTGCGGCATGCGGCGGAGTCTGCCGCTCCCCGGTGAGATACGGAAGGAGGTTCACGCCGTCCAGTTTCCATGCGGGCTGGACTTCCACCCCCGCGGCAGCCAGCGACGTGGGGAGAATATCGAGTTGGATCACGGGATGATCATAGACCTTGCCGGCAGGAATTTGCCCCTTCCACTGCACCAGGAACGGCACCCGAATACCGCCTTCCCAGGTCTGAGCCTTGAAGCCGCGGAGCGGAGCATTGTCCGAGGTCGTTTGGCGAGTCGGCCCGCCATTATCGCTGACGAAGAAGATCAGGGTGTTCTCTTCCAGTTGGTGCTCACGCACTTTGGCCAACACGGCGCCGACGGCATCGTCCAGCGCCGACAGCATGGCGGCAAACGTGCGGCGTTTCGCATCCTGGATGCTCGTGAATCGCGACAGGTACTTCTCCAGGGATTCCAGCGGCGCGTGGACCGCATTGAAGGGCAAGTACACCAACCAGGGTTCGCTCTTGTGCTTCTCGATGAACGCCACCGCCTCGCGTCCGAAGGCGTCGGTGGTATAGTCGATCTTATCGACCGGCGTCGTGCCCCTCAGGATCGGGTTGTGCGCATCGCTGACGGCGTCCAGATAGTCGTGAGCCCCGCCAAGGAACCCGAAGTACTCATCGAAGCCTCGCTGCAGCGGATGGAATTGCGGTTCATAGCCCAGGTGCCACTTGCCAAACATGCCCGTGGCATAGCCCGCCTCGTGGAAGCGATTCGCCAGCGTCGTTTCTTTCAGCGACAGGCCAAAGGTCACCGCCGCGTTCTGCGCTGGGCCGGGATTGAATTCGTGTCCGAAACGCTCCTGATAGCGTCCCGTCAGCAGCCCGGCCCGGGTGGGACTGCAGTAAGGCCCCGAGACATACCCGCTGGTGAACCGCACGCCGTGCTGCGCAATTGAATCGATGTGCGGGGTGGGAATCTGCGGATTACCTTGGATACTTAGCTCGCCGTATCCCAGGTCATCGGCGACAATCAGCAGGACGTTCGGTTTACGTTCTGCCGCCCCTGCCGCGGTGCCACCCAGCAGTGCGAGGGGCAAGATCGCGAGGGCGACTAGCGTTCGTTTTCCAGTCAAGTTCCGGAGCTGCCTTCGACCAGTAAATCTCAAGTTCATGTTTTACCTTTCACAGACTAAGTTTTGGTTCTTCTGTCGACAACGGGTGTCGGCGGTCATTGTTTCGACAACACGAGGGTGACAATGTCCTTGCGCACTCCCGGTCACGGTCGTGCTCAGGAGGGGCAATTCTGCAGGGATCAGAATTTTCCAACGGGTTCGCCTCCACTGCGTGTGACCAGGGCCGTAAGCGTTTGTAAGTCAATGTCGATCGAGATCGGTCGGACGCTGCCATCGCACAGCACGAATTGGCAGACGCCGGGGTGCGGACCACCGAAGCTGCTGTTGGCCAGGGGTGGGGTCTGAACTTCCGGCGACAGCAGGGGACGTCAGTGTTGGCCATTCGGAGCCGTTGTCTTTTCTTCCCAGGGCCGGTCCGGACACCCCACTGCCTCGGATGCCTGTAAAGCAGTCCCTGCAGGCAGTCTGATGCAGAACCTTCTTAGCAACGTGCGTGCCAAGAGATGCGAATGCGCGGAGCGAGCGGAAGATTCGATTCTGACGGGGAAAATGCCTTGGGGTGATGCCCTTCAGCCAGCGTATGTACGGGATTCCCCCAGCGTTCGTGACGGTTCCAGCACGGGCGCTCAACCGCGACTCCCAAGGCGGGCAGCAGCATCTGCAGGCGAGGGTCAATGAGGCGTCAAGGCTCGCGGGGAAATATCATCGGCATCCAGACATTACCACGGAGGGTCAGCAATGCTCACGGCTGAGGAAACCGCTGGCGGGCGGTTGCTCGTTGCTGGCGAGGTCGGCAGCGTGTCTATCGAGCCTTGGCTGGACGGCCTCAGTTGTGGTGCGGCATTCAACGGTTGGTCAAGTCACTGAGCATGCGGCGAAGCTTGCCTGTGCGAGGATCCGGAGCCACGGACGGCACAAGCTGCACCTGCATCCGCACGCTCTCGGGGAATCCCCGTTCCTGGAGCTTGTGCCGCAGACGTGCGGTGAGTTGTTCGAGATTTGTGGTCGCTCCGGGCAGCAATTCTATGCGCAGCTTTGTCGAGGAAGGACATTGTTGAATCGCCGCAAGTGAGAACAGGCAGGAATGAGCATCCGCATCGAGAGTATCCGCGAAGGCACGCCCGAAGGCAATCCTCAAGTCCGGCCAAGCATTGGTCACTGACGTTTCTTTACCCCGGCCATTCAATCCACGGGCCTTGATCAGAATGTTGCGCACGGCTGTCGGTGCTGGCAATGATCCGGGTGGCTGGTGGCTGAGCCTAAGCGAAGCCCCAGTACCCGGTTTCTGGGGCATCGCTGCACTCTGCCCCAGCCACCCCTGACCTCCTGCTGCTAGCATTTTGCGCAACGTTATGATCAAGGCCCAATCCACGGGAACAAGGGCTTCCCTACCTGCCTGCTTTCTGCCAGCCTATGCAGAATCAACCGAGAAGCCGAGAACCCTCACCGTGAATATCACGGGCCGAGACGCGTGACGGCGCACCGGATGCGCTCCAGGGACTCTTGCAGCATGGCCCGCGGACAGCCGAAATTCAGATCGGCAACACGTCGCTGCCGCGGCACGCCTGCCATTTCAGGCTGTCGGACTGCCATCGATCTAGGGTCTGTCAGCGGTCCGTCGGTGGCCAGGTCCACCTCCGCGGATTGATCGAGTTCTCCAATCATTGCCTGCGGCTCTGTGCCTACCGCGGCCTGCGCGTTGCCCACCGCGAACTGATACGCGAGCCTTGCTGCCTTGGCATCGTCGGTGAGCATGGCACCCCCTGCGTTTTGCAGGGGGCGTCCTGTTTTTCTTGCCGCGTTCCCAAGCGACCGAAGGGATGCGTCGGAACGGGCTTCCCTCAGCCGCTCGTCCTGACCCTACCCGAAGCACCTGGCGAGGAAATCGTTCTTCGTCTCGCACAATTCTCTTGGCGTTCTCTGCTATTCCGTAAAGTGCAGGGGGCGATAGGGACGTTCCACGATCGGCGTCGACTTGATCTGTTCGCCTAGCTCGCCCCGGGCGACGACCACACCCAACCGACCTGGTTCTTGGGCGAGGCCAGTGGAAGTGAATAGCAGGGAACCGGCCACCACCGAAAAAATTGCGTTGCGAAGTTTCACGAGACGACTCCTCAAAGAAAGTGCTTTGGACTCACGGACACTTCCATGTTGCAACGAACGTGCCGTGGAATAGAAATTGCAGATGACAGTGACTCGTACGCCGATTCGACTGCGTTTTGGATGATCGCCGTGAAATATCACGGCTTGTCCCAGCGTATTTGATGCACCTCCGTTACAAGTCACGGGTGAACTGTCATGTCCAAGGAACCGTTTTCCGACGTCCTGCTGAGTGTCTGGCGCGAAGCCTGCCGGCATATCGAGATCCGAGAATCGACCGCGAGTATTGCAGCTTTGCTGGCGGAGCATCTGCCGATTGGGTGCCTGCTCGTGCGACGTGTCGACGTACAGCATAACTGGCTCGACACGGTCGCCCTGGGCCAGACGGATGGCGGCTCGCTGCCCACCACTTCGCGAACGACCTGCACGCCAGAACAAGTGAAACGGTTCGGCGTTTGGGCCGAGGAGCATCACATTCTGCAGCGGCGACGGTTCGAAGTCAATGGTGACCTGGCGGAGTTCGTGCCACCGGAGTTTGGGGGCGAGGCTCTGGTCGGGCCGCTCCAAGGACCGCAGGGACCCACGGGCATCTTGGTGGCCATCGCGGAAGCCTCGGGTGCATTCCTCAGCGACCACCTGGAAATGATGGAGGCGCTCTTGGAGCCATTTTCTGCTGCGTTGGAGAACGATCGCCGCTTGCATGAACTGGCGGCGTTGCGCGAGGCCGCCGAGGCGGACCGCCGCTCCCTGCTTTCCCGTTTGGGGCGAGGAGAGTTGCGGGAAACCATCGTCGGGGCTGACGGCGGCCTGAGACTCGTGATGGAACGTGCCCGACTGGTCGCCCAGTCCGATGTGCCGGTATTGATCCTGGGCGAAACGGGCACGGGCAAAGAGGTCGTGTCGCGCGCTATTCACGACCGATCCGCTCGTTCCGCAGGCCCGTTCATCCGCGTGAACTGCGGGGCGATACCGCCGGAACTAATTGACTCGCAGTTGTTCGGTCATGAACGGGGCAGTTTCACGGGCGCGTCGGACACGCGCAAAGGCTGGTTCGAGCGCGCCGATGGAGGCACGCTGTTCCTGGACGAAATCGGTGAACTGCCCCTGCCCGCCCAGGTTCGCCTGCTGCGTGTGCTGCAGGACGGGTACATCGAACGTGTTGGTGGGCAGCAACCCATTCACGTCGACGTGCGGATGGTCGCGGCGACCCATCGTGACTTGCCGAACATGGTCCAGGCGGGAACCTTCCGCGAGGATCTGTGGTATCGCATTGCTGTCTTCCCGATTGTGCTGCCGCGACTTTGCGAACGAGCGGAGGACATTCCCGCGCTGGCCCGGCACTTCGCGGAACGGGCGGCCACGCGTTTTGGCTTGGCGTTCGTGGAACCGAACGAGGAGGACCTCCGGTTGCTGATGAGCTATGCGTGGCCGGGCAACATTCGCGAACTCGGCACGGTTCTTGACCGAGCTGCGATTCTGGGCGACGGGAAGTCGTTGGAAGTCGCCACGGCATTAGGCGCCGCTGGCACCGCGACCCGGTTGCCCGTCGTGCTTCCGCCTAGGAATGGTGTCCCTGCGGCCTATCGAGATTTGGCAGAACCCAACCTCTCCTCACTCGACACCGCCATGCGGCAGCATATCGAACGCGCGTTGGCCGCCACCCAGGGACGCATTGAAGGCCCCCACGGCACGGCCGCAATTCTCAAGATCAATCCCCACACGCTGCGCGCCCGCATGCGGAAACTGGGTGTCGACTGGGGCCTGTATCGGTCGCACGTCCGGCCTGAACTCTACTCAGGCCGATCATCCCCCGATGGGTTGACCCACAATTCCTCCTGCGCACCGGCAGGACGTTACGTCTAAGAGGCAGAACCGATGGAAATCAGCCTGTCGCGGGATGAAGGATCGCCCCACCACCTTGTCATCGATCGGGACCGCCAGTTGGCTTGGGCGGACGACCAACCGCTCGCGCTGTTGCCCACGGAATTTCGGATCCTGCAGCTGCTAGCCAGCACGCCCGGAAGGACATTTCGCAGGCAGGAAATCCTGGACGGCATCAATGACCGGGACTACGCCGTGACGGAGCGCGCAGTCGACGTGCAAATCACCCATCTGCGGAAGAAGCTCGGACCCTTGGCGCACTGGATCGAGACGGTTCGCGGCCAAGGCTACTGTTTCCAAGACCGCAGCGCCACAAGTCGAGACGGAAAGCACCCCATTCAAGTGTCATCAGGAGGATACAACCATGCAGTGCCGGTATGACTGGCGGAAGTTCGTTGCGGCGGGACTGGTCGGGCTTTGCCTCCTGACCCTGAGTGGACTGGCGACAGCGGCGGAACGACAACAACATCCCAACGTGCTGATCATCACCACCGATCAGCAACGGGTCGATGTGATGAGTGCGGTGGGGAACTCGTGGGCCAAGACGCCGCACATGGACTCGATCGCGGCGCAGGGCATCTATTTCACCCAATCGTATTGCTCCTATCCGCTGTGCAGTCCCTCGCGGTCCGCCCTGCACACGGGTCGCACGCCGCACGAGATCGGTGTCGATCGAAACAGCGTCGCCATCAACCCGGCCATTCCCCTGTCGGGGCAGATTTTCCACGCCGCGGGTTACGAGACTGCTTACGCGGGCAAGTGGCACATGCCGGCGCCTTATCCCAGCGACGGCATTGCCGGATTCGAGGTGCTCAACAAGGTCTCGCGACAGGGAAAACTGGCCCATGACGTCGACGAGGCGACGAAAACGGAGGCCATCGAGTTCCTCCGACGCAAGCACGAGAAGCCGTTCTTGCTGGTCGCCTCATTCATCAACCCGCACGACATCTGCTTGCTGGCCGGTGAGAAGAGCCCGCTGGCTGACGAGGTGTGGAAGAGGTATCAGCCGCCCGCCGGTACGGAACTACCGCCGCTGCCGCCCAACTTCGACGACACGGCAGGCGGGCCTATCCGCCGTCAGCATGAGCAGTGGGACGAGAATCAATGGCGCCGCTACCGCTATGCGTATTTCCGCCTGCTGGAGGACGTGGATCAACAGATTGGAGAGATCTTGGCGACGCTGCGCCAGACCGGCCAGGAAGACGGCACGCTGGTCGTCTTCACGAGCGATCACGGCGAGGGACTGGGTTCGCACCGCTGGACCGGCAAGATGATGTTCTACGAAGAAGAAGCCGCCGTGCCGTTGATCGTGAGTTGGAAGGGCGTCACTCCAGCCGGCCGCATTGACCGGAACCATCTGGTCTCGACGCTCGACGTACTGCCGACGATCTGCGACTACGCCGGGATTCAGCCCCCCGCCCAAATCCGCGGCGAGAGCTTGCGTGCCGTGATTGAAGAACCGGACCAACCGGGCCACGAATTTGTCGTCTCCGAGATGGCGCGCGGCGGCCAGGGGGGGCCGGGACGGAGCTTCCTCGTGCGGACGACCAAGTACAAGTACATGGTCTTCCCCGGCGTACAACGCGTGGAGTTGTTTTTCGATCTGGCGGCTGATCCCGGTGAGCTGAAGGATCTGGCTGGCAATGCGACGCTGGCCACAGAGCTGGAACGCCTCCGCCAGTTGCTCGCGCAATGGAACAAGAAGACTGAGGAAGACAAGTATCCTGCGGAAGCACCCGCGCAGACACCGCGACGGAAGCCCGGACGCTAACGCTAAGCGTTGTTCGGGGGCTTCCCAATTGACTCGAAAGCGGACACGAGCCCAACTCGCAAATGTTGGCGTTGCGCATTACACGTCTGGCGCGATCGCGAAGCGGTGGCGGCGCATAGCCAGGGTTGTCGCGTGGCGGCGACCCTGGGCTTTGAAGTTGCGCATTTCGGCCGCTTCCGAGGATGCTCCCGGCGTGAGCCGGGAGAGACTTCCCGCCCCGACCTATCCCGGGCGGGCACACGCCATGAAGAAGCCGCCAGCGTAAGCTGGTCGGAGGCTCCCGCCCAACACCTATTCGCTGGGTATCGTCCGGGTGCTCGGGCGGGAATACTCCCGCCGGCTAACGCCGGGGGCTTCTCCATGGCGCGGCCCGTCGTGCTTGTATTTCCAGCCTCTGGCTGGCTGGAAAGATGTGCACAGCAGTGGCTTCTAGCCGCGTCGGGAAATGCGCAACTTCAAAGACCCTGGGACGGGTCTGCTCCGATGCTCATGGGGCACGTCTGATCAGCTCTTGCTGGTTCTCCATCCCGGCCGTGAATTGTTCTGGATGCGACCGTGCTATGTTCGGGCGCCGTGTGATTTGCTGGCCGCTCGGGAATTTCACGAGCCGATTTCGGAAGCGCCCGTGAATTTCACCCGAGTGTCGTGACGCCGCTAGAATCCTCGCTGGGCCGCCAGAATCCTTGGTTTTTCGCCCGTAAATCGTCCCGGAAGGCGAGTGACGGCGTAGGCAGATTCGTCGAAAGCCGGCTTTTCGTTGTCGATGGCACGCTCGTTGCAAAGCTTCTCTGACATCCTGTATTGACTGTGTTGCTATCAACAGAGGAGAGAAACGATGTCTGTCCACTTCAACGTCGATTTGCAAGAGATGAATCGAGGATGCTCGTCGCGGCGACGCGGATTCACGCTGATTGAACTTCTGGTGGTGATCGCCATCATCGGTATTCTGGTCGCGCTATTGCTGCCGGCGATTCAGTCCGCTCGAGAGGCGGCTCGGCGGGCGCAGTGCTTCAATAATCTCAAGCAACTCGCCATGGCGCTGCACAACTACCACGACACCTGCCGGAGGCTCCCGCCGGGTTGGGTCGACTCCGGCAATTTTGGTTGGGGCTGGAACGTCTTCGTCTTCCCGTTCACCGAGCAGAAATCGCTCTACGAAAGTCTCGATGTCGAACGCAAGACGCTGATTCAGATCAACAACAATGCCACCACGCAGCCACTTCTGTTGACGGTCCTGCCTAACCTGCGCTGCCCGTCGGATAGCGCCAAAGACACTGGGGAACAGACGATCGGCGCGGGTGCCAACCAACGGCCGGTGGCCACCTCGAACTATGTAGGCAACCGCGGATTCTTCAATATGGCCAACGGCGATACGAGTAATGACCCGGTCATCGACAACACCTTGAACAACGGCGTTCTGTACGCCAATAGTCAAGTCAGATTGGCCGACATCACCGATGGCACGAGCAATACGCTAGCGCTCGGCGAGAAAGGCATCGACGCCACCAACGGCGCCACACCGCCGCTACGTGCCGCTTGCTGGGCTGGGGATGGACGCGTCCAGAACGGGAATGGCGTGACCTGCTGCGTCCGCGGAAAGATCAACCAGGGCAACCAGAACAACAACTCCAGTTCCCATCCAGGCGGTGCCATGTTTGCCCTCTGCGATGCGTCCGTGCGATTCATCTCCGAGAATGTCTCCTCGAACAACGGTGGCGTGGATGGCACGCCGATCCCTGCCGCTCCCTGGCAGACGCTCTTCGAAGGGACGGTGTCGCCACCGACCGGGAAGTTCGCGATGGGCGTATTTCAATTACTAGGCGTCCGCAACGATGGCATGGAAATCGGTCGGTACTAACACCGATCCTGCGGGTCGTGTGTGTCATCATCCTGCAAGACTTAGATTGGGGACATCTTATGAAATCGCAATCTCGCTGGAAGTTCCTGCTGTTCGCTGGGTTCACCGCTGTGCTGCTGAATGGCTGCGGTTCGGGAGACCTGCAACTCAGCTCGGTGAGTGGTACTGTGACTCTGGATGACCGCCCCCTGTCGGACGCTACGGTGGAGTTTCAGCCTGACTCGGGCTCCTTTTCCGAGGGCGTAACCGATAGCTCCGGCAACTATACGCTGAGGTACAACGCCAAGAAGAAGGGCGCCCTCCCGGGCAAGCACCAGGTGCGCATCACGCATTCGACGAGAGTCGACGCCCAAGGACAGAAGATCGACGGTCCGCAGCTGCTCCCGGCCCGGTACAACCGTTTCAGTGAATTGGCGGTGGAAGTCAAGTCTGGCTCGAACAAGCTCGACTTTCCGTTGAAGAGCAAGTAGGAAGTTCTTTGTCAGGTCGTACTGGTCGCCGAGTGATACTCGTTCGAGGTAGCCGAGCAGGTACGGTGCCCAGCCCTGGCAGGGAACCGACGTGTGTCGCCGTGGCGGCAGGCCGTGGTTCGCCGACTCGATGTTGTGGAAGCCGATCCCCAGTTGCCACAGATTGTTCTGGCATTGCGAACGGCGAGCGGATTCGCGTGCGGCCTGGATGGCGGGCAGCAGCAATCCAAGCAGCGTCCCGATGATCGCAATGACAACCAGCAGCTCGACGAGGGTGAACGCCTTGTAACGGCGCCGCCGAGACATAGACCATCCCACCTTGCGTTTCCGTTTCTTGCGGCGATAGCGTGGCCAGCGGCGTGCCATCCGGCAGCTCAATAGCCGAGCAACCCTGGTTGAAATCGACGTCTCGGTAGATGTCGCCGCGTTCCAAGAATGGCACGCGGCTGCGCTCCGGGTGAATTCCGCCGTCTGCCTGCAGAAAACCTGCCAGATACTTCAGCCCCTTGGCCACTTGGGGATCGGCGACTCCCCGTCCGTTGCGCAACAGCCCAAGTGTCGTCAAGGCGGTTGGTCCGATGCCCATCTGCGAACTGACTGATCGCCCCCGTAACTCGCGACAAGCGGAAGACCGGAAAGTCGCGTGCGGGGCTTTTTTCACCTGCGGTGCGGGAATATTCACCGCTCAGGACGCGTTGCCGGACAATACGTGCGGTGCGCGCGTCATTTTGGCTGACTTGCGGGGGCGGTGTGCATTTTCGCGAGTTCGGCATCCGGCTTGCAGAACTAGTTCAGGTCTCGAGGCCATTGGCCGAGGCGAACGGCAATGGTCGATGAGCGGAGATGTCCGTTTTCCGCGAGGGCGTTGTTGGGCGAAACGGAAATGATGGGCCACCGGAAGAGGAATCGAGAGCATGATTGGGAGACGCCGAGTCGAGATTCACAGCGCGTTTACGCTCGTGGAATTGTTGGTCGTGATTGCTATCATCGGCATTCTGGTCGCACTTCTCCTGCCGGCGATCCAAGCGGCGCGGGAGGCGTCGCGGCGTTCTTCGTGCAGCAATAACTTGAAGCAGATCTCGTTTGCGATGCACCAGCACTCGGATACGTATCGGTGCCTGCCCTACTCGAAACGGGATGCCTTGCCGCAACGGAGTTGGGCCCCCGACCTGCTCCTGTTCCTGGAGCAGTCCAACCTGGTAAGTGGTGCGAATTACGACCTGAATCAGAATTGGTGGCGCAGCACCACATCCAACTCACCGGTCACCGCGATCCCCAATGCCACCACCGTGCAGACCAAGCTGGACGTGTTCGTCTGTCCGTCCACGCCGAATCCGAATCGGATGCAGAACAAGACGGAGACGCCGCCGGAGCAGAACAAAGTGGGCGCCTGCGGCGATTACTTTGCGCCGGAAGGCGTCAGCGCGGCGATCAACAACGAATTGCCGGCCGCCGATGGTTTCCCGGCGTCCGCGGACCTCAAAGGCGCGCTGCGCAAGTACCCGGAACTCAGCACGTTTGCGACCATCTTGGACGGGACCTCCCACACCATCCTGGTCGCCGAGTGTGCGGGACGCGAAGACGTCTGGCGTGGCCGCGTGATGACGCCGGCCGTCGCCGACAAGACGCAGCCCAATTGCGCGCGAGCCCGTGGGGGGGCCTGGGCCACCAACGACAATCCGTACGAGATCGGCACGCGAACGGAGTGGTGCACCAGTGCCACGATTCCCGGCCCGATGAAGATCAATAACTCCAACGAATACGGGCATCTGTTCTACAGTTTCCATCCTGTGGGAGCGAACTTCGCCTTCTGCGACGGGTCCGTCCGCCATCTGGATGAATCCATGAACCTGCGACTGCTGGCGGTTCTGGTGACCCGTAACGGCGGGGAGGCCGAATAAGGCGTCATCCCCAAAACGCGGCCGAGTCGCCAAACAACTTGGCCACAAAACGTCGTCACGCCGGAATCGTGCTTTCCCTGAGTGGGTCCCCCGCAGCGGAGCGAAGCATGCACCGTATTCTCAGCCACCTACTCCTCGCCGTCGGCCTCCTCGTCAGCGGATGCGCGGGGCGTGAAGAGCCGGTGTATCCGGTGAGCGGTCAAGTCTTGTTCGCGGGACGACCGCTGGCCGAGGCGCTGGTCGTGTTTCATCCGCAGGACAGGACGCGTCGGAGTCTGACAGCGCACACGGACCCGTTGGGACGCTTCCGGCTGACGACCCAGCGGCCTGGCGATGGGGCTCCGTCCGGAGTCTATCTGGTGACGATTGAGTATCGCGACTTAGTCCAGGAGGGAGACGAACGCAGACGCGTCGGTCCGAATCGTCTCCCGGCGCGTTATGCCCAACCGGAGAGCTCTGGCCTGCGCTGCGAAATCGTCGCCGGCGCGAACGAATTGACGGCCTGGAATCTGGAGCAGCGCTGACGAGCGGTCTGCGGACGATGGCAGGCGACCCGCTTCTGCAATCCATCTCGAACAGACTGGCCGAGACGGCTGGTGCCGTCCCCGGATTTCAAATCCGGTGGGAGAGTCCGGCAAGACCCTCCGGTCGGTTCGATTCCGACGCCAGTCTCTAGTTCGACGATCCTATCTTGTTTGAAAACTCCCGCAAGCGAGTCATTCCTCACCTTTCCAGGGCTGGAATGTGTGTCGCTCCGACGCCCGTGTTCCGGCCGTCGCGACCGGCCACCTCACGTCTGAATCGCGGCTTCGCAATCGCGAGGTTGACTTGTTCGACCATCACCCCTAGAATCCACAGCCCTTCTGGACACAACTTTCTCGGGTGAGCTATGGTCGCCGTGGGTCGCCGCATCGCAACGTGGTTGTTGCTTTCCAGTTACCTCTTCACGGTAACTGCGGCGAATCTGTTCCATAACCACGGTCCAGGCCTCTGCGGTGACGATGGGGACCGAGGCGGTGAGGCCACCGGTGGCGGCGTTTTCATAGGCGAGAGCGAGAAGCACGTCGCCAGTTCGCCTGAACATGGCTGCGCCGTCTGCCAATTCCTTTCGCAAAAGGTCGCACCGACGCGGGCCGTCGAGGCCATCCACGCGGAAGCACTCCCGCCATCCACTCTCAAGACGCCGCCGGTGGTTGTGGCGCGTGCCTCTCTTCGGCTGCAGCGGACTAGAGCACCCCCGCTGGGGGCGTGAGCCCACTTACTCCATTCTCGGCATGTGCGTTTTAGGACGCCCGCGCGCCGTGTTGGATCATTCCGCTCTCATTTCTTAAAGGGTGCTCTCATGTTCGTTCGTCAAAATGGTTTTACTCTGGTCGAGTTGCTGGTCGTGATCTTCATCATCGGAATCCTGGTTTCTCTGTTGCTGCCGGCGGTCCAAGCGGCCCGCGAAAGTTCGCGACGGTGTTCATGCTGCAACAATCTCAAGCAAATTGGGGTGGCGGCCCACATGCATCACAACACTTCCGGACATTTGCCAGCGGGCTGGAGCGGCTACGATTCGGGCGGTCACCCGCTCGCCCTCGGAGATCCGGGCTGGGGCTGGGCGGCCCGCGCTTTGCCGTTCATCGAGCAGTCCAACGTGGAGAAGAACCTGATCGATTATGAGAAAGCGTTGACGGATCCTGCCAACGACGCGGCGCGCCTGTATCATCTGCCGACGTTCCGCTGCCCTTCCGATTCCGGCCAAGACAAGTTCCTCAACCTGGACGAGGAGACCGGCATCGGCAACTACGAATTCGCAACCGCCAACTACGTTGGCGTGTGGGGGACCACCGGAGGTGCTAACGGTATTCACACCTGTGCCGCACTCCCCGTGGGTCAGCCGTGCCTGAGCGACGGCTGCTTCTTCCACAACAGCCGCGTCCGCTTTGCCGACATCCTCGACGGCCTGAGCCAGACCTTCATGGTTGGCGAGCGGAGTTCGCGGCGGGACTTCTCGACTTGGGTTGGCAGCGAACCAGCGAACGACTGCGCGCCCGGCCGGATTGTCGGTACCGTCATTTACCCGCCGAACTGGCCGCAGAGTCACACTCACGACTTCAGCAGCGAACACCCTTCGGGAACGCATTTCCTCTTGGCCGATGGCTCGGTGCGTCTTGTTCCGGAGACGATCGATCTCGCCGTGTACCGGGCCCTCGTGACGCGAAGCGGAGGCGAGGCCGTGTCGGCACCGCATTGAGCGGTCGTTAGCCGGACCGGGAAGCAACAACCTTCGCACTTCGTCCCTCGCCCGGACCTGTCCCTGGTTCCGCGGCGGGAACCCGTTACAATGTCCAATTGAGGTTCGAGAGATCGCTTGCCAAGCCGTCCAACGCGGATTCCTGCGCGTCCGCGAATAGAAGCCTTAACCAGGGAAGTGTCCGATGAGAAATTGGTCGATCGCGTGCGCCGTGTTCTGCCTGTGTTGCGCCGCGTTCAGCGGGTGTTCCAGTCGAGAACCAAAGGCCAGCCCGGAGAAGTCATCGAGCGCGGAGGCCGCGGGCGAGCAACTCGTATTCACGGTCCGCGGCATGCACTGCGATGGCTGCGCCAAGGCCATCACCGAGGCGGTTCAGGCAGTTCCCGGCGTGCAGTCGGTCGAGGTCTCGTTCGAGGACAAGCGAGCGGTGATCGTGCCGACGAAGGACGGATTCGACCAAGAGGCGGCGCTGGCCGTGATCAAGAAGATGGGCTATGAGGCCACGCCCGCCGCCCGGGCGGACGGGGTTGCGGAAGGACAGTCTGCAGCCGTTTCCGTGCCAGGACTGTCCCTGTGGGTGCGTGGATGCCGAGCAGTGCTGGCGATCGTGCTGTTGCCAGACGAACACCCAGAAGCTGGCTTGGGCCAGGGCCCACCACGTCACGCCGCCAGAGTTTGTGGTGGCGGCTGCCAGCCATGAGACGCGTGGCGGCCCAACGGCTGACCCAAAGGGCGCTGCTTCGTGCTGCTCGCGTCTGCGCGCTGCGCCCCCATGCTGCCGCCGCGGTACCGAGCCCTCGCGCCGGGACCCAGCGCCTTCTGCGGACCGTGCGGCATCACCCCGTGGCCAGGTGCGTTGGGTGCTGCTGGAAGCCGCCAACCGCTGTCGCGGAGTGACTTCGTTCTGGCTGCTCCTGAGCCAGGTGGCGGTTCCGGCGGCCAGTGTCTGGAGGCCGGCGGAGCCTGCCTGTTTGGACCATTACGTCAGCCGCACGATCCGCTTGGTGAGCGTCCGAATTCCGCCACCTGTTCCGCCGCCGAAGCTCGTAGCGGCCTCGTCTATCAATCCCGTTTGACAGCGCGTCGTGTGCTCGGGCTGTGCGCGGCTCGATCTGCCTGCGCCCTCGCGCGATCCGTGCGCAAAGGCATTCTTGCTCGGTCGTTGGCCGCTTCCCGCAGCGGACCGGGCCTGTGTCGCGCCTCGTTGCGGACGCTGCCCCGGTCGCCACGTTCTTGAGTCTCGTCCCTCTTTCCGAGAGAGTCAACGCATCATGAATCATCCCCGCTCTGCATTTACCTTAGTTGAACTGCTGGTGGTGATCGCAATCATCGGCGTGCTGGTCGGTCTCTTACTGCCTGCGGTCCAAGCCGCCCGGGAAGCAAGCCGGCGAGCGCAGTGCTCCAACAATCTGAAGCAGATTGGCATCGCCTTACACCTCTACCACGAAACGCACCGGGTGCTTCCTCCGGGCTGGCTGGCCACGCATCCCAGTACTGGAATGCCCTATTGGCTTGGCAGACCGGGTTGGGGTTGGGCTTCCTTCGCCTTGCCGCTTCTCGAACAGCAGAGCGTGTCGGAGAATCTCGTACGTTGCGAGTTGCCGATCACGGACCCCGTCAACCAGATCGCCAGGACGACGATGATCGAGACCTATCGATGTCCTTCCGACACCGGACAGAAGACGTTCCTCTTGGACGCCGGGCCCACGCCCGCGCCGAACTACAGTCCCGGCTATGTGCCAGTCGAGATAGCTTCCGCAAATTACCTCGGCGTGTTCGGTACTGTCACGATGGCCACGGTTTGCGGGGGGACTGGCGACTGCGTGGGAGACGGCTCCTTCGTCTTCCAACGCAGCTTCCGCTTCGCCGACTTTACTGACGGCCTGAGTCAAACGCTCATCGTTGGGGAACGCAGTTCCAAGTTTTTCCCATCGACGTGGCTGGGCGTGATGGCCGGCGCGGCGCATGCTCCGGGTCGCATTGTGGCCGTTTCCAGCACGCCGCCCAATTCGCCGTCCGCGCCGATGCAGAACTTCAGCAGCTATCACCCCGCGGGGACGATGTTCCTGGCGGGCGACGGGTCAGTCAAGTTGGTGGCGGAGACGATAGATCAGACGGCCTATCGGGCGATGTGTACACGGGCCGGCAATGAGCCGTAACACCCTGGCCTACGAGGCAGACTCGCTGCCCAGGCGGTTCGCTCGGCGGACACTGAGGCACGCTGAGCTTCTACTCGGCCACTTTGCCCTCGGGCCGTCGCCCATCTTGGAAATGCTTCTCGATCCATCCGCTCACCGCGTTATCTCGGCAGTCGAACTGCCTGACGTAAGGCTTGATGTCAAGCACGGGCGTTCCGTCCAAGATGTCGACTTCCGTGAAGTACAGCCGCGGGCCTTCGATCCGCTGGATCTTGACCACCGACAGCCCTAGGTGATTGGGCCGATGGGGGCTCCGGGTCGCGAAGATGCCGTGGGCCTGCTTCTCCAGATAAGGGCTGCCCACGATCTCCTCCTTGTCCGATTTGTGGAAGTGGTAGAGCAGAATAGCGTGGCTGAAACCCTCCAGATCCTTGAGACCGGCAACGTACTTTGTCTGGAGCTCAATCCAGGCCTCCGTCTGGTCGCCGAAAGTACCTTGAATGGGCGTGCCCTTGGCGACCTTATAGGGCGAATGCACAACTCCGATCGGCCGCACCACAATCGTCATGTCCGTCGCGTCTCCTGTTTCCTTCGTCGGTTGCCTTGTCTGACCGGGCTTCGTGGCCGCCCCCGCTGTTTCTGCCGCCTCTTGCGTGGTGAGCGGCTGCAGTATTGCGAGCACAACAGCACCAAGCTGAACCAAGTGACGCCGAGTCAAGCCACCGACCATTCTGATCCCCCTTCCACGAACGAAGCAACGTTGGATGCTATGGAGTGCAGACCATACGCCTCAGCTCCCCCGCTGACAAGTCGGCTGTGGTGAATTCGTGGCGATCGGTCCCGCCAGCACCGGGCCGTGACTGCGTCCCGCCGTGACGACCACCTGCGGTTTATTGGACAGCGGATTCCGATCGACACGCACGGCCGCGCCGAAGACCGTCAGGATGGTTTCGGCCGTCAGGACCTCGGTGGGCTCGCCCACCGCGGCCACGCGGCCCCGATCGAGCACCAGTAGTCGCTGGCAATACTCCGCTGCCAGATTCAATTCGTGAAACACAGCGATGATCGTCATGCCTGTTTCGCGATTCAATCTGGCGATCAGGTCGAGGATGGACAATTGGTGTCCGATGTCCAGGTGGCCGATCGCTCTCGCAATGGCCGGGCTACTTCCCGGCGTATAACCAGTGGCGGACGATCGTCGCATAATACGTTCCGTGAATGGGTGCTGAGACGGATTCCGTCACTGGGAGCCTGTATCTTCGCCGCCGGCTCGGCTGCAGAGGGCGCCCAGGACCGTGATCGGCATGCTGGCGTCCAGAAATCGGACCGAGCCATCGGCGAACAACCCATTTGCGCCTCCGGGGTGCATGGCATAGATTTCCCAGTCGTTGGTGCAGTTGATGGCACAGGGGCCGCCACCGATGGTCGTCGTCCCGTCCCCGCTGGCACCCCCGACCGAGACCGCCTTCTGATGTTCAGCCCACACGCCCCCCGTGGTTTCTCCCGGCCCGACCAGACCCGCCGGGTAGTTGCTGGTGTCGGCCGTGATGTCTGTCCGCTTCCGGCCCATGACCCAAAGCTGGGGTCGGTTTGCACACTCGGAGACCATCAGCGTATGTGACGTGCCGTCCAGGATGGCGGCGACGGTGGAGCCTTCACGATCGTTCATGACCCCCTTCCGCCGTTCTGCGTTGGCGGTTCCGGAGTAGCCTGGGACGTAGGATGAAACATTCACGCTACCGTAGTCCCAGGCTGCCGCGGTCCGCGTGCCGAAGGCCGGCGATTTCGAGGTCGCGGTCCGCCCCAAGTCGGCGGACGGGCAGCTAAATGCCTGCAGCGGAATCACGATCAGGTTGGCGTTCGGTGGGTCGTACCAGCTCGCGTCGAAACTGTATACCTGCTGGAGGCCGCGCTGCTCGATCATTGGCAAGGTCATGGCGACCCAGCCGTGACGATACGGAGGCGTCGGCGCCGTGCTCGAGGACGGACCGAGCGACGCGGGGGGGAAAGTGCGGTAAGTTCCCTCGTAGTTCTGCAAGGCGACGCCAATCTGCTTGAGGTTGTTGTTGCACTGGAGGCGGCGAGCAGATTCCCGCGCGGCCTGAATCGCAGGAAGCAACAGCGCAACTAGGATGCCGATGATGGCGATCACCACCAGCAGCTCAACCAAGGTAAACCCGGTGCGTTGAATTGATCTTGTCATCGGCATGCTCCTCAGGGGCGGGGTCAGGGTCTGGCGGATAACTGCAGGACCAGGGGCTCATTCGGGCCGGGTGCCACGGTTGCTCGCAGCTTCGAGGTGCTCGGATCGCCGTAGACCGGAGGCAGCCGTTCCGCTCCCTGCTCCGGATGATCGCCGGCTTGCTTCCACTCCAGCGTCACCACGTAGGTGCCAGCCGGAGCCCCATCACCGGTCCGGTAGGTTGTCAGTTCGA